>NZ_CP098806.1:627000-940500 GCF_023822005.2 Dyadobacter fanqingshengii
AGAGTACACGTCCACGAGGAAATGTCTCGAAAGAATTCCTGAAACAGTGTACAATTTCAAACCGCATCCCAAGTCCATGGAGATGGGTTACCTCACATTGCTGGTCGCCGAAATTCCGCTTTGGGTGGCGGTAATGGTGGAAGAAGGCGAAATTGATTTCGTGACTTTCAAACACATGGAAACACGAGAAAGAGAGGCCGTCGTAAGGCATTTTGACGAGAATGTTGAACGTGCAAAAGCTGCTTTGCAAAATGCGACAGAAGAGAACCTGACAAAAGAATTCAAGCTCAAAAACAACGGCGAACTGTTATACGCACAGCCGATGATCGCCGCCATAGGGTCAACGATTAACCACTGGGTTCACCATAGGGGCCAACTAACCGTTTACATGCGACTGAACGACATCGCAGTTCCTTCTATTTACGGCCCGTCAGCCGATGATAAGGGTTTTTAGCTAACCCTTTCAAACCGTTCTTTTTTCAAATCTTCCAGGATTTCTTTGGTCGATTCGAAACCTGTGTGCTGGAAAGCGCGCAAGCCGAGTTTTTTGGCCATGTTGGCAAACATAATGCGGTCATCGAAATACACACATTGACTGGGCGTTGCCTGTGCGATGCCCATTGCGAGCTCAAAAATGCGCGGGTCAGGCTTGCGCATTTTGACCTCGCAAGATGAGATAAAGGCATCAAAACAGGTGTGAAGCTTGAATTTCTGAACGCGGTAATCGTTCAGTTCTTTGCCTTCGTTATTGATTGAAATGATGCGGAATCCGCAATCTCTTTTCCATTCTTTGAGCCAGGCAAGCATTCCCGGAAGTTCCACAGACTGCGCATACATGAACTCCTTAAAATCCTCCCGCACAAAATCCCTGGGATGGTTGAAGATCACCGTGTCCAGATATTGATCCAGGTTAATGCTGCCGATCTCATAAACATTGAAAATGAAATTATGAAGCTGGTCCATTTCCTTATAATCCAGCCCAAATTTTTCGGCGGCAAGCAACCGGGATTCATGCCCCCAACCATTGCTCAGCAGCACGCCGCCGATATCGAAAAAGAGAATTTTAAGATCGCTGATCTGCATGGTTAACAAGATGTTTTAATAAATAAATATCCCCCGCAATATATTCATTTTCACGCTGCCTGATTTGGTTACTTCACGTTTCGCTTTGCCCAGTTGAAGATTGTGGAATACACTTCTTCCCTGACTGGTTTTCGTGATAGGATAAGGTCGTGCATGCCGCCCTGGACAGCTTGAATGCTGTATTGACCAACGATATTTTGTGCTTGTTTGGCTATTTCCTCGACATTGAGAACGGCGTCCCCCGTAAACATGACTTCGCTCCATTTCTTCTCTTCAATGGATTTGGCCGAATGAAGAACCAGAACAGGTTTGTTGATTTGTAAACCCTGAGACAATTTAAGTTGACCCATATGGATAGCCCTGATCCAGCCGAAGTTTACGGGTGGCGCAATATGTGGTTTCCAGCCAAGATTATATGTCCACTCTCCGTGCGCATCTTTGTGCAAACTTTCTCCATATAAAGGGCTTAGCCCGGCGCTGATAGTCGTTTCCGGATGTTTTTCAGCCCTTTTTACAATAACGGGAATGGCTGTTTTTTTCAAAACCGATTTAACATTCAAATCAAAAAACGGGCTGTTCAGCAAGATCGCGTCAAACATTTCTTTCCCATTTTGTTCGGCCGCATACAAGGATAAAATCAAGCCGCCGGTAGAATGTCCGCTCAGCAAAATTTTGTCCGATCCTTCGTTTTTAATGATAGTCAAAACCGTGTCGATGTCCGCGAAATACTCGGAAAGGTCACGTACATTGTTAAACTTCTGATTGGCCAGATACGACCGTCCATACTTGCGTAAATCGACCGCGTAAAAATTGTAACCTTCTTCAATGAAACGCTCGGCCATTTCTTCCTGGAAAAAATAGTCGTTGAAGCCATGCACATAAAGCACCGCCTTATCGCTTTTTTCGGGTGTTTGTTTCTTAATAACTGTGCACGTTACACTTCCTTCATAATCAGAAGGTTGTACAATAGTGGCCTGCTTAAAGCCGTGCCCCAGAATGTCGGCGAAGTAAGTAACTTGTGCATAGGCAGAGCCGCATCCTGAGAGGGTTAAGGCGCAGCATAAGAGTATGTTTTTGGATAAAAAATACATAATGATCAGAAATCTCCATCGGGCCGGAAATATAAAATTACTCGATTTTTTTCAGTTCAGCACCGCGGTCCGGTTTTAGGTTCACATTCAAAAACTCCGCATTGGTGTTATTTTCAATGGTAAACCCTTTCGCAAAGTCAATTTCAACCGCCACCGAATTCGTATTAAACTTAAAAATGTGACCGCCAGCCTTTAAATCGTCAGCCAGGTAATGCAGATGGAAGCCCGGAACATTGGTCCTGGCCAGATAGGGCGGTAGCAGGAATCCAACGCAGGTGCCGGTGGTGTTATTGTAGTTGAAAAGCTTTTGATGTTCACCTAAATGTGCCGTCAGCGTGCTGTAGGGAGGTTTTGCCGGACTGGCTGCACGGGTCGTCATGGAGGAAAAAGAGCCTGTTATTTTAATTGCATAGATGGTGTTGGCATTCAGTTTCTCAACCAGATATTCCTGCAATTTCTCATAGCTTAAATTCGGCTCATTGAAATAAATTGTCGTGTCGGCTTTGAAAAACTTGACAAAGGCAGCGGAAGTGCTGTCGCTATCGGAAACCTCTTTTACACTGCCGTCCGCGCTCATTTTATACACTTTTCCTTTCAGCATGATGAGCTCGCCGTCCACTTTATTGAACGTGCCGACGCCGAAATCGCCCCTTGGTTTTAAATCTCCGACCCTCAGATTGCCATCAAAAACGCCAGCCATTAAAGCATCGATGATTGAATATTGGTACATAAAATCTTTATCGGAATTTGGCCAGGAAGCCGGCATTCGGGCAGAATGACAAGATATCAGGAAAATAGAAAAAATAGAGGCCGACAAGATGGACAGCACACGGTCATGGATAAAATTATTCTTCATTATAAATAATACGGCGATCGTTTAAGTTAGGGCCTTCGCGCTCAGTTAAAACGCAAAATAAAGTTCGTCTACTCACAATGACCAAATCCATCGGCTCCGGCATAGTCGCTAGCAACACCTGAATAGAACCCTGCCGTTGTTATTTTGTAGAAAAGGAAGGAAAGCCTGCGCATAGTTGATATTTTAGAAAAAAAGGCTCAACTTAAAATCAGTTACAAATCCCTTAACCAATCACTCCTTAAAATGAAGAAGCTTCTACTCATGCTTACCTTGCCGGTGCTTTCATTTGCCCAGACCACGGGCGTGACCATGTCGCCCAAGGCCGCGAAGATCCATGCAAACGCCCTCACCATTGACACCCACGCCGACGTTCCCATCAATATGATGAAGCCGGGTTTCGACATTGCGGTGGAACATGATTATGAAAAAGATCGCTCTCAAATCGATTTTCCAAGAATGATCAAAGGCGGAATGGATGGCATGTTCTTCGCCGTCTATCTGGGTCAGGGCAAAAGGTCCGAAGAAGCAAACGCAGAGGCTAAGCAAAAAGCGTTGGCGATTTTTAATAAAATTCACGAATCAGTTAAACTGAATCCAGCTGTGGCGGGTATCGCAACAACTTCAAAGGATGCTTACAGATTGCAAAAAGAGGGGAAGCGTGCCGTGTTTATCGGTATGGAAAATGGTTGGCCGATCGGGAAGGATTTATCCAGCATTAAACAATATTACGATCTCGGCTTACGCTATGTCACCCTTTCGCATTCATCCAACAATGATATATGCGATTCCTCAACCGACGGTGATGGCCCGGAACACAATGGTTTAAGCGCTTTTGGTGAAGAAGTTGTGAAGGAAATGAACAAGTTAGGCATGATGGTAGACATTTCCCACGTGTCGGATTCTACCTTTTATGACGTGATTAAGCTCACAAAAGCACCAATTATCGCATCTCATTCCTCGTGTCGCGCATTATGTGACGTTCCGCGTAATATGACAGACGATATGATCAAAACTTTGGCAAAAAACGGCGGCGTAATCCAGATCAATTTCGTTCCGGGTTTTGTGAAAAAGCCTTCTCAGCCGCACGAAATGTCATTGAAAGCATTGCGCTTGAAAATCCGCCAGACCGATTTATCAGATGCAGATAAAAAGGCGTTGCGCGACGAAATGAAAGCCATTAATGAAAAATACAAGTCGGACATGCCAACGCTTAAAGAAGCCGTGGACCACATTGAGCACGTGATCAAGCTTACTTCGGTGGATCATGTGGGCATTGGCATGGACCTGGACGGGGGTGGAGAGGTGATCGGCCTGCACGATGTAAGCCAGATTGGCGGCATTACGGAAGAGCTTGTACAGCGAGGTTATTCTGCAAAGGAGATCGAAAAAATTTGGGGAGGCAACATCATGCGCGTTTTGGATCAGGTGGAGAAAGTCGCGGGCACAATGTAATATGCCGCTGTATCTGACGGATTTAGCAATTTGGGTTAAAAAAATATATACATTTTAAGAAATAGTTTAATAAAATTGTAAATCTTACATCCTCATAGAAATTATTAAAATTGTGTATTGCAAATGGCTAAGTTAACTGGTAAAAAAAAGACAGACTCAACTTCTGATCCTGCTGAGGGCAAGTCGGACATTATCCGGGACCGAGAGTTGAATGCGGTAGAAACGATAAGCCGTTTTACAGATTTTGATATACACCTCTTTCGCCAGGGCAAGCATTTCAAGCTTTACGAAAAGCTGGGCTCTCACGTCATGGAATTCAAAGGCGTTACCGGGACCTACTTTGCAGTCTGGGCGCCTAATGCTACTTATATATCAGTTGTTGGGAATTTTAATGGCTGGAACCAGGGCGCACATTCACTCGCGCCGCGTTGGGATAGCTCGGGGATATGGGAAGGCTGGATTCCGGATGTGGGCGTAGGGGAGGTTTATAAATATTATATAGTAGCCGAAAACGGCCAGTCTCAGGAAAAATCAGATCCTTTTGCACTCTGGTGCGAAGTAGCGCCGCGTACGGCTTCCATTGTGTGGGATACCTGGTACGAATGGGGCGACTCGGACTGGATGAAGATCCGCAAAGAGAAAAATAAGCTCAATGCGCCCATTTCGGTTTATGAAGTCCATTTAGGTTCATGGCAGCGTGACCCGTCCGATCCTGAAAGGTATCTGACTTATAAAGAAATTGCAGTGTCCCTGGTTCCCTATGTAAAGGAAATGGGTTTTACGCACGTAGAGCTGATGCCCCCTATGGAGCATCCTTATCCGCCATCATGGGGTTATCAGATTACCGGCTACTTTTCCTGCGCCTCCCGAATGGGCACCCCGCAGGAGTTGATGTATCTCATTGATCAGCTTCACCAGGCTGGAATCGGCGTTTATGTGGACTGGGTTCCCTCGCATTTCCCGGGTGATGCGCATGGACTTTTCCGTTTCGACGGCACCTCGCTTTACGAGCATGAAGATCCGCGCAAAGGTTATCACCCCGACTGGAAAAGCTATATTTTCAACTATGGCCGCAACGAAGTAAGGTCGTTTTTGATCAGTAACGCTATTTTCTGGCTCGACCGCTATCATATGGATGGCCTTCGTGTTGATGCCGTCGCTTCCATGCTGTATCTGGACTATTCCAGAAAGCACGGCGAATGGATCCCGAATGAATTTGGCGGAAGGGAGAACCTGGAAGCGATTTCATTACTGCGTGAAATGAATGTGGCTGCCTATACCGAATTCCCTGACATTCAAACCATTGCAGAGGAGTCAACTGCGTTTCCTGGCGTGTCGCGTCCTGTGTTTGTAGGCGGGCTGGGCTTTGGGATGAAATGGATGATGGGCTGGATGAACGATACATTGAAGTATTTTGAAAAAGACTCCGCTTTCCGTAAATGGCACCAGGATCAACTGACATTCAGTCTGGTATATGCATTTTCGGAAAATTTCATGTTGCCATTCTCACATGATGAGGTGGTTTACGGCAAGAAATCGCTGATCAATAAAATGCCTGGCGACGAGTGGCAGAAGTTCGCGAATTTGAGATTAATGTTCACCTATATGTTTGCGCATCCTGGTACGAAGCTCATGTTCATGGGCTGCGAATTCGGGCAAACTTCGGAATGGGCTTTTCAGCAGAGCCTGGATTGGCACTTGCTTGAAAATCCAATGCATAAAGGAATGAAGGACTGTGTGACTGCTTTGAATAATTTATACAAAACAGAGCCCGCCCTGTACGATTTTTCATTCTCCCACGATGGTTTCGAATGGATCGACACGCAGGACCGGGAAAATTCAGTTTTGGTTTTTGCCAGAAAAGCAATGGATCCAGCTCAAAATGTGGTCGTCGTGCTCAATCTGACGCCTATTCCGCGCATGGGTTACCGCGTGGGCGTGCTCACGGAGGGCAACTGGCAGGAAATCTTTAATTCGGATGCAGCAGAATTTCAGGGAAGCGGCGTTATTAACGCCGGGGCTGTCACCTCGGAAGCGCATCAATGGCATGGCAAAAGCAATTCGGTAATTCTGGACTTGCCGCCTATGGGAGCGATCGTTCTCAAGAAAAACGCAGCAACAAGACGAATATAACAAGTTTTCGGCCGTTTACTTAAATTGTCAGCATACTTAAGGCAGAGAAGCAGATCTCTGCCTTATTTTTTTGTACATTTTTTTACCTTTGCCCATCACATCATTTAAAAATCAATGAAAAGCTTCCGATTAATAGTACTTTTTATTTTTCTTGGTTCAATTCAGGGTTTTGCACAAAGTCTTTCCCGTGTAACGTCGGGCATTGATCTGGGGCTTGGATATCAGGAAAACGAATGGGTTCCGGCAGCTTTGTATCATCAGGAATTGAGTCTGGCCAATTTTCAATGGTTCAGAATAGGTTGGGGCGTACGGACGTGGGGATATTACGCAGGGAGAACGAATCTATTACCAAAAGACAATGCTTTATCAAGGGATACACTCGAATTTGGGCGGTTAACGGCGAATGGTGTTAGTTTTATTCTCGGCGCAAACGTCAAATTGTGGCGGTTCGACATTGGCGCTAACACAGATATTTTCGGCATTGCATTTGGATTGAGGAGAAATGGATTATATACAAAACCCGGTTTTTCAGAAGGAGAGGGCGCCAAATATTATAATGCTTATGTGAAAAGCAACCCCAGCACACTGAACCTTCTGCCGCTTGCATTGGATAACCAGAACGGGAATTCGGAAGTATTTCTCCGTTACTGGATCACGGACCGCATTGGCGTAAAGCTAGCCTATATGGCAGGACGGATCACCTACGCGACCGAAGCTAAACTGGACAACGGGCAGAAACGTTTCAGCAAAACCTACGGCGTTCCCAATCTTTCGATTTCGTTCCCATTGTACAATTGATCAGCACACATTTATTCCTGTCATGAGCGAAATGCTGACCGATTCCCATAAATACAAACTCTGGAAGGGCAAATTAGAAGGCAACGGCCTGGACATTCACCGAGTTGATGAACTTTACAGCCGCAGGAATGGCAATGGAGAAGTGCTCTTTTCATTGTTATACACAGATGCGACCACTCCAGAAGGCAACAAAATTCCGCCTATTTGTTTTCTGAAAGGCGAGGTCGTCAGCGTATTAATCTGTTTTATAGACGTCGATAGCCGCGAAAAGTATTTGTTACTAGTTCAGCAAAGAAGGATTTGCGACGGATCAATGACCTTCGAACACCCTGCGGGAATGCTCGACAGTGAAAGCGATGCCGCCGCAGTCGCCGCCAGGGAAGTTTTCGAAGAAACCGGCATCCAGGTTCAGAAAGATCAACTGACAAAGGTGAACGAACAGCCTTTTTATCCCTCCACCGGCACCAGCGACGAAGCCATGTACATGTTCTACTGCGAGCTGGAACTGACCGCCCAGGCGATTCATTCTTATCATAACCAGACCCAGGGTTTACTTTCCGACCATGAGTATATCAACACCCAGGTGGTTCCGTTCGCAGAAGGTCACAAGCTGATTACCAACGTGAACGGCATTTTACTCAATTATTTGTATCTCAAAGGCGTCCAGGACTGGGATCTTTTGAAGCAACTTTAAATGACGTCGCTAACGGAAATTTCCAAAACATTTCTTTCTGCAATTGGTCATAAATCAAAATAGCGGCTATATTTGCACCCCATTACCGGCCCCAAGCCACCAGAAGCACCCATAGTTCAATGGATAGAATTTCGGTTTCCGGTACCGACGATATGAGTTCGAATCTCGTTGGGTGCACCAGATAGCTCATTAAAATCAATCAAAACCCTGCAAATCAACGATTTACAGGGTTTTTGTTTTTTGAGAAAGTGTCAAAATATGCATTTTTTAGCAAAATTCTGGTGAGTAATTCGGGAGTCAGCTCTGAAAGCGGAATCGACTCACCAGACATGGTGTAACGTATTGTATAACAGCTGGTTCACCTCGTAAACATCTTGATTTTTTCAAACTGCAAACCTACTTTTATTCACATAAAGAAGTATGTTATGCTTAGTAAAACATTTAATCTGCTCTTTTATTTAAAGAAGCCCAAGAACTATTTAAATGGCAAGATGCCTATTTACCTACGCGTCACGACAGATGGCTCTCGTTTTGAACTGGCTGCAAAAAGGGATTGCGAGCCAGAAAAATGGAATTCAGTATCTGGAAGGGTAGCTGGCACAAAACAGGATGTGCGGAGTTTAAATGCTTATTTGGATAGTTTACAAACGAAGGTCTATGAGGCGCACCGAACATTGATCGATTCCGGCAAAGAGGTTACGGCAGAGTCGATAAAAAATCTTCTATTAGGCATCAATGATCATCCTAAAATGATCTTAGAAGTTTTTCGGGAACATAACAATGAGATGCATGCGCTAATAGAAAAAGACTTTGCGAGAAGTACTTATAACCGTTATGAAGCTGCATTGCGAAATGTTGAGGAGTTTTTACTTTTTAAGTATAAGGTCTTGGACGTAAGTCTTGATAAATTGGACTACGGTTTGATCTCGGCCTATGCATTCTATTTAAAAGGGAAAAGGAATATTTCTCACAATACTACGATGAGGTACCTCGTATATTTCAAAAAGATCGTACTGCTCTGCGTTAAAAATGGATGGGTTCCCCGCGACCCTTTCATTTTTTGCTGTTACACCGGGCTGTCTTACGTGGACGTTCAGAAATTGAAGAGGTCGGAAGTTATTGATGGCTTTGACGGAAAAAAGTGGATATCAATAAAGAGACAAAAAACTGATACGCCTTCCAAAATTCCTTTGCTACCAGTTGCTTGAAGAAGGATAACAATTTCTAACTTCTAACAGTCTCCCAGCTTGGTATTACCATTGATTTGTTCCAGGATGTTTTCCGCTTTTGAAGAAAGTTTCATTGCTATGTTCTGATTACCGGTCCCTAATATCAAGCAGCTTCAACGGATTTCCGCCGTCGATGTAAAGTTTACCATTTCGTTTTAGAGCTTTCCGGATTTTTTCAATAGCCTGCCTCTCTATTTCGGGATGTCTTCCATCCAGCGCACCCACTCGAACCGAAAATGCGAAATCGAATTGTTCTTCGCCCGCTTGAAGCTCAAAATTTTCGATTGATTCGGTACGAAACGCCAGCACTCCGGAAGCAATTTCTGCTTTATTATTTTCGATAGCCTGCCTGATAGCCTTGGATGAACGATCAATTCCCAGAACGCTGCCACCTGGAACACGTTTGGCAACTTCGCGGGCGGCTGCGCCCGACCCACAGCCGATTTCCAGTATTCTCATACCTTCTTTTAACGGCAGTGCATCCACAATTTCTTGAAGTCGGCTCGAAAGCTTATTGGCCATAACTTTTCGATTTTAGTTGCCCCAGATTATTCTCTGTTTTTCACAATATAGACTGAGCCAGCCGGATCGGTGATCCAGTGCATATTATCAGGAAGTTCTTCCAGTTCGTCACACGTTGCAATACCGTGGGATTTCAGATATTCAGTTGCTTCCGCGACATTTTCGACATTGAGCTCCAACCAGGTTTCGGAATGCGTATAATTATCGACGCAGTCCAGCCACATGACATTGTTGCCGAAGCTAACCCGGTGTGTTCTTGAAACTGTTGGATTTGTAATAGGCCGTTCTTCCACGATGAGTTTGAGAATGTCTCGATAGAAATGAACTGTGGCTTCGTATTTAGCTTTCGGAATCTTCACGGCAATGTTGATGCCGCCTTCGAATTTGATATCCATTTCAATTACTGCTTTTCATTTGTTCAACCGCATTCCACCCTTCTGGAGTAATTCCCATGATCTCGGTGACTGCCCCAATTGTTTCATAAGTATTGAAAAATGCCATTCTCGCAATAGGATGATCCACTTCACTGATGATTTCATATCCTTTTGCCTGAAATTTCCCGACGACCTCTTCGAAATCGCTAACCGAAATCCTGTATGCGAAATGCTGTGCTCCGCCTGCTGGATATTGATTCAAATAATCATGAAACATGCTTTGACCCGCTAAGGGCTGAACGAGTTCTACGAAAGTTAGACCATTGTACGCCTGCGTGGTGAGCCATTCTGCGGCCACCACCTCGCCTCGGTAAGTCATGCCTAGGTGCTGCGCACGAACTAGCTCAGGCAGGAAAGGTGGGGATGCCAAGGCTTTTAGAAAAGAATTCCGCAGCCGCGTGAATATCTTTCACTACCCAGCAAATCTGGGCAAATTCAAGTTTTGAGATAATATCGTCAATGCCTTCCATATAAGTACATTCTTGGATTGATGGTTTACAAAACTATCAATTGCGGCATTGACAATTGTGGGGGATTTAAGACAACAGCGAGGGTGGATCGGGACGTTGTTGTAAATGCTTGAGTTATAAACTGTTTATTCAATATTTAAATGACGGCTAAATGTTAGCCAATTATTCATCTAAATAAATTAAAAAAACTCATTAAAACTCTATGCCTTTATGCCAGCAATTATATAGTTTGATTTCCTAAGATCTATAAAAACCGTAAACGATTAAGGCCACCAGTATTGATTCTGTGATCCAGATTGTGCGCTTGTTGGAATGCGCGATCCGGCTAATTAGCCAATGGCCTCCTAAGCAGACAGCCATGATAAGCAGTCCAAGAACAATTTCGAGCGGATAGTCTCGCTTCTGGTCTGGTGTTCCATAAGTACATAAAACAAGCCATGCAGAATTTCGTAAAGACCCAATAATGCTCCCAGCATCAGCGGAGTAATCCAGGTCAGCAAGTTTTTAATACTCATACCTGTCATGATAGCTTCTTAATTGCAGCCACAATCTTTTGTTCCTGCCTGCTTTCATTCGGTTGCGACAAAATCGTATTGATTATTTCTTCCTGCTCGTCATTTGGCAATGCTTTGAATTCTTTTTGAAGGCCAGCATCATTTTTCATTTTTAAGCAGTGTTTTCATTTTCAGGTTTACTCCAAATGTAAACTCTTTTGATCAGCCGAATTTACGCTTCCATTCCTTTTTCATTTGCGCATACTTTTCATTGCTTTCTACCTGCTTCCATTTGGCATAAAATATAGCAGCAGCCTCCGCCTTCTCTTGTTGCCCGGTTCCTTTTTCAAGAAGTGCGTAATCGTTGTCTTTATCGTATTTCTTTCCTCCCTTATAATTGGCATAACGCCGTGCCCTGGTAAACCCCATTTGCAAATATTTCCGTGCCATATCTGCGCCTACAAAATCATGTTGTTCCACGTAAGCTAGGAACAGTTCATAAATTTTGTTGCTGCTTTCCTCAGCAATTGCCTTTGTTTTGAATCGCCAATGTTTTCCTATTTCGGATTTGTATGGTTCACATATCAATACACCTTGTTCACCTTTGCCAACCCGATAAAGTGCCGGCTGTTTTTTGTAATCGATATCGGGCTTCCACTCGTAAGCTTGATTATTGAAACCCAGGTAAGACGGTTTATCTGCCATTCGCTTTTTTTAGTGAAGAGGACATCCAATTTCCCAAATGTGCCCAAACGGATCTTTGAGCTTTCCGATTTTCCAATCTTCTTCAACCGTGACTGGACAAATTTGGGAAGCTCCGGCCTTCAATGCATTGGCGAATATTGTGTCCGGATCCGACGTTGTCAGGATCATTCGGACAGGCGATCCTCCTATTGTTACTGGACTAAGATTATCAAATTCCGGTTCCTCATCCCCAATCCAGAAGTCTGCATTGCCTATTCCAATTCTCGCATTTGTTCTCCCATCGTTGGTATACTTTTCCAATATAGTTGCATCAAATGCTGCTTCGTAGAAAGCGGCTGCGCCCAAGGCATTGCTGACCACAAGGAAAGGTGTAATGTTCAGTTTTATGTCCGCGCTCATAATTAGATTTAGAAATTTATTTCTAATAATCAAAACCTTGGTACCGACAGATAGATCTGATCTTAAACAAATTCGACGGGTCGTTTGTCTTTTAAAGAATCTAATACTGCTTTAAATACTTTGGCCTTTTTGATTGCAAGGTGTCCATTAGGTGCCCAGAATGTTCCGTAAAGATTATCGCTGAGGTCAACTGGCATTGTCTCGCCAATCCTATTCAAATTACGCATTAACATATCAACACTAAGTTCGTCAAGGTTACCGCTAAGATCATCTATTAGTTCAATGCCATTTCGATTATTATTAAAGCTAACCATGTACGGTGTTAAGCCAACATCGACTAATCGTTTGTACCGGTCCGTTTTGAGTTTATTTGTGGATTTCAAAACCGGCCTGAGCCCAACACCACCCTCTACAAATGCATTCACGCGTTTGACCAAATTTAGAGCACTGCCGAAATCGGAAAATGCAGCTGCTGGTTCGTCTGCCCTGTTAGCGAACGCGGCAATCACCCATACAAATGTTGGATCGTCAATCTTAGTAATGTCAGAGGTTGTAAGTCCTACGCTATGATAAAGTTCTCGCGTAGTCATTGGGAATTTGGTAGTCATAGCGAAAAGTCAGTTTGATGATGAATGAACAGTTGAGATATTTAAAGTATCAAATTAATGATCTCAAAAATATCTAAACAGCGTCTTAAATTCAAGTGGCTGCGAGAAATTTTGTAGATCTAAATATTGGTTCGAGAATTAGACATCGTCGATTATCTATTGGAGCTCGGGACTAGGTTAACGGCTTAAAGATTTCCCAATGATGACCAAAAGGATCTACCAGATGGCCCAATCTGTACCCGTAATCCTGATCGGCGACGGGATAGATAATTAATGCGCCCGCGCCTATTGCACGTGCAAATAACTGGTCAGGATCTACGACCTGCAATCCAATCCGCACAGGTGTGCCGTGCAATTTCTCAGGGCTGAAAAGGTTGTGCTCTTCCGACTCATCTGCAACAACAAACCTTGCGCCCATAATCTCCAATTCGGCGACTGTGGATCCATCCGGATCAGTGTTGGACATAAGAACAGTGGCAGCAAATGCTGTTTGATAAAATGTAATGGCGCCAGAGCAATTTCTAACTGTTAGTGTTGGGACAATGACTGCTAAATGCGGGCCGAGTTGATGTAAGTTCATAATTTCTTTTTACCACAATAGTATGCTAAAAAGTTTGAAAACAGTAGCCGTATATTAGGTCAACCCGAGTGGGGATTGGCTTAATACCGGATTCTAAAATAAGCTCATTTTTGTAACCGCTTGGAGCTGTCTAAAAATTCGGTTGTATTTCTGTACTCTTCGATACGTTGACCCGTCCTAAAAAGCATTGACAATTACTTATTTTCAAGAAAATGCTGTCAGCATAAAAGTCAGGACCGCATATAAGGCATTTTTTGATTTCATAAAATTCTCGCGGTACATTCACGTGGTCAAATATTTTCTGTCCTAATGCAAATGGAATCGATTTCTTGATTGGCTACTTTATCATTTCTAATGAGTTCCATCACTACGCTTACTTTATTTCGGTTTCAGAATTCACGATCTAAAATGTGGGCTTTCGGGCAAATGCAGTTTGCACATGCATATATCAGCAAAACGCCCGGGTTGCAATTTTACAAACTCATGGGCAGCGGTCGCGAGCCGGGTTTTAGCCCATTGCCCGACTGGGGTGTATATGCCATGCTGGGTATTTGGGCCAACGAGCAATGCGCTGATCATTTTTTTAAAGATGCTGAAATTTTTAAGCGATACCAGGCGCACAGCAGCGAACAGTGGACCATCTACATGAAACCCATACAAGCCAAGGGCCTTTGGTCAGGACGTAATCCATTTACCCCCTCAACAGATTTGGATGATGACAACCCGCTTATTGCAGTAATTACGCGTGCAACCATTAAGGCGGGTAAACTGATCAGATTTTGGGACTATGTTCCTACATCTCAGCGGCCCATTGTGCAAGGTTGTAAAGGGCTGATTTATACCAAAGGAATTGGCGAAGCACCGCTGGTTCAGATGGCCACTTTCAGTTTATGGGAAAATATAGATGCGCTGAAAAACTATGCCTACAATAGCCCCGAACATCAGGAGGCCATCCGGAAAACCCGAAAAATAGATTGGTACAAAGAAGAGTTATTTGCGCGTTTTCAGCCTTACCGATCAGTAGGAACCTGGGGTGGTGAAAATGTTTTGGCTCCCTATTTAAACCATTGACGCTTTGCTTAATGGCTTATAGCTATTTTGTAGTTATTTGTTGCATTGCATAGAAGAAGACGAAAAATAGAACCTGAGACGCAAAGTGATGTAACGGTAGCGGATACTTTGCTTGAGGTACGGAATTTTTTACAAGCACCTGCAATATCAAGGAAACCACAAACCAGTCTATGTAGTTGCGTAACGGTGCGTAACCTGCATCCCAATGCCAGTAATCGAATACCGAAGCCACAGGTTCGATAAAAAAGTCGAGCGCAACCATTAGCGCAGCTCCGCAAACAGGTGCCATCCATGGGTTACGTATAAAACGCTTTGCGATAGTGGCTGTTATAAAAGTAAGCACCACCCAGTTGATGCCAATCAGCAGGGGAACGTTAGCCAATTTAGGACCCATATTTTCACCGTACCAATAGTCTCCGAAAAGAAAGCCAGTATTGACTCCAATCATTTCAACGCTCATTCCGATGATGTAAACAAGTGACCAGATTAAGATGCCTGGCCAAACATTTTTCAGCGGAAAATTCCAGTATAAAAGTGCCACGCCAAGCAGCAGGTTGAATGGTGTTTTCGGCAAAAACCAAGCGCCATAACCTAGCCATATACCAATCATGCCTGAAATGGTTACCAGCCATATTGCAAATATAGAACTGTTGCTTTTCACAACCGAAAATGATAGTTCGTTATTCATAAATCTGAAATGATGAGCTTTGAAGTAATCTTTGCAGAATGCATGCACAAAGGAATACCGCCACCGGGGTGAACGGATCCTCCGCAAAAATAAAGTTGTTTTATTTTGTTTGAAAAATTGGGGTGTCTAAGGAAGGCCGCAAGTTTAGAATTGCTTGCCGCACCATACAATGCGCCACGGTAACTGCTCGTTCGTTTTTCAATAAGCGGGGGTGTTAACACATCTTCTGTCATGATCAGTGCTGCAATGTCGGTGCCGAGCAGGCGGTTTAATTTGCTGATGATATTCTGGCGCGCCTGGGCCACCAATGCTTCCCAGTTTTGACCATAATCTCCCGGGGCATTAATCATCACAAACCAATTTTCGCATCCCGGAGGTGCGTCACCCGAAGTTTCTTTACTGCTAATGTTGATATAAACGGTAGGATCATTGAAAAGCGTTTTATGTTCGAACAAATGCGCAAATTCCTGCTGATAATCGCTGCTGAAAAATATGTTGTGCAAGTCCAATTGATCAAACGTACCGCGAATGCCCCAATAAAATATCACTGCAGAACTTGATCGCTCCTGCCTGAGCGTGCGCTCAGGGTGCGGTTGTGATGCCAACAGCTTTTTATAGGTAGAAAATATGTCCATGTTTGACACAATGCAATCTGCAAAATGCTGGCTGCTTGCCGTTTTAACCCCAACTGCCTTATTCTTCTCAACCAGTATTTCTTCTATTTTTTGGTTAAAATGAAATCGGATGCCTTGTCGAAGTGCCAGTTGATACAGACTGGTAGTGATACTGTGCATACCGCCATTTGGATAATAAGCGCCCAGGTAAAGTTCAAGATGTGGAATCATACTCATGATACCGGGTGTGAGGTACGGTGATGAGCCATTATAAGTAGCATAGCGGTTGAATAACTGAACCAGATGCGGCTCACCGATGGCTGCTTCATTAAGCGCATCCAGACTAATGCCCAAATTCATTTCCGATAGGTGAGCCATGGCCTTAAGTGTATCCACAGAAAAATAAGTACCCATTTTATGCAACGATTTCTCAATGAATAAAGAAGCGGTAAGCTCATATTTCTTCTGGCCGTTTTTCAAATAAGCTAATATCGTTGTGGCTTCAATACCAAATTTGGCCGCAGCCTCTTTTGCAAAAACTTCGCGATCGGCATCAACAGTAAAGCGCATGCCATCTTCCCAAAAATAGTTGCACACCGACTTCATGCGGTGATACTGAAAAAAATCAGTTGGTTGTTCACCAAAAAGTTCGAAAAGCTCAGTAATAAGTTGTGGCATGGTGAAGAGCGAAGGCCCCGCATCAAAACGGTAGCCGTTTATTTCGAAAGCATGTAGCTTGCCACCGGGATAATCGTTGCTCTCAAATACATTCACTTCAAAGCCTGCGGCCCGCAGATGCAGTGCAGTAGCAATGCCAGCTATACCTGAACCAATAATAATTGCTGATGGCATTTTCAAAGATGTATTTTTATAAATAATTCAATTGATGCCTTATCAATGAGCGCATCATAAGCCCGATCTTATTGTGGTTAGGGATCCTGATCCTGGCATCCATTACTTTTTCGGCTGGCGTCTGACTGATCCGAAGGAAAAGCTTTTGATAATAATAATATGCCAAGTATACACCACGCCTGGACGATGCAGGCATTTTTTTTATACCAATCAATGCCTGCCCAAAATCCTGCTGGATCTGTTGTTGGATAATCTCTTTGTCCGCACTTGTAAAATGTGTGAAATTGATGCCCGGAAAATAACTGCGTCCCAGGTCTTGATAATCAGCTTTTAAATCGCGTAGAAAATTGACTTTCTGAAATGCTGCGCCCAGTTTCATAGCATAATATTTAAGGTCATCATATTTTGCTGCGTCCCCTTCGGTAAACACACGCAGGCACATCAGGCCAACCACCTCGGCTGAGCCCAGGACATATTCCTGGAAACTATCAGGACTATGCTGCTTCTGTCCAAGGTCCATTTCCATACTTTTTAGAAATGTATCAATCAATGACCACTCAATGCCATACTGGTTTACAACGTGTTGAAAGCTGTTTAAAATTGGATTGATACTGATCCCGGCAGCAATCGCTTCGGCGGTATCTTCTCTGATCTTTGCCATTAAGCCGTGCTTGTCATAGCCGTGAAAGCTATCGACGATCTCGTCAGCCAGGCGGACAAAGCCGTAGATGCTGTAAATCGGGGTGTGAAATTTAGGCTGTAAAAAGTGGATCCCGAGCGAGAAAGAAGTGCTGTACAGCTGCGTGGTTTTTTTGCTGCAACAGACCGACAATTGATCATATAAAGCCTTCATCGCATTTTGGTTTTGGTAGCTAACCTATTTTGGTTCAAAAGGAAAAACCTGCTCTTTGAAGATGTGAAAGATTATCAAACACTTATCGAAGAAACCCTAAGAAAAGCTAATTCTGTTCCCTGAAGGGAGCCACTGGTCAATGGTAGAGCGTGAAAGAGTCAAAAATAAAGGTGAATGGTATTTAAGTATAAGATTTGAAGTAGACTTACGAATCACGTAAAGAGCATGAATTGCTACAATTAGGGCTGCGGCCCGGAAGCAAATTTAATATAGGTTCCGCTTTATTAATGCTGTCCATAAAATTCTAACAATAGATGCTAAATTAATTACATAACTCCTATCAAATGCGGAACCGCTACGCTTATTAGGTATAAATATGCGCAAGTTAACCACCGGGTATGGCGTAAGCAGAGTTCCCTATGCTGAGCCAGCCCTTTCTACATCGTGAAAGTATCCGTTGAGACACAAAACAACTTTCTGATTCTATACGAGATACTGCATAGAACGGCCAAATCTTAGGAACCATTCCAGGATGAGTAGAGATTTCGACCTAACAATAACATGATGGATCTCGGTTGTCGGGAATACTGCATGTAAGATGGGTAAAATAACAGTGCTTAACTAGATCTGTCTAGAAATTAGAAAAGCTTCCTCTTATAAGAAGTATATATTTGTTCAAGTTTTGCATGGCCAGCAGTTAATGAATGTTCATAGCTCTCTCTACCATTAGTCGTTTATAACCGTATGCAGAAACGGTGGTTAAAGTGAAATATCGTCTTCTCAAAAAATCATTTATAAGTTAATGGATAAGCACATTTGGGTTTGATAAACACTGGATTGCACAGGTTAATATGTAATCCAGTGTTAGGAGGATACATTGTACACATCTACCTAAATTCGGAAAGGTCAATTTCTGTTTCGACCCGCACCCGTTGCAAGAAATAAGCATCATGCGAGACGACCAACAATGTGCCTTTATATTCATTGATGGCGTTTGTCAGGATTTCAATATTGTGGATATCCAGGTTATTAGTAGGCTCATCTAGGATAATCATGTCAGGGGCCTGGTTGCCGATCGTCAACGAACAAAGCATGAGCCGCATTTTTTCGCCGCCACTAAGCGCTACGCAGGGTTTGTCCCAATATTCTTTTGGAAATAGAAAGCGATCCAGCCTCGTTTTGACCTCGTGCTCTTGTAACATCCCGGTGTTATAGCGTTGTGCCTGCTGATAAATGCTCAGACTATTGTCGATCAGGGAGTAGTCCTGATCAATGTAAATTGCTTTGAATTCGGCCCGTTGCAGATTTCCTGCGCCGGGCAGCAGATCTCCTAAAATAATTTTGATTAATGTCGTTTTCCCAGATCCATTTGCCCCTTTTATTGCTATCCGCTCACCACTCATTATCTGAAAATTAAGCGGTTTTTGCCACAGTAGCCGTTTAAAGCCAACATTTAGATTCTCAGCAGTAACCAGGATTTTTCCTTGATGCAGTGCAGCATTATCCAGGTCCAGTTTCATTTTCCCGGTGTCGGAAATCTCGCTCCGTAGCTGGCTCAAATCCTGCGAAATGCTTTCTATTTTTTCAGCATGGACACCTTTAATTTTAGAAGTGCTTTTTTCTGCGCTATTTTTTAAGGTGTTCATCAAAATCGTCGGCAAGCCGGCCTTCTCCTGTTTTTTCTTGCCGCGGGAATCGAGTTTTTGTTGTCGCTCCATTGTTTGACGCTCGGTTTCCTTGGCTTTTCTCAGCGCCTTTTCTTTGCTTTTCAGGTCTTGGTTTAATGCGTCATTTTCAATTGTTTTCTGTGTTAAATAAAAATCGTAATTTCCTCCATAGGCGGTTATCCTGCGTTTGCTCAATTCCAAAACTGTTCCCGCAAGGTTCAGTAAAGTCTGGTCGTGGCTTACCACCAGCAATGTGTGGGGAGTGGTTTGAATATAATCATACAAAATGTCCCTACCGAGCATGTCAAGATGGTTACTTGGTTCGTCCAGCAGCACGAGTTCTGGGTTATGTACCATAATTCCTGCCAGAAAAACCTTAGTTTTTTGCCCGCCACTCAACATTCCCATCTTTACACTGAGGTCCAAACCCGTAAGATTCCAGTGAGATAAAGCGACCTGGCAGCGCTCATCAATAGACCAGTCATCATTAAGTGTGGTCAGGTTTGCTTCTGTCACATCGCCGTCCAGGATGCCTTTTAGTGCATTGATTTTTGCAGAAACGCCTAGCGCTTCTGCGATGGTCTTCTCATTAAATTGCCCAAAAAGCTGTGGGACATAGTAAGGCTTTGAATTGCTTTTAACTAGTCCAGCCGTAGGCGCAATTTCTCCTGCCAGGATTTTTAAAAGGGTGGATTTCCCAGCCCCGTTATGGCCGATGAGCGCAATTTTATCTTGTTTGTTTACAGATAGATTGATATCAGAGAGCAAAACGTCCCTGTTAGGATGCGCATAAGCGACCTCTTGAAGAAAAAGCATGGTTTCTTTCTTTTAGTGATGTAGATAGTTGCAGTAGCCGGAGTTTTTGGCTCTGCTCTTTTTGCTAAAAAGAAAGATGCTCTTACATGAAGCTTGTTTTGGTTAGTAATGCAAAGTTAAAAAAAATGTTTTACACGCCAATTGTCAGTGCCGGCAAAGCAGGTTTAGGTTGATTGCTGAACTATTAAATGTATCAAGTACAGGGTCACAGGATTTAGAGAACAGGTTTTTAAATGTTCAACCATTAACCTGTCTAAGCTAGCTACGTGTTTGTCTGTTTGAAGGAATAACTCCTGTTTTACACTTCTTTCTGATTGTAGGTTTGAGCTATCAAATCGTAAAAACAACAGAATCATGAAGACAATCTTAACATCCGCCCACTTTAAAAGTCTTGTTTTACTCATCACCCTTGGGCTTTTTTTTACATCGTGTAAAGAGGACCACCCGCTGGAAAATCCCGCCAATAGCGTAACGGATTTTCACCAGACTGCGCAGACGAAGTTCATTAATGTAGATGGCAATCAAATTGCATACCGGGTGCTGGGTAACCAAAAGGGATTTTATTGCCCAGCAAATCGCTTTGACCCAGCCAGGATTGGTAAACAGGATGATATTCACAGGCACTGGTCCAAAGGGGGCACAGGGATTATCTGATTTGCCTAAAATTTTGGCAGCTACCGCAGGGCTTACAGCCCAGGAAACATTTCTGAAAATTGGCTTTACAAGTTCAAAAAGTAGTTTAGCAGCTGGCGAGGCTGCCTACCAACGCATTCAACGACGCCAGGTTGATCGCGACAGACCGTTAAGCCAACAGAGTCGCATCGCAGAAGTGACTGCCGTGCTTGGCTGGGCGCAGTCTTATGCAAATGCTTTTAAGGAATTGGAAGGATTATCACAACCGGCTTTGATAGTACAGGGAGAATTTGATGTTGCGGTTCCTGTGTCAAATGCTGTAAAGATGTCTGAGCATTTGCCCAACGCAGAACTTGCCATATTCCCTAATGCAGGCCACGCAGCACTTTTTCAGAATCCGCAGCAGTTTTTGAGGCTCACCTCCAAGTTCCTTTCAGAGTAGTCAACCTATTAAGTTTTTAACATTAATTAAACAGAACCATGAAGATTATAAATAACATTTCAAACCTCAAACGCTGGTTCCAGAATAGTCAGCAAGTAATACTGATTCTATTACTTTCAGCGTGTTTGCTGCCAGTGAAAGGCCAATCTCATAAATCAGCAGGCATCAGCAACGGTCAAATAACGAAGATTGAAGATCCCTTCCAGCATATTAAGCAAATCAGGGCGGGGGTGCTAGATGTTGGATATATAGAAGTAGGCCCGGCAATAGGGCAGCCCGTGCTACTTATTCATGGATGGCCTTATGACGTATATAGCTATGAGCATGTTTCAAAAATACTGGCTGCAAAAGGCTTCCGCGTTCTAATTCCATACTTACGAGGCTATGGAAGTACAACCTTTCTGTCTCAGGAAACACGCCGGAACGGGCAGCAGTCAGCCTTCGCCGTGGATATGATTGCATTCATGGATGCATTAAAGATTACAAACGCAATTGTGGGTGGCTTCGACTGGGGTGCACGAACGGCAGATATCATGGCGGCATTGTGGCCAGAACGAGTAACGGGTCTTGTGTCAGTAAGTGGTTACCTTATCGGGAGCCAGGAAGGTAACCGGGCGCCATTGAAGCCAAAGGCTGAGCAATCGTGGTGGTATCAATATTATTTTGCCACGGATCGCGGTGCTGCAGGTTATGAAGCCAATACTTATGAATTCAACAAACTTATCTGGGAGACTACTTCTCCAACCTGGAAATTTAACAAGTATACATTTGACCGTTCGGCTGCGTCATTTAAAAATCCAGAGCATGTCAAGATTGTCATAGACAATTATCGCTGGCGACTTGGACTGTCGAAAGGCGAAGAAAAATATGATGAATTAGAGGCCAGACTTGCCAAAGCGCCCTCAATCACAGTGCCAACCGTAACATTGGAAGGCGACGCAAACGGCGCACCGCATCCTGATCCCAGTAGTTACGCCGCCCGTTTCAAAGGACAATATGCACACCATACGATTACTGGCATTGGCCATAATTTGCCTCAGGAGGCTCCCGAAGCCTTTGCTCAAGCAATTCTGGAAGTGGCCGGTTGGATCAATAAATAATTTCAAACACCTTTTCAATATCAATTACAATGGAAAATCAAATCGTTTTTGCAGCCAAGGCCGCTGCGTCGGTTAGTAAAGTTTTATATACGGGAAAAGTACACGTGACTGGTGGCCGTGAAGGCGCTGCAATAAGCTCAGATGGACGTTTGGACGTTAGTCTTTCATCGCCAGGCACTTCTGGCCAAGGCACGAATCCCGAGCAACTATTTGCGGCCGGCTGGTCTGCATGCTTTATTGGGGCTATGCAGCACAATGCAACTTTATTAAAGATCAAACTTCCTTTGATGACATCTGTGGATACCGAAGTGGACCTGGCTACCGGCCAGCAAGGCTTCACCTTACAAGCAAAAATGCAGGTTAATTTACCGGGACTACCTGAACAGCAGGCAAGGGAGATCGTACTGGCCGCACATCAGACTTGCCCTTATTCAAAGGCCACCAAGGATAATATTGAAGTGAGCATTTGGGTTACCGTATAATCTGGAATGGCCTGGTATCATACAGTATACTGGTAACATAATTATACCAAAAACACTAATACCTTCGCAGCAGTTTAAAAGAAAGGCAATTTAATAGCAATCACATGGAAGAATTAAAAGCAAAGGATCAAATCAGAGAGCTGATGGCCCGGTATGTCCGCTACGCAGATGAAAAAAACTGGACTGACTTGGCATCGCTCTTTACCCCCGAAGGGTCTTTTACACCTTTGAATGTAAATGGCCAGCCACTTGTGCAAATGCAGGGACGTCAACAAATTGCCCAGACCATTTTAGAAGCAGTTGGACAGGCAACAGCCATCCATCACCTTTTTTCTTATGAGATTACTCTGGACACAGCAGAGCAAGCCACTGGGATTTTTTCAATGGAAGACCAACTGATACATAACCAGGACAATAGCACTCCGATACACGCATCGTCGGTCATTCCTGCCTTTAAGACCATGCATGGCTTCGGGCACTACCATGCAAACTTTATTAAAATTGGCGCGGCTTGGTACATCGAAAAGCTTGTGCAGACCAGAATCAAATTAGATTTCACCTATTAACATTATAAAAATGAAAACATCAATAATTCCCTTCAAAATCCAGGTCCCACAAGAAGTCTTAACGGACCTTCAAACCCGACTGAAAATGACCCGTTGGGCCCCTGACCAAAACAATGAGGATCAGTTTTACGGATTGAGTACAGCTTTTCTCAAAGACTATGCGGACCACTGGCTGCAGAATTATGATTGGCGTGAGCAAGAAGAAAAGTTAAACTCATATAACCAGTACAAAATTGATATTGAAGGACAACCCATACATTTTATATATGAAAAAGGAAAAGGCCCAAACCCTGTTCCTATCATCCTTTCACATGGCTGGCCGTGGACGTATTGGCATTGGAGCAAACTGATTGGCCCTCTCACCGATCCCGTCAAGTATGGCGGTAAGGCCGAGCAGTCATTTGATGTCATTATCCCTTCCTTGCCAGGATTTGGCTTCTCAACCCCGGTAAAGGACCCTGAAATCAATTTCTGGAAGATTGCCGAACTTTGGCATAAGTTGATGAAGGACGTGCTAGGATATGAAAAATATGCCGCAGCCGGAAGTGATTACGGAATGTTGGTAACAGCTCAGTTAGGACATAAATATGCGGATGAGCTGATTGGTATCCACCTGGGGCATGAAATGCCGCTCCAAATTTTTCAAAGCGAACGTCCATGGGACCTTACCGAAGGGAACCTTGTTCCGGCCGACTTGCCGGAAGAACAGAGAAACGAATTTCTCAATTTCCAGAAAACCTTCGCTTCCCACGTCGCCGTTCACATGCTCGATTCACAAACTCTAACGCATGGTTTGAACGATTCGCCTGTCGGAATGCTGGCTTGGATCTTGCAGCGATGGAAAAAGTGGAGTGACAAACATGCGAATTTTGAGGATTCTTACACCAAGGATGACGTTATCACCTTTGCAATGATATACTGGATAAATCAGGCAATTGGAACCTCTATGAGAGTCTATGCAAATGCTGCCAGGTACCCCTGGAAGCCGTCACACTCAAGAACACCTGCGGTCGAAGCTGCGGCCGGATTTTCATTGCTGGTCGGGGAGGTATATCCCCCTTTTGCAACAATTGACAATCGTGTAAATATGCTGACAGACGGACCATTGGCCAGCCAATTTAATATCGTATACGCAAAAGCATTTCAAAAAGGAGGCCACTTCGGCCCCTGGGAGAACCCTGCGGCATTTATCGAAGGCGTCCGGGATACTTTTGATCCATTAAAATAAAAAATAGCACTTGGTATCATACAGTATTCTAGTAACAGAATGATACCATATACAGATAGCCTTCGTCATAATATAAATCAAGAGATAGTGGAAACTTTAAAAGGAAAAAAGAGCCTGGTAACGGGCGGAAATAGTGGTATTGGTTATGCTACTGCCAAAGAATTGAAAGCCCAAGGAGCTGACGTGATCATCACAGGCAGGCGAGAAAATGTTATCCAGGAGGCTGCAACTGAGCTTGATGTGACTGGCTTAGTAAGTGATCAAGGCAAAGTTGCTGACATAGAAGCGCTGGCAAAACAGGTAAGCGAACAGTTTGGCAAACTTGACATTTTGTTCATCAATGCAGGTGTATTAGGTGGCGCCGCAATAGAAACAGCGACGGAAAGTGATTTTGATTATGTAATGGATGTTAATTTCAAAGGTGCATATTTTACACTTAGCAGATTTATTCCTATCCTGAATGATGGTGCTTCAGTCGTGTTTTTGTCATCGAATGTTGTCAGCATGAATGGGGCTAATTCGTCCATGTACACATCCAGTAAGGCGGCGCTGAATGCGGTGATGAAAATTGCCGCCATTGAACTAGCGCCTAGGAAGATCCGGGTCAATGCGATCAGTCCGGGACCTACTCAGACTGAGATTTTAAACAAAATGGGACTTGATCCAGCTGCACGCCTGGCATTGGATGACTGGATGATTGAGCGCATCCCATTGAAAAAGATCGGTACTGCGGATGATGTTGCAAAAATGGTAACCTACTTCTCCTCAGATGCGTCGAGCTTCATTACAGGTGCAGAAATCATAATGGATGGCGGAATGAGTCTTTGAGCATTTGGCTTAACTTAGCGGTCTTAGAAGCAAGCGCAGGCGTAATTCGCCTGTGCTTTCCGATTGTTCGCATAATGATAAGCACTGTAAAGGACTAGCATAATGAATGAGGACCACATTAGGAAAGCAGGAGAAATCTTGTCAAATCCCAGGAATCAAAAGCAGGAAGTACAAGCTTTGCAGGATACCATATACGCCATTGGTGGAAAATGGAGGCTCCTCATTATCAATTCAATATGTAATGGGAACAGGCGTTTTCGTGATATCCAGAGAAGTATTCCTGGCATTACAACCCGGATGTTGTCCAGGGAACTAAAAGATATGGAAGCTAATCAGCTGATCAAACGCACAGTAACTGCGGACACGCCCGTGCTGGTTGAATATACTGAAACAGATTATTGTATGTCTTTTGGCGGAATCATACTGGAAATGATCAGTTGGGGCAAACAACATCGGGAGAAGGTAATGAAGGATTAGTATTGATAGACGCAGAAAACCAACCAATTGCTTCGTGTTATCACAAAGGAATTGATCGGTTTCTTACTTAATGCTGTATTCTTTGTAATTAAATCCTGCTGTATGTAGCTGGATATAGTTTTCTAAACATTACATAAGTTACAGTTACCATCATAAAAGCGATTACTGCATCAATGGTGGCTGGCAATCCAAGAACGGCTAATTTGGAAAAGAAAGCAAATATGATGTCAAAGAACACACCAGCGAAAACCCATTCTTTCAATCTCAGCAAACGGTTCGGAGTTAGTAATACAGCCACACCTGAAAGTTTGGCTACACCCAGAATGTAAATGAAATGAGCAGGATAGCCTAGTTGCTGCGTGATTTCCCACACCAACGGATTTTTGGTCAGTTCGAAAAACCCGCTTGCGCCAAACCACAATGATGTCAATGCTGCGCCAGTCCAATAGATAATTTTTGAAGTTTTCATGATCGTTTTGTTTTTAAGTTCTGAGGCAAAATTGTGACGTTTTGATGCGCAGCGTCAGCAGAATCATGTCCAACGGGACGATTAGAAGGGTGAATTAGACAATGAATGAAAAGAAGTTGGAATTTTAAGTTTTTGGATGTCTACCGTTATGCTTGGACTGGCCTACATTCAGCAGCTTATTCTTTCTCATATTGACTTCGGACCTACCATGTTGATGGTAGAAGTACGGGCTATTCTCATCAACCTGGTATTTTATATGTTTCTTAACATGCTGCAACAGAACTACGAAAATCAGCATGTGAGTATGGAATTGGAACGGTTTCGAAACGATAACCTTAGCGCCCAATATGATCTTTTAAACAGCAGGTGAATCCCCATTTCTTATTCAATAGCCTGAATACACTTAAAGCAATGGTGGAAACGGGTGATCAGCAGTCAATTGATTTTAAATTAAAACTCGCCAACTTTTACCGCTATACGCTGGAAAGCCGCAAGCTGGATCTGATTCCTTTGAAAGAAGAAATGGAGATTTTGAATGCGTGTCTTTTTCTGCAAAAGGCCAGGCTTGGAGATGGATTGAGCTCAAATACAGTCATTTGTTGAACAAAAAAGTGGAGGTAATCAACGGCCAAGACCTATTTCAGGTTAGACTTCCTATCATTTATGAACATCGTAATCATTGAGGATGAGCTGAAAACTGCCAGATCCCTTGAAAACATGCTCCGGCAACTGCGTCCGGCAGCCAAGATCACCGGTCCATATCAGAGCGTCGAAGAATCGGTTGAAGCACTTTCCGCGGGACCGCAGCCAGACCTGATTTTTATGGACATTCAGCTCGCAGACGGGCTGAGTTTTGAGATTTTCAAATCGGTGGAGGTCGTTTGTCCCGTCATTTTTTGTACGGCCTTTGACGAATATTCGCTGGAAGCCTTCAAGCGGAATGGCGTGGATTACGTGCTGAAACCATTCTCGAAAGAGGACATTGCAGGCGCACTCGGCAAAGTTGACGACCTGAAAAACTTTTTCCAGCAAAAAGCAATTCCCGACCTGAGCGAATTACTGAACAGGATGGCTCCCCAGGCCGAGAAAACCAGTTTTTTGGTGTTCAAACATCAGAAATATACGACAGTCCAAACCGCGCAGATCGCCTTTTTCTACATTCGAAATGAAACTTCAATGATCATGTGTTTCGATGGGCAAGAATTTTCACTGAGCCAATCCCTCGATCAGATTGCGGCGTCTGTGAGCCAAAAACAATTTTTCCGAATGAACCGGCAGTATCTGGTCAACTTTTCGGCGATCAAGGAAATTGAGCATTATTTTATGCGGAAACTGTACGTTAAGCTGGTTATAGAAACACCTGATCAATTGCTAATCAATAAGGAAAAAGCACCGTCATTTCTGGCCTGGATGGAGAATCGTTAGCACTTAGAATTTTCACGACCGCCATGTCTGATTGGTGGTTTTAATTGTCCTGTCGAGCCAGAATTTGCTCGTTTTTAGCACCGTCTGATCATAAGTTTGGATCATCATTAAAAATCAAAACTTATGAAAACGACAAAAAATATTTTAGCGCTGGCAGCAAGCTTATTATTCATGGTAACGCTTTCAAGCCGAGCCGCAATAAAAGATCCAGCCGATAAAAAAACTGCTAACGGCGACGGCTTCGTAGTTCTCGAATTATTTACATCCGAAGGCTGTTCGAGTTGCCCGCACGCTGATCAGTTACTTGAAAATGTGCAGAAGCAAGCCGGTGATAAACCTATTTATATCCTTGCTTACCACATTGATTACTGGGATCATCAGGGTTGGAGGGACATTTTCAGTAGCCCTCAATACACCAAACGACAATATTGGTATGCCAATAAATTAAATGCGCAAGTATACACGCCGCAGGTAATCGTTAATGGAAAAACCGAATTAATCGGCTCTGATGAGACAGCCTTGGGTAATGCTATAAGAAATAGTCTGCAAGGCGTCCCAGCTACAACATTAAAATTAACTGGAAAACCAGAAGCAGGAAAAATGGCTATCACTTACCAGGCTTCGGCAAGCAAGAATGCCGAGCTTATGATAGCGGTTGTTCAGAAAAACGCAGAGCGTCAAATTAAACGCGGTGAGAATGGTGGCCGGACACTGCGTCATGTTCAGATTGTGAGAGGATTCCAATCTTTTAGGTTGGAAAATCCAGCAGATGGTCAAATCACCATCAACCTGCCGAAAGAATTTGTAGCACCTGAATGGGAAGTAATTGGTTTCCTTCAAGATAAGGCAACAGGCGAAATTTACGCAGCTGATAAGGTGGTAAATAAGGATACTGCAACCTCCATGGTTCCCCAGCCATCGATAAAATAAAAAGTTGGGCTTGGATATAAAATTTTTGGTATCGGTAGTAATTAAAAGACGGGGCAACTTTGCTCCGTTTTTTTTAAGCCATTGTACGGGAACTGACGATTGCTACTAACCCGTACTTGTAAGGTTAATTTGTTTAAATGGGAAAGTGTCGCATGTAATAGATTCATCTATGACCACATGCGAGCAAATCATACGGTCGTTAAAATGTAATTGAGACCGTTTTCACAAATGTAGGTTTGGAGGTGATTGGTGCCTTTTTAGAGTTTAGTTTACCATAAGTCGAGCACCTTAAACTTTACTTGTGGCTGACGTAGATACACATACAAACAATCGTAAGTATGTGGACAAAGACTATCTTTTAAGATCAACATGCTTGTCTGTCAGTTAAACGTAACCTTCATGCACACTTTGGCGATATTTCATTTAATAGTCTTAAAGGACTACAACAACGGATCGCCAAAGCTTACCCTCTTTCTGTGCTAATTTATTGAAAGGGTCAGTCATCCAGTTATCATCACCGACCAGAAGGGTATATTGATATGTTCCGGGATCTACCTTTATTTGGCAGACCCACTCACCAGCTGAATTTTTTTCAAACGGATTGGCTGTTGCATTCCAATTATTGAATGATCCTACAAGATTGATTTTGCCAGCATATTCTAGCCCATCAAGACGAAAGCTTAAAATACCGTCTTTTTGATTTGCAAATAAATTGGCCACATAATTTGAAGTGTTTTGTTCCAAGGCTTTGCGGTATAGGCTGTCTGCTTTACTATTATCATGTGCCACCAGATAAGCGCTAGCCAAACTAGCCAGGGCCCTATCAGAGGTTGGGAAGGTCCGATGATTGAGACTGAGAATTTGGATTCCTTCTTTTATCCTGTTTTGATTTAATAAATAGTACCCCAGATCATCAAGCTCACCCTCGCTAAAATCATATTTATTTGGGGCTGTTTTCTTTAAAACATGATATCGGCTTATCACATTATTTATTCCTCTTTTATCAATGAGTGGCTTTAAATAATCGCCAATGCCAACGTTGAACAGGTGCTTGATCTCAACCTGATAGGACCCTTTTCTTAATTCTTTGGATAGATCTATTGTAACCATTTGATCAAAATTATGCTTTTGAAACAGCTGGAAGGTACAGGCCTTTAAATCAGCTATTTGGGAATAGATTGTCGCATTGTCCGGTGCTTTTTGCGCAGCTTTTTGAAGAATTCTACGGAATAACTCGGCAGAAACAGGTGCCTGGTTTAGCAGATTGTCAGCGGTGTTGTAACGATAACAGGCACTTTTACCGGGTTTGTATCCCAATAGACTGAAGTTAGCCACTGCAACATATGGTTTTACTAGGTCTGATTTGCGGATTATGTAATTAGCATGAATAAGCGCATAGTCACCAGAGGCGTCAGCAACTAAAACCTGAGCCCGATCCTGCCAAACCAAGTTATATCGTTGAACTAATTTGATAACCTGATCAACCGTAGCACATTCGGACAGCGCCTTATCAACAAAATACCCTTTGAAATCGGGTTTTTTGTTGTCACGAATTGTAGGAATTGCCTGCATCAGGGCAGCGGCATCCCAGAATAGTCTTTCTTCATTCATGCCACCTTCCGGAAACCGTTTATGTGCCCCCCAAGTCACAAACCCATACTTTCTACCCTTGGCTTGAAGGTACCATAAAAACGTCTTTAAAGAAGGGGATGAATCTTCATTGTTGCCTACCAAGACGGTCTTTCCGTCAGAAGCAGTGAAGACGGTGCATGCCGGAAGAAGATTTGGCATGAAAGATCCAAATATCAAAAGCAGCCAGAAATTAAGTTTGGTTCTCATAAAGCGTTTTGTTTTCGACAAAGTTGAAGTCGAAATCAGAATGCAAATCACTAAAATCTGCCAACGATTCTAATTTAACCGCCAAACCTACTTAGTGATTAGACCCGGATTAAACAGGAGATGCTGCTGTAACCGGGCTTTGGCGGATCATTCTGGCCGGTTGGCGGATCAATACTGACAATTGGTTAAAAGCAGCGTAATTTGCCTCATGCGTTTAACCATAAGAAACTGGAAGCCAATCCAAATACATCTCTTGTTTTGGATGCTCTTTATTGTACTCGGCGTTGTCATGAATGTTGCCCAGCATTATCAAGGGCGGGTAACATTTGCATTGTTTTGGTCTGATTTGATAGATCCGCTTACTTCTATTGGCTACGGTCGGACAATTATCATGTGCTATCTGAGCCTGTGGATTTTTGACTTTTTATTTACCCGGTGTTTTTATGGGCTGGCTGTAATTGCTTTAGTCGGTTTGATTACCGGTGATGTCATGCTGAGATATGGGGTAGAGCAAATGCTACTTGGCCCTTACTTTGGAATATGGCAATACCCTGCAAACATAACCATAGGGACTTACTTCATTGAAACGGTATTTTTCAGTGCATTGGGCATTTTCCTTTGTTTTCTGCTCAAAATTATCAATGATTATTTTCGTAATGAAGCTGTCAGTCACGAAAAAGTAAACATGGAATTGGCTTATCTAAAAGCGCAGCTCAACCCGCATCTCCTTTTTAACACCATGAATAATTTGTATGGCTTGTCACTCACAGAGCCAGAAAAAACGCCGGATGTCATTTTACGCCTGAGTGAAATGATGCGTTACATGCTTTATGAATCCAATGAACCTTATGTGCCAGTAAGTCAGGAAGTGATTTATCTAAACAATTTCATTGAACTCGAAACATTAAGGTACCCAGCGCCGATCTTCGTTAATTTCTTGGTTGAAGGAGATGTGAATGGAACTGCTAGGTCGAATAAGGTCGCAACAACAATATCCGGCCGTCCGAGTTCGCATCAAATGAAATTGGCTCGACCATAGGATCGATCTGTTCCCATTGCCGCAGCCAGTAAACACACACTTCCACTTCTAAATCAGATGAAAGCAGGAAGAATAGACTTCTCGATATCTTTCCAGGTCAGCGAGTGGCTGCCACTTACGTCCGAAGCGTTGTGATGTAATGTAAGAATTGAAAGGTTTAAATCGGGGACGATATATAACATCTGACCTCCGTAACCAGCAGCGTAGATTACGGGAAATACTTTGTCTTTAACCCGGAACACGCCACGCCACCATTGATATCCATATCCCCAGTCCGAGCTTGACTCATTTATTGGTAGAACAAATGAGGTTGATTCGGTGATCCAGGATGTGGGCACAATTTGCTTCTCATTCCATTTCCCTTTGTCCAATATCAGCTGGCCGATTTTCAACATATCCCTTGGCTTGAGAAACAATCCACCTCCTGTGTGGACTTGATTATTCATTGAAGTCCAGGCAAATTTTTTAATTCCCAAGCCTTTAAACAGGGATTGTTCTGCGTATTTGTCCGCTGGCTTTCCCGTTACATTGGATAAAATACCACCCAGCAAGATCGAAAGGCCGCTGTTGTATTCAAATTTCCTACCTGGCTTGTCCTTTTTATCTAAATTTTTATCCAGGACATACTGATACATATCCTTGCTTTGGTTCATTAAAACAGCATCGTTTTTGGGGTCAGTGTAAGGAATGTCCTCATGCCAATCCAGTCCGGCCGACATGGTTAAGGCGTTACGCAGCGTGGGTTGTGGGGATTTTTCTTTTACAGAGTTCTTGTAGGACGGGAAAAAAGCTGTTAATGGTGCATCCAGATTTTGGATAAGACCATCATCTTGTGCAATGCCAATCAAGAGCGACGTCACACTTTTTGTACAGGATTGTAAACTATGGATTCTTTCCCGATCACCTAGATAAAAGTATTCGTCAAGTAACAGCCTTCCGTTTTGGGCAACAAGCACTGCATCCAGTCCATGATATTTGCCCTTTAATATATTCTCAAAAAGATCGTGTAATACCTTGGAATTCGCATTCTGCATATTCATTGCGCCCACTTTCCAGCCATCACTATTTACAGGCGGAGCTTGATAGCTCCATTTTAGCAGCGCGCGATTTTCCTTATCGATCCTTGCTGGCCGCTGTGACGTCCAACGATCTGTTTTCGTCAAAGTCAGCGTTTCAGGTTTGCGATCGGGTATATTGAGCAATCCTCCGATTTCTGTTTTATCCTTGGAAAGATTACCCGTGAATGTCGCTCCTTGCCCCAGATCCAGGAATATTTTTGAATCTGTTATTTTTACGCCAGACAATGTTCCTTCCGCCATTGATTCCGGAATTTCAAATCGGCCGCTCCACGAATCAGAGAAGAGATCATGACGAAGCTCAACATCGAATGCGCTTTTAAGATGTGGCACAGCCTCAAATTCAGTATGCCATATTCCTACCACTTTTTGTTCATCAGTAGAACAAGCCAGAACATTTACGAAGAGTGCCAGACCTATGCAATATCTTAATATCCTTCTCAGCATAATGAATTGCCAGACTTAGGTGATTTGGTTGTTAGTAATACTAATGTAAGATTGACAATATACAGTATTGCCATAGTTTTTGCACAAGGCCATTACTTGAATGCTGATTGAATAGATGTGGTTTGAGTCTGGTACGAAAAGCTTATAATTTTCCCAAATCAGTCTTAATGTAATCAATCCATTTATGTCTTGGGATATGTCTTAGGTCATGCTCCGGTACAAAACCTGTCTTATTGGTAGGCTTAGTATCTGTCCAGGCAGCCTTACGGTCAGGAATCAAAAGATAATAATCTTCGAACGGCAATTTGGTTTGCTGTGAAACCCCCATATAATCCATCATACCCAATGTACGCTCTCCATATCTTTTTATTTTCTTGCTTTGCATTGAAATATAAAAAAAGTACTCGGTCGAACTTCCTCCCAGGTCGTCAAAGACCAAAGCTATTTTTTCAGGGGTTTTCAGGATAGAATCTGAATACAAAGTAAGGGATGGCAACGAATAGAATTGATCCTTCGAAAGGGGAATCTCTTCATAAGCCTTTTTGTACTGGTCAAGAACCGTAGGGGTGTAAGATCGCATCAATCTCGTATCTTTAGGTGGCTTCTCATACGTCGTTTTTATGCCGGGAAGATTTGATTCTATGTTGTCCGGGGATAACCTTAAATAGGTGTTACCCTGCACGATCGGCTGCGTGTAAAAGTAGGGAAGCAGATAGGTCCAGCCCGAATTGCCACCGCCATTGCCTCTCAAATCCACAATCAGGTTTTTCGTAGACCTGATCAGAGAGTCATTTTTTTGAATGATCTCTTTGATCTTGTCGTCACGATTGAATGAGCCAATTGACAGTAAGACATGATCGTTATCCAACTTTTTGCAATCAAGCCCAAAGTTATAGTTGCGCCATGTTAGAAATTCAGATCTTTCATACTCAGTGATCGTTGATGGATAAGCTTTTGCCCATACCTCGAAATTCCAGACAAATAAAAGTCCACCACGTTGCCTAACAGGAAAATCGGGAGTCATCCAATCATAGCGGTTGAAAACAAATCCATTTTTATCTCTGGTAAAAGTGTAATACACAAGACCAGGCTTGATCTTTGGATCTTTGCTTTGCAGAACAACAGCCTGATATAATGTAGGGCTAATCTTTTGAACTGCCAGCTTCATACTTGAGTCGGGATTAACCCAAATACCCTCTATTGAATCCCTTTTCTGGGTGGTGAAATCCTTTTTAAAAGCATCCTCATTCAGATAATTGTATTGAAATCTGGTGGTATCAGTAATGCTGTATTCAATGTCGAAATGCTTGTCGTTGAAAAAGGATACGTAAGCGTTCAGAATCGGAAAGCATTTGACCGGATCTGACTCTTTTGCGGCATCTTTTCTGAGTTTTGCCACCTGCCTCGTATATTGAGGCAGCAATTTCCTGGCGATCATGTCAGGATACCCCACATAATTCAGTTCCGTTTTTTTTATCGTCGTATCGAGATTTGCAAGACAGTTGCACTGTTGCTGGGCAGAGACAGTGTGGCATGTATACAGCACAAGGGAAATGCAAAAAAATATGGACAATCCTTTTACTTTCATGTTTGTTAGACATTCATTGAGGTCACTAATATAAATGAAAACACTAGTGAATAGTAGCGCCTGTGATGATTAAGTGCTATAATACCAAGCGTGCGTATAAGGCGAGGAGTGACCAATTTTGTGGCCTGCTTCAAACGGGCTTTAAAGAACATATTACCTGTTCAATGCCAGAAGGCGGACTTGGGGTTTGGGCCAACTTTGTTGAATCAGTCGATTTGCATGAAGTCTCCCGGCTGGCGGGAAAGAAAGGTCTTTATATAGACAATGGGGATTTTTATAAAAATGAAGCTTTTTCAACAAATGCCATGCGCCTGGGATTTGCTTCCTTAAATGAGGCTGAAATAGAGAAAGCACTGCACATTTTAAACAGCATTTGCACATCCTTTCGAAAAAAGGTTAAATGTGAATCTGTTCGCCGTTGGCGAAAGCCCAATTTTCCCAGGCTGTTTCTATAAATGCTACCATGACATCATTTGGGTCCTGCCCTGCAGCTTTTAGGCCATCCATTAAATCGCCTAGCAACTTACGTTTGATCTTTACACTCCTGCCTGCTGACCAAACAATTTCTATTAATATAAATGCTGGTGTTCGTGCTTGGTGAAGGTCTGGGAAATTTCGATCATAGATAAAGTTTTCGGGTTCCAGCTCGATTATCCGCTGAAAACGGTCATCACCCGGAACGCCTGTATTGACAAGTGCTGCATGAACCTTGTCTGCGATCAAATGTTTTTCAGGAGTACTTCTGCCTTTGACCAAAGTAATTGTAACTAGTGGCATATTTATATCATTATAAAGATTAACCTCGCTTTGGCGACGCCTAATTATATTTTAGCATTTAGGAAAAGCCATCGTATTCGGCAACAGTTTTGACCATCTGCCATACTGTTATTTTATTTCCTTTGAACATGGATAAGGTCTGACTATTAAAGCCGCCTAATGCTTTTAATACAGATTTTTTTGATAAACGCACTGCTCGCAATGAACCATCGTCCAACTCAATGAAATAGCGCTCTTGATTTATATAACTTCCGTCATTCAGATCACCCATTTCATAAGGCCTTCTTTCTGTTGTTTTTAAAATTATTTTCGTTTGTAACAACACCTTCGATCTGCCCGCATAGAGCACCATATAATAAGCCCTTTTACCTGAAAGGTCAGATTTATTTATAAAACGCTTTGTCCCAACAGTAAAAATATCAGGAAAAATTGCCAATTCACTTGAATCATTTTCTAAGCGACAGAATACCTGATTTGTTGCAAGATTGAATGCTATTTTGCAAGGAACTTTCTGATTGTTACTTTGATATTCCAGTAAGCCATCCTCATAGATAGGATAGGATAAGTAGGGACTTCCTGTATAAACAACAGTTGTTTGACTCTGGCTTTTATCAGGTCTGTTTATCAACAGGCCATTGCTGGGAAGATACCACTTGCATATTGTGATTACGGAACCTGATCGGTCTTTCGAAACCAAACACTGGCTGTAACTGTAATGCGTTAAGTTCAGTAGAAGCAATGCTGTTGCCAGTATGCTTCTACTGAACGGTCTATCATTTTCAATCATATAACGTTGAGTAAATTATTTTGATTTGGAAATCTTTAATTTCGAGAAGCTCTGGTCTTATGTGTTATAATTTTTCAAAATTTCAACATAATGCTTGTTGTACATTATACCTAAGATATTGCCGAAAGGATCAATTACAGAAGCCGTAACAAATCCTACCCCATATTCGGTTATAGGACCGTATGCCGTCGCACCATGAGCAATAAGGCTTTTTAAAGTTTCTTCAATGTTATCAACATGCCAATAGGCAATTTCGCCCCCGGGCTGCGCAGGCATAGGCGGTGCAAATTTTCGGTCAATAATGCCCAGTTCGTGCTGATAATCCCCAATACGGAACTCAATATACGCTGGGTTTTCAGGATCTGGTCTTTCAAAATAAGGTTCAACCCCCAATATTTTGGTGTACCATTTCTTTGCAGCTTTCAAATCATCTGCCCAATAGCTAATTGTCGCTAGTCCTCTTAAGTTAATTGCCTTCTCCATGTTTTTCTTTTTTTTAACAAAATTATGTGAGTGGTACTCCAAAAAATAGTAGAATTGCGACATACAAAGAGATTCTGCAACTTTATGAAAATTGAATTTGTAGTACATTACCAATGTCATCGATTCACGTTTTCTAGATCGCAATCTGATATCATATCAATTTGACTAAAAATATATGGATTATAGGGTATTTACACCGCATAAATTATTAGCACCCTATGTGCGGTATTTCAGCGCATTGAATTTTAATAAGCTTAGTGGTTTATCACAGATCAAGGTCTTTGCCGACCGTTATCCGCATTTGGTATTTCAGCACAACAATGGACGATCAGCATTTTTCAGGGATACGGACGCATTACCCCCGGCATTTATTAGTGGGGTTAAAATCTCGCCATATATACTTGATCTCGATAATCATGAAGTTGTAACTGTCACTTTTTATCCACAAGCCATTAAGCAACTTTTCGGGATCAATGTCAATGAGCTAAACGACCAGATAGTTGACCTGATCAATTTTGCCCCAGCTGATTTACTAGAACGTTTGTATTATTCTAAATGTTTAGCTGAACGCATAGATCTATTAACTGAATTTTTATTAAAAAAAATAAATGATGCCGCACCGCCGGACCATCTAATTAGTGAAAGTATCCGCTTGATCAATGATATAGATATCGAAACATCTTTAAATAGTTTATCTAAATATTTCAAAATCTCCACCCGCCAGTTTGAAAGGCGTTTCAAATCTTCAACGGGCTTGTCTCCGAAACTGTTCATTCGTGCGGCAAGATTTGAATCAGCACTCCAGGCAATTAGGGATAACCAGTTTGAAAACCTTTCCGGTTTAGCACATTACCTCAATTTTGCTGATCAATCTCACTTTATAAAAGAGTTTAAAACATTTTCCGGCCTTACGCCCAAGACATTTCTTTTCAACAATCAAAAAACACAAAGCGTCATTCCTGATAATGGTGTTGTAACGATAAACCATCTGGTTACCGAATGCTAAATTGTCGCTTGATTTTTGATGACTGATTAAATCATTCAAAATAAATTGAGCTCAAACTCGCAATAGGATTCGCATTCATTTATCTAATGACCCATAACCCATTGGTTCACGCTTTCCCAGAAAGCGGTCGGCTCGTTAAACATCGGACTGTGACCACTGTGACTAAAAATTGTTGTCATCACATCCGTGCTCCCTATGCGCGCCTTAATGTCGTCTGCCAGCTGGGGAGGACACACAAAATCGTATTTTCCCCATAGCAAAAGAGTTGGTACTTTAATTTTGTACAGGTTATCAGTGGCTTTTTGAGCATATGCCTGCTTGTCAATTTCTTTAATAAAATTGTTGTAAACCCCATTACTGAGGTAGGTGGTCACCGGATAGTTATATTCCCGTATAAAAAACTTGATCAGTTCTTTGGTCGTCTTACCGGTCGTAATGTCGCTGATCAGGTCCTCGGCGTCGTGCGCGTGTCCATTGATTTTCCTGGTAACTGAATAATTGTTTTTGGGATCGTGGTCGCGGCAATAATCCGTGATCTTCTGCCAATCTCCGGCATTCCGTCCCGCCAGTATTTCCTGCTCCCCAAACTTGATGAGGTTGTTGCGCGAAAGCGAATCGCTCATAGCGTAATTATGCTCGCCGTCCACCTGTATCCACCCGCTCACCAATGATTGATTATCAGCCTGCTGCAAAAATAAAGGTACCAATAACCCTCCCCAGCTATGACCGAGCAGGTATATTTTCTTTGATTGACCATAACGATGACGTAGCAATATGATCAGCTTTTTCAGGTCGTCGAGGTAATTGGCAATGTTGGCCTTGCTGATATTACCCTGCGTGGTACCGGCAAGGCGCTGGTCCCAGTAGGCTACCGCAAAATTCTTTTCAGCAATATTGGTGGCTTCGTCAATATTATAGTACAATGATCCGTCGCCGGGACCTCCATGCACCATGACGAGAATTTTGTCGCTGCTGATGTTCCCTTCAAGGTATACGTGCATTTTAGCGTCGTCATTTTCGAGGTAAAACTGATCTCTCACAAGGCCGCTTTTTCCTATTTCTTCTTTCTGACATCCCGCCAATAGCAAAACCACTGCCAGGGATATAATGAAATTCATTTTCATAACTGATTTATTAATTATTTGAAACGTTGCTTGATTTTAACTTTATGGGTCATCAGATTGCTGAACTTGTACCCGGCACCAACCTCTACCATGACCCGGCCTACGACGAAGTTGTTATAAGGCAGGTTGGTGAATAATGTTGCTTTTGTAAATAGTGAGAGCGGATTATCAGGATTTTTGATCGAGAAATCTTTTCCAAAACTGACGGTTAAGGAGGGAGCGAAATAGAAGTCACCGGCTAATTTGCGTTTAGAAACAGCGCCGTCATCTCCGACGCGATAAACTGTACCGTCAATAATCGTTCGGCTGATTCCGATCTGTGGTTCGAAGCCGGAAAACCAGCCGTTTTGATTGATACGCTGCCACTGGTAACCCGTTTGGAGAAATAGGTTGGCATTGTAATCTTCGTGATGATAAAATCCCAGATTGGTAGTGATGGAGCGATTGCGATATATGGTTTTTTGTTCGCCATTCCGCTTGGCTTTCACAACCATCTTGCTAACCAAAAGATAGTCCGCTCCGATTTTGAGGCCAGGGTATTTTAGTGCGCCGAGTACCGAGGCATGTACATTCAGACCGCTTTCTTTGCCGGGATATGCAGACTGGGCGTAACTGTTAAGGGTGGCCAGAAGTAAAAACCAGACCAGGTTCCAATATTTCATTTTTCAGGCTATTATTTGAGTTGAACATTATCTGGCTGACCGACAACCAAAGAAAGGCTCACCCTAAACTGATACCTGATTATTTTTACAATGCATCTAAAAACAGCTTCCTTAGCGCTTTACCTTCATTCTGCCGTGGTTGCGGAAATTGAGAAATTTCCTTCCAAAAAGCAGGCGTATATTCCCTCCGCATGCAGACCTACTACTATTTGAGAGTCGCTAAATTTTAATAACTTCAAACGCGCAAGTGTAGTAAGTAAAGAATCATTGTTCCAACTGTTTCTTCCAATTCGTTGTCTTAATCAAATAAAAACTGACCTATGAAAAAACTTCCATTTCTCGCTGTTTTGATTCTTATAACCAATCTTTCAGCCAACGCCCAGCAGTTTAAGAAGTTTGGCGCGGGAGTTTACGGGGGTTCCCAACTGTTTGGTAAAATGTATTCCAATGATGACCTTTCCAAAATATCTGGCTTCACCGCAGGGGTGGATCTGCGATACTCGTTTTCAAAGCAGCCAGAAGGATTTTCGCTGCATTTTCAACCAGGATTCAATACATTCAGGCAGATAACAGAGAGTGGCGACAATTCACAAGTTGAAATGGAAACCATTTGGAAATGGAGGGCATTCCACTTGCCCGTATTGCTGCGATATACTTTTTCGTCCGGTAAGGTGAGGCCTTTTGCGGAGATAGGTCCCATGCTTCGCTTCCGCCAAGCACTTAAAGTCAACACGTCTAATAATATCTGCGGAATTGCTGGATGTTATTTTCAGGAAACAAATTCAGATTTGCATCCGCTTACAACCAAAGATGCAATCGGTCTCACGGCCGGCGCAGGCGTTGAAGTGGATCTTTGGAAAGTGACCATTCCAGTTTCAATAAGGATTCAGGAGGGCTTTGGAACCTTTGAAACAAATGTGACTTTCTACGAATCGGCAGGGTATCAAAACTTAAAAACCAGAGTAATACAGGTAACTGCTGGGATAAACTTTTAATCACATGTGTGAAGTTGTAATGCTAGAGTGTGACTTAGTTTCTGGCACTTCTTCGAATTTCATTCGTAGTCAGGATATACGCTGTGAACAGGACAAGTGGGATTATAGTCAGTAAGAGAGCAATGCCCCAGTTGAACCAACTCCAAATGGATGGTTGCTACCTACATTTTCTAAGTGTACGCTATTCGCTCCTTAAAGACTTCACAGGGTTCATTAAGGCAGTCTTAATGCTTTGGAAACTTACAGTTACCAGCGCAACGATAACCGTTGCCAAAAGTGCTGACAAGAAAATGAGGGGACTAATCGATACCTTATACTCAAAATTTTTCAACCAGCCATTCATTGCCCACCAAGCAACAGGTGCAGCGAGGACAAATGCAATGCCAATCAGTTGAATGAATTCCCAACTAAAAAGCCACAAAATGCTGCCGACACTAGCACCCAGCACCTTACGAACGCCAACTTCTTTCGTCCGCTGAGCCACCATGAATAAGACAAGCCCATATAAGCCCATGCAACCGATGAGCAAGGCAATCCCTGTGAAAAAGTTGATGAGCTTTCCCATGGTTTGCTCTTGCTGGTAGAATTCCTGAATCTGTTCATCTACAAATGCTGATTCAAAAAAGCTGTCCGTATACACCTGATTGTATGCCTTCTCTAGTTCAGTCAGCACACGGCTGTAGTTGGCAGAACGGAGCTGAATATTAGCTGAGTAAAACCCGGTAGCCAACGTCGTTAGAAATAGCGGATTAATGCGCTGTTTCAGATCTGATTGGTTGTAATCTTTTAAAACACCTACAATTTCCATAGGTGCAAAGCCGCTCTTATGCAAGATTTTACCTACTATGTCCGTTGGTCGGGTGAATCCCAGTCGCTGCATGAATGTCTCGTTAATGAGTGCCTCACGAGCTGTGTCCGAAGGTTGGAGATTGCGCCCGGCTATTAATTTTAAACCATATATTCCGACATAGTCGGCATCAATCCAGGCTTGTTGTGGTGTGTAGGGCTCTTCATCAGGTCGGCTATCAAAGCGCACTTTTGTTTGGCTTCTCCAACCCGACTGAGGAGGCCCGCCCATCGAGTAGCTAAGCTGGCTCACCTCAGGTATGGCTGTGACCAGATTACGGAATGCACGCATTTTGATGAGATCCTGCGCCGGAAGGTTTGGCAGACGCACAGTCAGAATAGCGTCTTTTCGAAAGCCTAAGTCTTTGGTCTGAACATATCTGAGCTGATTGCCCACGACTATCAACCCTATAATAAGCATTTGTGAAATTGCAAACTGCGCCACCACCAGCCCGCGTCTGAGGGAGAAACCGCCCGCCTGCTGCGTGGTGAGCCGTCCGGCAAGCGCTAAAACCGGTCGGAAACCAGCCACGACCAACGCCGGGTATAAACCTGCTAGCAAAATAACCACGATAACAAGTATCGCCAACCATCCTAATACCGACGTTGAAAAGTAGAATGTAAATCTGAAAGGTCCATTCAGGAATGCATTTGCCAAGGTCTGCCCATACTGAAATATCCCTATTGCCAGTGTCAGGGCAGCAAGGACAATGAGCATTGTTTCGCCCATAAATTGCCAGAACAGCTGTGTTTTCGTGCTGCCTAGCACCTTTCGGACACCCACTTCGCGGGCACGGTTGAGCGCCTGTGCCGTAGCCAGGTTAACAAAATTGATACTGGCGGTCCCAATAAGCAATATGGCAATCAGCATTAAAGACATTAACAATCCCTTACTGACTCCTCCATACTCAGCTGATAAGTGCATGGTGCTAAAAGGTATGGCCGGGTAAGAGGTTTCTTTTAATTTTGTTGGATTGTATTTTTTGACAAATGATGGCAACCCTCGGTCCCAGTCGGCGGCAGTGAATTTGTCGTTGAACAATGCGTAACAGTGCGTGCTGCCATTGGTATTATCAAAAGGCTGGTCTTCGGGTCGGGAACCTAGCTGTTCTTTAACAGATCCCCATGCAGCTATAATTGAATAAGCCAGATCAGTATTATCCTTATAATCAGCAAATACACCGACCACTCGCGCGGGAATCCGGGCATCCAGTTGAACGGTCCGGCCTATGACGTTAGTAGTTGTACCAAAACACTTGCGGGCCATCTCAGCGCTCATCACCACTGTCCCCGGCTCACGTAGGGCATCCGGCCCACCAGACAACCAGGTGTAGTCGAAAATGCTGAAATAGGACGGTTCAACAAATGCACCGTTGTGATTTTTGTCCTTTATTTTCTTATCTGCCTGATTTGCGACAGGTATTGCTACCAGCGGTGAATACCACTCTTCTAGCATTGAAATATGTTCAATTCCTGGATAGTCGTTTCGTACCGCCTGGCCGAACGGATAGGGGATGCCTTGAATGTTGAACTCATTGGTAGGCGAGGTAAACCGGGATGTAAACTGGTAGATCCGATCGTAATTACGGTGGTGACGGTCGGTCTGGTAATGGTATCGAACAAGTGCGAAAATTAGCAACGCACAACCTATGCCCAGTGCTAAGCCGGTTATGTTAATGACTGCGTACGCGCGATTTTTGTGCAGATTACGCCATGCGATTTTGATATAGTTTAGCACCATAATGTAAAACGTTGAATCATTGTCAAGTCTGTCAAGCAACTTCCCCCCTTAAAGCTCAATTTTTATACCACAAGGTCAGAAATGGCTTACAGTAAGCAGGAGCAATTATTTGATCTGATTGACTGTGCGATTTCGGACATCTATGTTCACTGCCAAAATTCTCACACATGGCGGCCATTTACTTTGACAATCCCCGGAGATGCTTATACATTTCACTGCTCAGGAAATACTAAATAGTACCTTTTCAAGTACGCACTTGGTGTTCATTCAAAGCGGTCAATTGAATATGCAAATATTCGGTGGATGAGATACATTCCAGGTGATCTTTCTTTTTGCCAAATGGCAAATAATTCCATTTTGAATGAGAGCAACTTTGTCTTGTCAAACATCAATAATCGAAAAATGAAAAAGACAGTTTTAATAACAGGAGCCTCGGCAGGAATTGGAAAGGCTACGGCAATATATTTGGCTCAAAATGGCTACAATGTTTACGGTGCGGCGCGCAGAATAGAAAAAATGCAAGATTTGAAGGGATATGGAATAAAACCGATTTCTTTGGACGTTACCAGCGAGGAAAGTCTCGTCGCGTGTATTGAACAGATCGTAATGGAAGCTGGAAGCGTAGATATTCTAATTAACAATGCGGGTTCGGGCTATTATGGTGCATTGGAAGACATGTCGATATCCGATGCTAAATATCAGATGGAGGTAAATCTATTTGGTGTTGCCCGCCTGATCCAATTGGTGCTGCCATCAATGCGGAAAAATAAGTTTGGGAAAATCGTAAATATTTCATCGGTGGGTGGTAAGATAACATTGCCAATGGGCGGATGGTATCATGCAAGCAAATTCGCGATTGAAGGTTTGAGCGATGCACTTCGTAAGGAAGTAAAATCTTTCGGAATTGACGTAATTGTGGTTGAACCGGGAGGTACAAAATCGGAGATGGTTGGGCTGGGAACTGATTATATGATGAAAGTGTCTGGTAAGACGGCGTACGGTCAGCTGGCGAAAGGTGTAGGCAAGATGTATGCGAAAATAGAAAAGGACGCTGCCGAACCGATTGTCATTGCGAAGCTCATCAAAGAGGGGATTGAAACAAATAATCCGAAGACTAGATATGTTGGTGCCTCGGGCGCGAAATTGATGCTATTTTTCAGAAAAGTATTGTCGGATAAACTTTTTGACAAAATGGTAATGAGCCAAATGAAATAGGCACAAATAAATTGATTAAATGGAAGATCTCATTAATTATTTATTGCAGTTTGGTAATTTGAACACGACACAAGTTGATTTGATCAAAAGCAAAGTTGTATTCAAGGAGATCAAAAAAGATGAATACTTTCAAGAGGCTGGGAGAATACCTCGTGAGATTATTTTTTTGACAAATGGCGTAATGAGAATTTGTTATTACAATAACAAAGGAGAAGAAATTACAAAATATTTCATGGAAGAGAATCATTTCTTGGCCGACATACTGAGCTACAACCAGGAAATTCCATCGACTGAATATATCCAGGCTGTGACCGATTGCTCATACTTTGTCTTGTCTAAAAATGTAATGAAGGAGTTGTCAATGACAATCATTGAGTGGGACAATATCATTGCGAAGATAACAGCCAAGGGTTTCGCTGATAAGGTGAACAGAATCAGCCCAATGATGACGGAAGATGCGAAGGAGCGGTATCTTTCATTCCTGGAAAAATTCCCTAATCTTGCAAACCGCATTCCGTTGTCTTATCTGGCTTCATATCTGGGAATTACACAATCCTCACTGAGCAGGATACGGAGAAGTATTCGTTGAATACCTCCACGCTCCGTGATGTTTCTATCAAAAAAACAGGGGCATTTATAATTTATGAGGTAGCCGATCAGGGTTACGGCTACAAAGGTTTTTTTGCTAATTTCCTGTAAGGTTGCCAGATTTTCAAGGCTGGCCTAAGTTATCTGATTCATTTGCGTGATGGCTGTTGATTTACGAGAATTTCATGATCAGGAGGCCGGCGGTGATTAACAAAGCGGCGACCACGCGCATCATATTAGCTGGTTCTCCAAGCAGAAAGGTGCCAATAAGGAACGCCCCGACAGCACCAATCCCAGTCCAAACGGTATAAGCAGTACTTAATGGCAGTGTGCGCATAGCCAAGGCAAGCAAGCCAAAGCTGGCGATCATCGTAATGATAGTAATTGATGTGGGAATTAGCCGGGTAAAACCGTCCGACTGCTTCATGAAGTAAGCCCAAACAACCTCCAAGAGGCCCGCAGAAACCAAATAAATCCAAGACATGACATTGACCTATAAAGGCAGGGCCGTCCCGATTCGGTTCCCACTATGGGGGAGGTCGTCCTCCTGCTCTGCAATCTGTGACAAAGGCCAGAGCTAACGCAACAAAAATAATGGTTTGTGACGAGGCTTGCAAATCTTTTGGTCGCTGTCCATCACTGGCGCAAGTAGTGGCATAGGTGAAGCCACGGCGGAACTGCTTGCAGCAAAGGGAGCGAAAGTCGTTCTCGGTGCTCGCAGGGCAGATCTTTTAGCAACTCTAACAGAACGCATCCGGCAAGCAGGCGGCCATGCGGTTTACTTGCAAATGGATGTTACCAAGCGGACAGAAGTCGCGTCCCTGGTACAATTGGCTTTGGATGAATTTGGCCGTTTAGATGTAATCATTAGTAATGCAGGCATCAGCCAGCTGCAATTATTGGAGGATGTAGATGTGGAAGGTTTGGGAGCAAATGATTGACCTGCTTACAACGGCTGATGTGGCTTATGCATTAGGCTTTGAGCATCCGCAGTCTTTCAACAAATTATTCAAACAAAAAACCGGCATGTCACCCGCTGCTTTTCGTAAGTTGCTGAATCCGAATTAGCGATTTAACATATGATGTCTGATTCCCCAATAATGTCCTAGGGTTTTCCCTAAGATTTATAGAGTGGGGACTTTTCCTTTACGTTCACAGCTGATTCATCGTACTTTCGATGGATAAATATAAATTTATACTGAATACATATAAATGATACGAGTCCTCATCGCGGATGACCATAATGTCTTTGTCGAAGGCATAGAGTCGCTTATTTCAGGATCACTGGATATCGAAGTGACTGAGCGCTGCTACACGGTACAGTCAGTTATGGAGCGATTAAGCCAGACCGCGATCGACGTCGTGTTACTTGATATTTCGTTTCCCTATATCGAAGACGGCCTTGGCCTTTGTGAATATATTGTCCGTACATACCCGGAAACGAAAGTGGTAGCACTGACTATGCACGACGATGCCAGTCTCATTAAGCGGGTCGTGAAAAAGGGAGCGAAGGGCTATTTGTTGAAGAATACTACGAAAACGGAGTTGCTGCAGGCTATCCAAGCGGTTCACCACGAGAAGCAATATTTTAATGAATCGATCACGCAAATTCTGCTGAACGATAGCCCCAAAACCAGAAGGTCAACGGCCGGCATTGGTGCAAAACCGCACCTCAGCCCTCGCGAATCGGAAGTGCTGACCCGCATTGCGCAAGGATTAACAACGCAGCAGATGGCCACTCAGTTATTTGTGAGCGCCAAAGCAATCGAATTTCACCGAAGCAGTCTGCTGATGAAGTTCGGTGTTCCTAACACAGCCCTACTGATAAAGACGGCTATGGAGATGCAAATGATTGATTAGTTTTATTTTGTCATTACAGGTAATGCTCATGAAATGCTGTTCTCTCCGGTCTCGTTGGCGGATCACTTTCCTTCTCTTATTTATTCTAATAGGCGGGTTTCAATCCGTCAAGGCGGTAACGGACACGACGTCTGTTGATAGCTTACAAAGACAGATTAAGATGTTGGTGCAGGATAAGCTTTACAGTCAGGCTGCAAAGGCTTACGATTCCCTGGGTAAACTATACCATCGGCAGTACGGGTATAATAAATACACGATGGATTCTTATCTAAGTAGTTTAAAATATTTCAGCCTGATGGGCGACTCACTCGGATATTTTAATCAGTACCTGGTGATAGGAGACTACTACAGCCAGGACTATTTCATGCACGCTTACGCTGAACAATATCTTAAAAAAGCCCAACAGTATTTTGAGCGAACCCATAACATGCCCAAAGTCATCGAATCCCGATTGGGTTTGCACAATATCGCTCACCATTTAGAACCTATGCCGCCCGGTTTGAAAACACACCTGCGTGTAACCGAGCGGCTTAGCGTACAATACAAACAACCCTATTCTCAGGCGTATGCCCTTAGTCTGCTAGCTAATACGTACTTACTCTCCAAGCAGCCCGATTCTGCATACTATTTTGCCAGCCGAAGTCTGACCATATCAAATCAATTAAACGTTAAGTGGTTAATTGGCTTAAATCACTTTTACCTGGGCCTGGTTGAGCAATTCAAAGATCATAGTCTGGCGGCTATTGAAGCCTACCAGAAGAGCTACAACTTATCGAAGGCTGAAAATAGTCTGGGCATGATGCGGGAACTGTCGCGGCACACAGCGGATAGCTATTCTCGCACGGGCGACTATAAAAATGCATACGATTGGTCATTAAAAACGCTCGATTATACGGTGCAGTTTTACGCATCCGAACAAACAAAAAGTATTCGTTTGCAGGAACTGGATAGTCAGATCAAAACGCTGGCAGTTGAAAAACAGCTGGTTGAAGAACAAAGTCGCAATCAGAACGTATTGAATTCTGCGCTATTTATTGGCTTTATAATCAGTATTATAGGCGTATTTACACTTGCGTATCTAAGACGTCAGCAAAAATTGATTGATCATCAGCACACAGTCATCGCTCAACAACAGATTCGACAATTGGAGCTCAAATCGCTACGTGCCATGATCGAAGGTCAGGAAGGCGAACGGAGTCGGATTGCGCGTGATCTGCACGATGGCCTGGGAATACAACTTTCCCGAATTAAACTATTCATTGAAGCGCATCAGGAAGAATTGCCTTTATCCTTCAAGGAGCCCTTGAACCAGTTTCTGGATGAAGCCTGCACCGAAACCCGGCTGATCTCCAATGATCTGCGCCCATATGCGCTGTCAACATTCGGCCTCGTTCCAGCCCTGGAAGACCTGGTGCAAAAATTGAATCTGGTTAACAAAACAAAGCTGATTTTAGACCATTATGGCGAGATGCCACCTTTGGGCGATGAAGCTGCCGTGATGATTTATCGTGTAGTGCAAGAGTTGCTCAATAATGCGCTGAAACACGCGCACGCCCAGGTGGTGACGGTCCAGCTGATGGTCAATGAAGAAACAACCTTAATTAGTGTAGATGACGATGGCCTGGGGGCTGATTTCGATAATCTGCTATCTAAAGGAAGTGGAATTGCTAACATTCAGTCCCGCATTGCCTATCTCGGCGGGCATGTCATGTGGCACGGCGAAGCCGGAAAAGGAACGTCCGTAATGATTTCGTTGCCCATGCAAAAGTTACAAAAAACGGAAGTGCTTGTGGCTTGACAGTCCAAAAAATGAGCTCTGGTTCTTTATCTCGCGTTTTCCCTAAGTTTCAAAAAAACCTTTTTAATCTATGCGTCCAGTAAGCTTTTTTCTCTTTATCGTAGCGATTGGTATTTCTATCAGCTTCACCGCCGACAATCCAACTGGTGCTTTCCAGCATAGTCAGGACATTGGCAAGCCCAAACTGGCCGGCTCATCAACTTATAATGAGGTGACCAAGGAATATAGGCTGCGAGGTTCCGGATACAACATTTGGTTTGCACGGGATGAATTTCAGTTTCTGTTCAAAAAAATGAGTGGTGATTTTACTGTAACCGCAGATTTTGAGTTTGTTGGAGCCGGTACAGATCCGCACCGAAAAGTGGGCTGGATGGTTCGTGAATCGCTGGCCGACGATGCCGCGCACATCAGTGCCGTAGCGCATGGCGATGGCTTGACCGTATTTCAGTGGCGAGTCAAAAAAGGCATGGCAATGCGTGATCCGGAAGACGAAATTTTTAGTCCCCAAAAAAATATTCAGACAATTCAGGTTGAACGCAAGGGTAATGCGTATACTATGCGGGTGGCAAAAAAAGGGGAGGCCTTACAGACCGTTGGTTCGCATCACATGCCCAACTTACCAACCCCACTTTTTGTAGGTTTGTATATCTGTTCCCATAATCCAGAAAAAATAGAAGAAGCGATCATCAGGAATGTTCAAATCGTTCAGGCTAAGCGCTGACAGGGTGAAGCCCCGCGGCACTCGAATTTGCCGAAGAGTTCGAAATACTGCTATTAAACAATGCCAGCCGCGTGCTAGGTATTTTGAAGTTTCCAAAGGCGGGATATTCATTAGCAAGTGCGGATGTAAGGATCGTTTTTGCAGCCGCTTTGAAAGCAATAAAGAGTTATCAGAAATTTATGAAATTATCACAAAACATTTTGAACCCAAATGGCATAATCAGACGTGTCATATCTAGCTTGGTCAAGAAGAGTAGATGTATTTTCAATCATAGTATTCATCACTTGTTCATCACCGGCCAGTATTTCGTCAACGTCCCGTTTTCGATGCACTCTTTTTAGTATTCTACTTGCAAAAAGACACTCACTTGGTTGGTTGAATTCTTGATTAGCTAAGCCAATCGGATCGGGCATCGCTACATAAGTCGGCGTGATTTTGATCGCAATGGACATTAAATCGGGTGAGTCTGCTTCCTTTGCTACTGTATATCCCAGAACATTTTTAACCTCAACTTTTGTAGGCGGGTTTTGTCTCAAGCCCGTTGTCAATATCCATTTGCAAAGCGACGTCAGAAACACATTTGTAAATCCCGTTGATTCACTGCAATAGTCCAAAAAGCTATCTTCATCAGAAACTGTAAAACATTCATTTGATGCATTAAGGAAATCTTCACAATCAGCAAGATTGTCTCTGTACACCTGTTTCAAGGTCTCAAATACGTTAGCATCAACACATTCAGTATTGGTTCGTGTTGTAAGCATTAATAGCCAAGGATCTTGACGTTTTGCTTGCAAATACATTAAACGATACAGAGTGTTATAATGGGTTTGTTTGAATTCATTCGCTGGCTGTTTTGCAAAACCGTCACAAAGGTCAATGTTAATTACGTCAAATGGCCCCATATTTTCAGATTTCATCCACGCCACTGATTTTTCCAACGCGATTGCGGTAAGGTCGTCGGGTAATAAGTCAGACCCGTCGTGGATATGTGACAGCCTATTTACTTCGTCCAAAGAAATTTCTAGCTGTGTATTATGCTCAGCACCAGGCTTCATACCTTTATTGAAACCCAAAAATTTAAGTTTTAGATTTTTAGGTATGCAAATTTTGTCATGAAAATGTCTGAGGTCGAATAGATCATCTCCTGGCAGCCCAAGATAATTTATCGTTCCAGTTCTGGGAGGAGTTTCAGTAACTAGATCAGTGATTAAATACTCCCACTGCTTTTCACGCACATATTGTTTTCTTGGGCGGTGCCATGGTAAAAATTCCTTCTTTTTGGGCGTATCAAAATCATAAATTGTATTTCCAATTATCCCGTCAGTTAAGTCGTCAGATATTGATGATAGAGGTTCGCTTGGATCTGTCATTCTGTGCTTTCTAATACGTTGTAAATGGCGTTAAGCAATCTGTCTTGCTGTTGCTGAGTAAGCTTTTCAAGCAGTCCAAAGGATGCTAATATTTGCGTTATAGCAATCATTTTCTCTGAATTGAACTGCGAATTGGCCGACGTACTTCTTCTGCCAATAATATTTTTAATTGGAGATTTCACAACAACAATGTCAGCACTGCTTTTTGGGACAGGCTCCTGCTGGTCTTTAATAGCTACGATTGGTGGATTGGAAAACTCATCTTTCGACTCCCGTTGCCAAACATTAAATGCGATTTGCTGAATTTCTGTCTTTTGATGCTCAATGGATTCTCCGCGAATTCCAGATCTAACTTCGCTCGCAATTTTCTTATTAGTAGTAGCTAGTTGACGTAATGCGCTGTGCAGCCATCGAGTTAAAAATGCGGAATGTGGATGAGCGAAATTGAAGGATTCTCGATCTATATTCAAAGCGCTATCGATACCCTCGTGAACGAAAATTTCACAGGTTATTTGCTTTAATCGAGTCTGTTCTGCGATTTGATATCTAAAGAAAGTAGGATCAAATAAGGTTCCACTTGACCCATTAATACGTATTAGTGATCCCCTATGCTCAGTAGGTGCAATTTTTGGTGTCCAAAAGAGATATGCTTCAAAATCAAGTGGTCCTCCACTCAGTTCTTTTTGATAGTTATTAAATTCTTCCCTGCATTTACCAAATAAAATAAGAGGTTTTTTAAGTGCATGCCCTCCGGTAGGTAGCCCCAAATATTTGATTGGTCGGAGTAATTGCAAATCGTCAATAAAAACCTCGAAATGCTGGATTGTTGTACCTTCCTGTAAGTTCAAAATTTCTCGAATTGGCCTATCATCTGTTTTATCAATTTCAGTTGGCTGTCCTTTAGGCTCATTGGAAATTAAATAACTGTCAGACCAATGATTTACTTGCATGTCAAATAAATCACCTTGCACATAAGGCGCAGGAATTGCCAAGCTTAGATTCCAAACCATCTGCAGATAGTAATCAAAGAGTTTATCAAGTTGCGGATTAGGGTTAGAATTCTCCAATTCTTGCCATATGACGTCAACAAGTTTTGCAAAAGCATCGTTTGGCTTGTCTTCGGGAAGCCAAGGCACTGTACTAGTACGATTGTTAGCTTCTCTGAAAATCTTACCTGTAGCGTCTACTTTGCCTATATGGTACTTCGGTGGTTGAAGAGCCAGATCACCTGTTACAGTGTTGTCTTCGCTTTGCTCGACAGCAGACCAAACCTCCCTGCTTTGCAGGGTATTCCGTGCTTGTGGACGGATATTATTCAAAATAATTGTAGTGCCGTGAACATCGATATCAATTGCTTTTTCACGCCAAACGGAAACTCTGCCAGATTCGAACTGATCAATATCGCTTACGATTTCTGCGGATTCATCTGAATACTGACGCAAATTAACCACTGCAATTGTTCGAAAATTGTCACCTTTTGTCTTAGTGATAATCTGAAAGTTATAAGTCAATTGAGCAACAGAAAAAATTCCTATTCCAATTTTTCCTATAAGTTTACGGCCATTTGGACTCAGGTCATTATCTATCTCATTCGTAATTCCGAGTGCAGCACCCTGATTGTTCCGTTTTGCACTCCCACCGATGTGCATCAGCATATTGCCAAGCGCCTTGGGTGTCATTCCATGACCGTTGTCTTCAACTGAGATTCTAGAAAACCTTGGAGCATCAGTCTTAATCACAACCTTTGAAGCGTCCGCATCGTAGGCATTTGATATTAATTCTCGCAAGGCTGAGGCAGGTTGCCGATATATTCCATCGGTCACCCGAGCGATAACTCGCTCATCAGTCTTGAGGACTGTATAAACAACATCCTCGCTCGTTTGACTACGATTGATAGCGTCTACTAACTTATGCTCTTCGGTTTGAATAACTATTTTTGGATCAGCCATTTCCTGATTTTTGCATTGATTTTGTTACAGCCTCAGCCAAACTTTTTGCCAGTGGCGGTGGTACTGCATTTGATATTTGCTGAACTTGTTGAGAAAGGGTTCCTTTCAAAATAAAACTCTTTGGAAATCCTTGCAATAACATTGCTTCATAGATACTGATTCTTCTTAGACCACTAGGGTGCACATGGATTTCTCTGTTTCCGAAAGCAATCGTAGGTGAAGGCTTGTCCCAATTAAGTTTACGAAAACTTCTTGATTTATTTGAATTGTCAAATGGCTGACGAAACTTTGCTGATTTCGGTTGCATTGTCCAGTGATTGGGATGCAATGGAATGTCTTCTTTCTTTAAATTTCTATGAAAAAATGCAGGCTCAATCAATTCACCTATCGTACTTTTTACAGTGAACGTTCCCACAGTTTTTTCTGGATAAACAGGTTGATATCCTTGCCCGGATCTCAATGCGGTAACCACAATCCTATTTCTGTTTTGTGGTACGCCAAAGTCATGAGCACATAATTCTTTTTCACTCAAATCAAAATCTAATTCTTTCAAGCCTTTGATTAAATCCAGATATTTAACTGTATGCTTTTTGTCTTTCATACCTAAAACATTCTCAAAGACAACAAATTCAACAATGTAGTGTTTTTTAAGTTCTTCAATTATTTGAATATAAAGACGCGGTAATAAGTTGCGTGGGTCGTCTGGTTTAGAAGACGGGTTTGCTCTTGAAAAGCCTTGGCACGGTGGTCCGCCAATTATACCGATTCTTCCGCCCTTTGGAATTGTTTCAAGAGCGTAGTTTAATACACCTTTTGGACCTATTTTGGAAAGGTCTGCCACAACGCCACTAGCAGATTCGAAGTTGAATTTATGAGTTTCGATAGCTGACGCGTCATTATCAATGGCCAAGGCAATTTTGTAGCCTTCTTCTTGAAAGCCCAAATCTAGCCCACCTGCTCCACTGAAAAGACTGATTATCAAAGGTTTACGTATTTCTTTATGCACTCTGGTTGTATTCATATTAAATTAGTTCACAGCGTTGAAACAAGCCGCCATAAGTTTGTAATATAGACATTGTAGCTAGACGATGCTGTATTCATTTATCAAATAAACTGTCGGGATGTTGCAAGTTACTTTTTACAAAATCTTAAAAGCTGATTGCAAGGCTTTTAATGGGCGAGACAGCCTCTACTAAATTATTTTACGGCAAATAAATGCTTTTGTATCTGATCTACCTCCCCCCAATCAACCGCTCCAACCGCTCCATCATCTCATCCTTCTCCTTCAACATTCTTTCATACAAGGCAATTTTTTCCTCATGAAGCTGAATAAGCTTTTCAAACGGATGAATGTGAATAGTGCCGTGATTATAGGAATTGTCATTGAAAGTACTCGCAATAATGTTTACCGCCTTCTCCTCGTCAAAATTCCGAATCGCCTCAGCCGGAATTTTGAGAATAGCTGAAACCTGCTCCAAAATATCAGCATCAATCTTTTCCTTCTGTTCGAGCAATGAGATTTTCTGCTGGTTCCATTCTTCGCCGAGCTCAAACGCAAGGAAATCTTGTTTGATCCCGAGCATTTCTCGAAATCTTTTAAGGTTGCGGCCTTCGTGGATCTTTGGATTGGAGGTAGTATGTGTCATACAGAGACGGTTTTTGTTAAAAGGCAATTTATATAAATCCTTTCGGAAGTTCAGGTATATTTTACTGGCCAGGCAATGTAAGTTACCGGTTTCGGATTGTTGGGTATGTTTTTCGGGATTATGTGCTTTGCAGAAAACGGAAATTCAGGAAGCTGGCTATGATCCGCGCGGACATAATCGGTTCGTAAGTTTTAAGGAGCTGGTGTTCTTCTTCAGGGATGTAGGGGCGATGACGAAGAAATGATTTCGAAGAATATTGTGAGTGGATTCTTGGACTGACTCCAAGGGAAAACCCTAAATTTTAAAAAAGTAGGGTTTTCCATAATCCATCTGCATGCTGATCCGTCCTATTTTTGCAAGAAAAAGTTCTATTTTTTCTGTTCCCAATTATCTCTTCCGGTAAATAATTCCCGAGCTATAAGCTATTTATGACGGTGACGGCAAATCGGATAAAACAACGGTTCTCTACCAGGGCAAAGAATTCATCTCAATACAGCAATACTAATTTCAAATGCACATTAATTTCAAAATCAACAAAAAAGCAATCGCTTTCGCTGCACTTTGTATAGCATCATGCTCGCTGTCTTGGGCCCAAAAACTAATCGATCCCAAAGCAACACGGGAAACCGCTACACTTTACCGGAATATGCACGAGTTAGCCAAAAAGCATACACTTTTTGGACATCAGGATGCTACGAATTACGGACACGGCTGGCGTGAAGAACCAGGGCGCTCGGACGTGAAGTCGGTCGTTGGCTCGCATCCGGCGGTGATTGGCGTCGACATTGCGCCATTGACGGGCAGGTCCAAGGAATCTACACAAAAGAGCGAAGAGCGTCTGAGGAAATTGGTTGCCGATACCTACGCTCGCGGTGGAATTACGACCATATCCTGGCATTTTTCCAATCCGGTTTCAGGCGGGGATTTTTATTGGAAAGATTCCGTTTCGCTGCCGGCAGTGAAATACATTATTCCGGGCGGTAAAAACCACCAGGATTACAAGGTCATTTTACAAGGTCTTGCCGGCTGGTTCAAAAGTCTGAAAGGTGCCGAAGGAGAGGCTATCCCACTTATTTTCAGGCCTTATCATGAGTTTGACGGAGACTGGTTCTGGTGGGGAAGGGCACACTGCACGCCGGATGAATTCAAATCATTATGGCAATTCACAGCAGGGTATCTGCGGGATAGTCTGGATGTTCATAACCTGATTTACGCATTTTCTCCTGACAATAAATTCAACAGCGTCGCAGAATTTACAGAGCGGTATCCGGGCAACGACTGGGTTGACCTCGTTGGGATGGATAACTATGGAGACATGGGACGCGAGGGCAAGTACAATCTGGAACAAGCGATCAAAAAACTCAAAATCGTAAATGACTTTGCGCTGGAAAACAGAAAACTGGCCGCCATGACTGAGACAGGTCTTGAATCCATTGTAAATCCTGTTTGGTACACCGATGTTTTGCTTAAAGTACTACAAACGAATAAGTTAAATCTCTCCTACGTACTCGTCTGGCGCAACGATACCAAAAGTCCGACACATTACTACGCGCCATTTCCCGGCCATCCCGCTGTGCCGGATTTTAAGAAGTTTTATGACGATAAGTACACGTTGTTTGAAAGCGATCTTAAGAATATCTATGGCAGATAGAAAATCAACATGATCAAAAACTTAACCAGCATTAATATGATAACAGCTACGGATAGAGGTGTCGAGAAAAACAATCTAGAATATTTTAACCCAACCATTGTAACATTATGAAGGATAGTTTACTAAATCAATACGGCCGTGCCGCGGCATCAGCGTGGCTGGTGCCAAGGTATCTTCGTTTAAAGGAAGCCAAAATTCTTAGGCTATTGTTCTGTTTTATTTTTCTGGCTCATCTGCATGTAAAGGCCGGAGAAGTCTTTGAAACCGTTCGTTCGAATGAAAGTCTAAAAGGAGCAATTGATGTGACAGGCAAAGTTGTGGACGATCGGGGAGAGCCGCTGCCGGGAGTCAGTATTGTGATAAAAGGAACAACGCAGGGAACGACTACAAGCGCAGACGGCAAGTACTCGCTGGCGGTCCCGACAAACAGCTCGGTGCTGATTTTTTCATTTGTGGGATATTTGTCCAAAGAGGTAGTTGTTGGCACGCAAAGCACCATCAATGTAACGCTCGCAGTTGATACGAAGGCATTGGAAGAAGTTGTGGTAGTAGGATATGGTGAAATGAAACGCGCCGATTTAACTACTGCACAAACTTCGGTCTCTGCCAAAGACATCGAAAAAACGGTCAACACCACCATTGAACAGGCCATTCAGGGCCGGTCTGCGGGAGTATATGTTACGCAAAACTCAGGTCAGCCGGGGGGAGGGATTTCGGTGAATATCCGGGGTGTGAATTCGATCAGCGGAAGTAATGAGCCATTGTATGTAGTTGATGGTGTGCAGATTCCGGGGCAGTCGGCTTCTTATGGATCGCAGAGTTCTTCCAACCCACTCGCAGGGCTGAACCCGGCTGACATTGAGTCCATTGAAGTTTTGCAAGGTCCTTCGGCAACGGCTATTTATGGATCGAGGGCGACCAATGGTGTTTTGATCGTCACCACAAAAAGAGGAAAATCGGGAGATACAAAAATTTCGTACGGATACCAGTACAGTTTGCAGACGCCACCGGCGCCGCTGAATGTGATGAATATGCAGCAATACGCGCAGATGGTGGGGGAATATCATGCCATTGCAGGTGGTGATACGCCAGGTGAATTTTTGGATCCATCATTGCTTGGATCTGGAACAGACTGGCAGAAGGAGCTCTTTAAAAGTGCTCCGATGAACAAGCACCAGCTGAGCCTGAGCGGAGGGAATGATAAGACCACTTACTATCTGTCAGGTGAATATCTGAAACAGGATGGTGTTGCATTAGGATCTGGATTTAACAGATATGGTTTCAGGCTGAATCTTGACAACAAACCAAGAAAATGGGCTACCATCGGAGCTAATCTGAGCTTTAACCAAACAAATGACAACCTGACCACCAGCCAGGAAAACGTGATTGCCAGCGCATTACAGTTGACCCCACAGGTTCCGGTGAAAAATCTGGATGGTTCCTGGGGTGGAGGCGATGAGAATAATGGTGCCAACCAGTTTGCGCCCGTCAACCCGATCGCGATTGCCAACTTGACTACCAACAAACTGGTAAGAAGGCAATTTCTCGGCGGATTGAACTTAGGCATTGAGATTATGAAAGGCCTCAATTTCAGATCGTCGTTCAATACAAACCTGGGCTTTTCCAATTCGACCTATTACATCCCGACGTATTCAATCGGCTGGGCAAGAAACGTAACGGCCTCACTGACAAACGGAACAGGTGTCAACACGTATTACAACTGGAACCAGCTGCTCGAATACAACAAGCAGCTCGGCAAGCACAGTATCAATGTGATGGTAAGCCACGAGGCGCAGGCTTCCACCTATAAAAATGTGGGTGGTACCCGAACCGGATTTTTGACCAATGACATTCTGGATCTCGCTGCGGGTGATGCATTAACATCCAGCAATTCAGGCGGCTCGGGCGAATGGGCCATGGAATCATACCTGGGAAGATTGAACTACAACTATGCCGATCGCTACATTGTGATGGCGACGGTGCGACGCGATGGTTCGGCCAATTTTGGTAAAGAAAACAAATGGGGCTTTTTTCCTTCGGTGTCTGCGGCCTGGCGCGTTTCGCAGGAGTCTTTCTTTAATATACCAGCTATCAGCGACCTGAAACTGCGGTTTGAAACGGGAGTGACGGGAAACCAGGGAGGCGGAGGAATTTACTCGCCCATGGGAACGGGAGCAACACCAACTTCCACTGGTTTTTTACCAACAAAATACAGTAACCAGGGTCTGAAATGGGAAGAAACAAAAACCAACAACTTCGGTATCAACGTAGCATTGTTTGACAACCGGATCCAGTTTGAGGTGGATTATTATATCAAAGACACCGATAACCTCTTGATGGAGAAGCCACTTCCCTGGTATATGGGAACGAATGGCACGGGTGCAGTAAGTTCTCCAACGGTGAACATTGGTGCGCTGCAAAATAAGGGTTATGGATTTACGATCAATACGATCAACATTAACCGCGGCGGCTTCAAATGGGAGAGTAACCTGAACATTTCAAGCTTTAAAACTAAAATCAAATCCTTTTATTCAGAAAGTGCTTTCGTAGATCGCACATCCTGGTGGTTACAAGACTGGACACAACGTGCGGAAGTGGGCGAAGCACCGTGGTTGTTCCGGGGTTATATGGAAGAAGGTTTGTTCCAGAATGTTGCTGAAATAGACGGCAGCGCAGTTCCGGTTGATAACAACGGAGACCGATTGCCTACTAACATCGACAATATCTGGGTAGGCGATGTGAAATTCAAGGACATTAACGGAGATGGAAAAATCAATGAAATGGACCTGACCAACATTGGTAATCCCTGGCCGAAAATGTTTGCCGGTTTCACCAATACATTTTCCTACAAAGGATTCGACCTAAGCCTGCTATTCACCAGCACGTACGGAAATGACATTTATAATTACCTGGGCAAGCTCAACACCAATGCCAGCAACATTAACCTGAGCCGCAATCTGTTGGTACACGCCATGGATTATGCCAAGCCAATCACGAATGAAGCTGGCGACGTGGTGCTGGCCAATCCGGGAACCGACGTGGCGCGCATATCAAACGGACCGAACGGAAACTTCAACCGGCATACGGACAAATGGGTAGAAGACGGCTCATTTATCCGCCTCAAAAACGTATCGCTGAGCTACAATGTGCCCGCCACTTTCATGTCAAAACAGAAAGTGATCAGGGGCGCAAGACTTTCCGTTGGCGCACAGAATGTGCTCACATTTACCAAATACACTGGATTTGATCCTGAGGTAGGGGCATATGTATCAAGGGATTCAAGTCCTGGCAACCAGGCGATAGGGCTTGATTATGGCCGTTATCCACTGACTCCTATTTACACATTTAGCCTTGGATTGGACTTCTAAAAACAAATCAGATGAAAATTCTTAAAAATATACTTTATCGCAGCAGCTTTTTCGTCTCGCTCTTCGCGGTTACTTCCTGCTCAGAAGATTTTCTGGAAAGACCACCGGTGGATGCCATTGTAGACGCAGGTTTTTACCAAACCGACGATCAGGTTTTGGCTTCTACTGCATTGTTATACAGCAAAGTATGGTTTGATTACAATGATAAAGCATCGTACAATCTTGGTGATTTCAGGGCTGGAACTGCGTTTTCTGCCTATAATGACCGTGGAAATGTGCTTTTTAATACAACAGGAAACACGCCTGAGAATGGTTCGGCCTGGCGCTCGTTCTTTATTGTGGTTGGTCAGTCCAACCTGGCGATCAGTAACATTAATCAGTATGCAGGAGCGGCAGTTTCTCCGACTATCAAAAAAATGGCAATTGCCGAGGCCAGATTTATGCGCGCCGTGGCTTACCGGTCGCTTGTGATGAACTGGGGGGCTGTACCAATCATTGAAAATAACCTGGAACTGCTCTCGGATACATCCGTTTCAAGAAATACGCCTGAAAGTGTCTGGAAATTTCTTACGAGCGAAATGCGTCAGGTGGCCGAAGATCTTCCCGCAACGCCGATACGTCCGGGCCGCGTTACAAGATGGTCGGCAGAAGGAATGCTGGCCCGTTTTTATCTGACGCGTGCAGGCGTGGAGTCAGCAGGTTCTGGCACAAGAAACCAAACTTTCCTAGATAGTGCCAAATACTATTCCGAAAGAGTGATTACGCAAAGCGGGTTGTCATTATTAAAAAATTATGGCGACCTGTTCCTGTTTCCATACGATAACAACTCCGAATCGCTTTTCTCGCTGCAATGGGTTTATTCACCCGGCGCGTACGGTACGCAAAACTCGACACCGGCCTACCTGGCATTCAGTCCGGATATTGCAAACGGTGACGGCTGGGGCGGAGACAAAAGTGCCACCTGGTGGATGCTGGGCCAATATGAAGGTATAAAGCAAACGGCCACAGGTATGCAGGGACGGACCATTGATCAGCGGCTGAAAGCGACATTCATGCTACCAGGCGCCTCGTATCCTGAGATCACGCAGACGATAACAGGTGGTGAGCAGAAACTGATCGTCCCGAATCCGGGCGGTGACAACAATTTCCTTTCGATCAAAAAATACGTGACTGGAAAAGCCAAGGACGTCGGCGGCTTATCGGCATCGCAGAACTACGGACACGATACGTATATGATGCGGCTGGCTGAAATGTATCTGGTTTATGCTGAGGCAGTTCTGGGAAACAATGCGTCTACCAGCGACCCGGTTGCGCTGAAATATTACAATGCGATCCATACGCGGGCAGGTTTACCGGTTTTTGCAGGGCCCTTGACTTTCGACATTATTTTCAAGGAGCGTCTGGTGGAATTTGCCATGGAAGGACTGGCCTGGTACGACCTGGTTAGCTTGCATTACTACAATCCCACGAAAGCGTATGCCATCCTGAACAGCCAGGACAGGGGACTGTTCGCTACGGCACCTGATGTTTTTCCAAACCCTACATCGTGGACATTTACAAAGACACCATGGTCGACTACCGAGCGCACAATTAATGCCAACAGTGGGAATTTCCTGTTGCCGATCCCATCTGCAGAGCTGAGCCAGGCGCCCAATCTGCAAAAACCAGCTGTGGACTATTACAGCAAATAATTTCGGATTTATAAAAATCGACATTCAAATGAAAAACAGATATAAATCGGCCCTGTTCTTTGCCTTGCTGGCATGCTTGGCTGCATTTCAGCTTTCTTGCAAGGAAGATGACCTTGACAACAATGGTGAGCCTTCCATTACCTACATTCGAGTGACCAACCCGGCCTCTTCCGATTCGTTGCTGGTCGGCGCTCTTCAAAGCAATCTGATCGCTATCGTTGGAGAGAACTTGCAGGATGTTACCGAGATCTGGTTCAATGACCAGAAAGCGGTTTTGACGCCAACTTATATTACCAGTAAGACAATTCTGGTGAGTGTTCCAGCAATGGTCCCCAAGGAGATCAGTAACAAAATGCGGATGATTTTTTCAAACGGCCGGACGCTCGAACATAACTTCGAAGTGCAGATCAGCGAACCCGAACTAACCGGAATGAACTCCGAATACGTGGCCCTGGGTGGCGTAGCGACCATTAATGGAAACTATTTTTACCCACCGCTTACCGTCACATTTGCAGGAGGCGTAACTGGTGAGCTGGTTTCGGTAACCGACCAGATCATACAGGTGCGTGTGCCCCAAGGTGCGATCCCCGGCCAGGTGACGGTCAAAACCAATTTTGGGGAAACAAAATCGGATTTCTGGTTTCGCGACAACCGTAATATTTTTCTAAGCAATGACCCCTTCACAGGCTGGTGGAACCAGGCATATGTGGTGACTAAGCCAGGCGCGGGCGATCCGGTGGCAATCAATGGAAACTACATTCGGGTGAAAGAAGTTGTCAGCGGCTGGCAGTGGAAGGAAGTGGCAGGAGGACCGCCCGATGCGATGGGGCCAATCAGCAAAAACATTCCGGATGAAGCAATCCTGAGACCGGCGGACTATAACCTGAAATTTGAGGTCAATACTTTGAAGCCTTACAATAATAATTTGTTGAAAATCAATGTCGGTCTGGCAAAGGACTTTATCACCGACGCTTACCAGTGGGCGCCGCCTTATGATACGAAGGGCGAATGGAGAACAGTTGTTATTCCTTTTGAGGAAGTTGCAGCCAGCTACGAAAGTCTGGGCGTAAAAATGGCTGTCAATCCCAACGGTTACTACACCCGATTGCTTTTCCACGGCGGGGGAGACCTTGATGCAGATATTTCAATGGACAATTTCAGGGTAGTGCCAAAAATTCTCAAAAAATAACATTCAAAGATTTTCAGGATGAAAAAAATATCTAATCTGCGGTTTCTGACCGTAGCGGGTTTTCTAATGATTGCAGGGCTGCTGATAGCTTGTAACGAAGACGAAGTGGCTACAAGCAGCGAAGTGCAATTGCTCAGTTTCGGACCTTCGGGCGTGAGCCTGGGGGATACGATCAGTTTTATTGGGAACAATCTGGATAAAGTAACCTCCGTTGAGCTCACAGGTGCCAGCGTTCCGGCATCTGCATTTGTAAAACAAACGCCCGATCGCATTGTAGTGACCGTCCCGAACGAAACTTCGGAAGGGCTTGTGACCCTGAAAACGACAGCCGGGGACATTGTTTCCAAAACCATACTAAGCCTGGAAGTGCCCGTGGAGATTACCAAAATCCCTGCGCAGGCCAAACCCGGTGATAACATCACGATTTCGGGAAAATACCTGAATTGGGTGAAGGGAGTCACATTTGCGCAGGATACGACGGTAACAGAATTTGTAAGCCAAACCATGACAGAGCTGGTCGTAACGGTTCCGTTCGGCGCGCAAACCGGCCCGATCGTTTTCTCCGCCGGAGGCACCGAACCACTTTCCATTGAATCCGAGACGGAGCTGGTGATCACATTGCCTGCATTGAAAAGCTTCGCGCCTGCAATTGCCGAACGTGAAAAGAACCTGACCATCACGGGTGCCAATTTGGATTTGACAATGGGCGTACTATTTACAGGGGTTGCTGAGCCAGTCACTGCATTTGTGAGCAAAGTACCTGGTCAGTTGGTTGTGAAAATTCCGAAAGCAGCAACGAAGGGAAAAATCAGTTTGATCGCCTATTCGGCAGTACCGGTGGAGTCGGCCGATTTACTTAAATTCGTTGGTGAGAAGTAATCTTTGCTATTCCTAGCTCTTTAATTGTTATGAAAAAAATCTATTTGAGCATTGCGCTTTTGGCTGCAGTTACCAGCACCATAGCGCAGCAAAAATCGCCCGCGCCGCAAGAATTAAATTACAAAGCTGATCTCAAAGCCACCGGAACAAGCGAAGACAAAATAAAACGCATTGACTCGCTGCTGCAAAGTTTTATTGATCAGAAGAAAGCCAGCAGCATTGTAGGTTTTGTTGCCAAAGGTGGAAATGTCGTTTACAACAAAGCATTTGGCTACAAAGACGTTGAAAATAAGGTCCCGGCTGCTGTGGATGATTACTATATCCTGTTTTCTCAAACCAAAGCAGTGACAACAGTAGCTTTTATGACCCTCGTCGAAAAGGGATTGGTTTCGGTTGATGATCCAGTTTCTAAATATTTCCCCGAGATTTCAGACAAAGTAGCGACAGTCATCAAAGAGGATGGAACATTTGAGACAAGGCCGGTAAAGACGCCGATGACATTCGCGCATCTGATGTCGCATTCTTCGGGAATCAGCGCCGGACTGGTAGGAAAGGCACGTCGCGTCGAAATGGAGAAGAAAAGTGCCGCTGCAACCTCAGGAGCCACACCACCGGCAGGCCCGGGACAGCGAACAGGCGGGGCTGGTACGGCAAAATATCTCAAAGATGAGATGATCGCGCTGGCGAAATACCCACTGGGTTTCGATCCCGGCAGCGAGTGGAGTTACCATATCAGCACCAATATGCTGGCATATATGGTGGAGCTCATTTCTGGTAAAAGTCTGCGTGAATATGTTAAATCAACGGTTTTGGATCCATTGGGAATGACTGAAACGGACTGGTATTATGAATCTTCGAAAATGAACCGGTTTGTGAAGGCTTATAGCGATATTGACGGCAAACTGGTGCCGCAATCCAACAAATTCAGCGAGACCACGATCAGCCCGGTTCAAACTTATGCGGAGGGAGCTATCGGCCTGAATGGACCTATTGGCGACTATGCCAAGTTTTGCCAAATGCTGCTCAATAAAGGCGAGTACAATGGCAAGCGTATCCTTAAACCGGAGACCATTGAGCTGATGACCAAGGTGAACCGCTTACCTACAGAGAACTCCGGTGGAAAAGGGTTTCAGTTCGGGCTTGGCTTTGAACTCTATAATGCAGAAAAGAAACCGGTTCCGGAAGTTTCCAACACCGCATTTGCCTGGGGAGGATTGTACGGTACGGACTACATTATCGATCCCGAAAACAATATGATTGTGCTGTTTTACTTGAATATGCCCAAGCACGAGCCGATGTATAAACCATTTCTTAGTAAAGCTTATCAACTGTTTAAATAATGTTCCATACTTACAATTTCCTGACAAAATGTTTGAGAAAGCCTTTATTAGGGGCTTTCTCATTGTTCATTGCCTTTCTGCCAATTCGCCCATTATTAGCGCAAACGCCTAAAAAGCCGGAAAGTAACCGGTTCACCAAGGTCGTTCTTGCCCAGCGGCTTGAAGAGCCCATGCAGTTTCAAATTTTAAAAGATGGCAGGGTACTTTATGCGGAGCGGAAGGGTAAGTTGAAGGTTTATGACCCAAAGTCGCAGACTATGGAAATGGTGGCTGAGTTTGCCGTCAGTACAAAATATGTAAACAAAGCGGGCGAAGTCACCGAAGGGGAAGATGGAATGCAGGGAGTCATTTTAGATCCTGATTATGACAAAAATCATTGGATTTACATTTACTATTCCCTTGCTGGCGACGAGGCGAAAAACGTGCTGGTCCGTTACGAATGGCATGGTAAGGAGTTACTGGAAAGCTCGCGAAAGGTGGTTATGGAAGTGCCCGTTCAGCGTGAAGAATGCTGTCACGTAGGTGGCGGAATGCTTTTCGATAAAGATAAAAACCTTTATCTGACTACGGGGGACAATACATTTTCCCGCGCTTCCGACGGTTTTGCTCCCCTTGATGAAAGACCGGGGGAATCACCCCGCGACTCCCAGAAGTCATCTCCGAACACGAATGATTTGAGAGGGAAAATCTTGCGTATTCACCCTGAACCAGACGGAACGTACACCATTCCAAAAGGCAACCTTTTTCCTCCGGGAACGCCGCAGACCAAACCTGAGATTTACACGATGGGCAACAGAAACCCCTGGCGGCCAACGATCGATTCGAAAACCGGATGGCTCTACTGGGGAGAAGTAGGCCCGGATGGTTCCCGCGATGACATCGAAAAACGCGGACCGCAATCCTATGATGAATTCAACCGAGCCAAAGGACCGGGTTTCTACGGATGGCCGTATTTTGTTGCCAATAATAAAGCTTACGTAAAATATGACTTCGCCACCAAAGTTTCCGGCCAGCCTTTTGATGCTGCTCATCCTGTCAACAATTCTCCAAACAGCAGCGGCTTAAAGGAGCTTCCAGCTGCACAGCCTGCGTTTATATGGTATTCAAAAGCGCAAAGCCAGGAATTTCCGCTGATGGAAAGCGGGGGTAACAGCGCAGTGGGCGGGCCGGTATTCCGAAAAGATGATTTCAAAAATGTATCACGATTATTTCCCGAATACTATGAAGGAAAATGGTTTATCACCGATTGGGTACGGGGCTGGATCAATGTGGTGGAAATGGATGAAAACGGCGAATACAAATCGATGGAGCGATTTCTGCCCGATCTGAAACTAAAAGGGCCGATTGACATGAAATTCGGGCCTGACGGTGACCTGTATGTGCTGGAATATGGAAACGGATATTTCAAAGACAACCCGGAGGCAGAACTGATACGGATCGAATACAACAGCGGGAACAGAAAACCATTGGTAGAAGCATCAGCCAGCAAAACCGCAGGTGCGCTTCCCATGCAAGTCACGCTATCTTCGGAAGGCACGAAAGACTTTGATGAAGACGAAGCGCTGCAATATGAATGGGTTGTCAGGAAAAACAATGCAGTTTTCAAAACGCTGAAAGAGGCAAATCCGTCAATCACTTTTACCACGCCGGGCACTTATCAGGCAACCCTGACTGTGACGGACAAAGCGGGGGAGAAAAATACCAAATCGGTTGAAATGAAAGCAGGTAATGAACCTCCGCTGGTGGAATTTAAAATAACCAAAGGAAACTCCACCTTCTATTTTCCAGGAAAAAGCATTGACTATGAGGTGCGTGTAAGCGACAAGGAAGATGGCAGTCTGGCAAACAAGAAAATAGCGCCTTCTCAGGTATCTGTCAGTACCAACTATCTGTCAGAAGGTTTTAACTTAACCCGGATCGCACAAAAGCAAATGCGTGTAGATGCTTCGGCGCAATATGCAACCGCGATTTCGCTGATCAATAATGGCGATTGCAAGGCTTGTCACGCGATTAAAGAAAAGGTGCTGGGGCCTTCTTTTACAGCTATATCTGCGAAATACAAGGGTGATCCAACCGCGGTGGCAGGTTTGTCCAAGAAGATTTTAAATGGCGGTTCCGGCGTTTGGGGAGACGCATTCATGCCCGCACACCCAACCATGGCGGAAAGCGATGTGAAAGGCATTGTCCGCTACATTATGAGCTTGTCGGATGCGCCCAAACCGGCCAAAACATTACCTGTAAAAGGCACTTATACGACAGCTGTTCCCAAGGGGGATACAGAAGGCAGCTTCATATTCCGCGCCGCATACGCAGATCGGGGTACAAAAACAGCGTCCTCCCAATCCTCCGAAGCAACTGTTATTCTTCGAAATCCAGTAGTGCCGGTCACCCTTGCCGACCAGGTCAAAGAGATCAATTTTAACAATGACAGTACGATGGCATTTGTGAGAAATTCCGGCGCGTCTTTCAGGCTAAAAGGAACTGATCTGACGGGCATCAAACAAATTGAAATGATCCGTGCTTCCGGGCGGAATGCACCGACACCTCCTTCCGGAACGATAGAGGCACATGCAGGCAGCGCAGATGGAATTCTGTTAGGTAAGTTTTCCGGTGAATACAGTGATAAGATGATCCTAGACATTGCTGCCGGAGCAGTATCAGGTGTAAAAGATGTTTATTTTGTCTTTACCGGAGCGCCAATCAGAATCAAAGCAATTCGGTTTGGCGCAGGTGAATAAATCAATCCATATCAAATTATATAGTTGTGTATAAGCATATTTTTAACGGTGTCTTCTTGGCGATAATCGGGACCAGTTCCTTTGCCCAGAATGCGCCGACCATCATCCCGATTGAAACCAGACAGAATGTTTTGGTCCTGCAAACAGACAAGGAAAATCATCTTGGAATAACCTATTTCGGAAAGAAATTAAGTCAGGCAGCGGAGTACAAACTCATCCCATCGCAGAGCCGCCAACGTGACGGAAATGCGGGGATTTACAACTCAGCTTATACTCCGGCAGGAACATGGAATGTCTCCGAACCAGCGCTGCAACTTACGCATGGCGACGGAAATAAATCATTGGATCTTGTTTATGTGAGCCACAACAAGGCAAAGGAAAATGACAATGTAAGTGTTACGAGCATTGTGTTGAAAGACCCGGTTTACGCAGTGGAAGTAACCCTTTTTTACAAAACCTATTTCCAGGAAAATGTAGTAGAGCAATGGAGCGTGATCAAAAGTGAAGAAAAGAAACCCATTACGCTTGAAAAATACGCTTCTGCCAATCTCTATTTCATTGCAAAAGATTATTACCTGACGCATTACAACGGCACCTGGGCCAAAGAAATGAATCCGGAAGAGGAGTTATTGACAGCCGGAATCCGGGTGCTGGATTCCAAACTAGGAACACGCGCCAATCTTTATCAGCCACCTACTTTTTCACTTTCATTTGATAAACCGGCTACGGAAAACGAAGGGAAAGTTTTACTGGCAACATTGGCCTGGTCAGGCAATTTCAAGATGGAATTTGAGGTTGACTCGTATCATAATTTACGATTGATCGCAGGAATAAATCCTTATTCCTCAGAATATCCGCTCGCTTCAAAACAGGAATTTAAAACACCGTCTTTTATCTACACATTCTCAGAAAACGGAAAAGGAGAAGCCAGCCGCAACCTGCATAACTGGGCCAGAAAATATCGGATACTCGATGGAGAAGGTACGAGAATGACACTTCTGAATAATTGGGAAGCCACTTATTTTGATTTCAACGAAGCTAAACTTTCTGAGCTTTTCAAAGATGGCAAGAAGCTGGGCGTTGATCTGTTTTTGCTGGACGACGGCTGGTTTGCTAATAAATATCCAAGAAACAGTGACGGGGCTGGCTTGGGGGACTGGCAGGAAAACGTTAAGAAATTGCCAAATGGGATTGGTTATCTGGTGAAGGAAGCGCAGAAAACAGGAATCAAATTTGGGATCTGGGTTGAGCCGGAAATGGTAAATCCAAAAAGTGAGTTGTATGAAAAACATCCGGACTGGGTGATCAAACAACCGCAGCGCCCGGAACATTACATGCGAAACCAGCTTCCGCTGGATTTGTCAAATCCGGAAGTTCAGGATTTTGTGTATGGTATTCTGGATAAACTCTTCACCGAAAATCCGGACATTGCCTACATTAAATGGGACTGCAACGCAACCACATTCAATCCCTACTCCGCTTACCTTGAAAAAAACAAGCACGCACAGTCCAAGCTTTTTGTGGATTATGTAAAAGGCTTATATAAAGTATTGGAAAAGCTGCGCGCAAAATATCCAAAAGTCCCGATGATGCTTTGCTCCGGCGGCGGTGGTCGTGTCGATTATGAAGCGTTGAAATATTTCACAGAATTCTGGCCCAGCGATAATACGGATCCTTTGGAAAGGATTTTTATGCAATGGGAATATTCTTATTTCTTTCCGTCAATCGCACTTAGCGCGCACGTAACGGATTGGGGAAAACAACCTTTAAAATTTCGTACGGATGTGGCCATGATGGGCCGGCTGGGTTATGACATTGTGGTAAGTCATTTGAATGAAAAGGATCTGCAATTCAGTCAGCAGGCGGTTGTTAATTACAACGCAGTAAAAGACATCATTTTTCAGGGCGATCTTTTCCGATTGGTTGATCCCAAGAAAAATGATTACGCTGCGCTGATGTATGCGACGAAAAGCAAATCGAAAGCCATTCTATTCTCCTATTTGGTTGGAAACAGGAACGGAGCCGGCTCCGATACGCCGATCCGCCTGGAAGGTTTGGATGCTTCCAAAAACTATAAAGTGCGAGAGTTGAATCTCTATCCCGGGACGAAATCTGCTATCAAGGAAGATCAAGTTTATTCCGGGGAATATTTGATGACGGCGGGATTTAATCCGGTTGTGAATGCAAGAAGGACGAGCGTGGTGTTGGAGATTGAGGCAATGTAGCTTCATCGTTGCTGAAAGCAGAATTCCGGCCGAAATGCTCCAACTGCCCCATCATCTCATCCTTCTCCCCAACATTTTCAAGAACTTGTCCTTACAGTTGCCACCTTATGGTACTTCACTTATGTACTATAAGTGTTTTCGAGCCGCCTTGCCATACTAGTCTGCTCGCAACCGCTCTATTGGATTTGCGGTGGCAGCATTATACACCTTCGATCCGATAATCAGAACACAGCAAAGTATGACAGTCAATAAAGTGATAATATAAGGTCCTGGGCCCGCAACCGGATGATATTTGAAGATAAACCGGAAGATAAATTTACTGGTAAATAAGTAGCCAAAAACGGCGCCAACTACAAATGAAAGCAACAGGATACGCACAAATCGATGGTTGACTAATGCAATTATTTGTAGCACCGAAGCTCCTAGGACCTTGCGCATTCCGATCTCTTTGCTGCGTTTGTCGATGTTCAATGAGATCTGGGCAAATAGGCCGGATGCAGAAAGAAGTAACGTTACAATGGCAAGAAAAAACGATATTGATTTGAAAGCCTGCGTCATGCGGAGTTCTTTTTCAATCAGATCGGATTGCAAAAATGCCCGGTAGGGGACATTGGAAGCAACTTTATGCCAGGTTTCCTGGAGATACTTCGTGACCTTGGATAATTTCTCCCTATCTGCCCGCACGACTACATATTTATAATCGTCGGGTCTTGCCAGGCGGAGTATACAAGGCGGGACAATATCGTGTAACCCAAATTCTTTGTAATCATTGACCACGCCAATAATGGTGTAATTGGCACTGTCAAGGGTAACCTGCTGGCCGATCGGCTGCTTGAAACCGGAGCGCGCTACAAAAGTCTGATTGACCAGTATTGACTGGTCAGTATCCGCTTCACCACTATGAAACTGACGTCCATCCACAACACGGATTCCCATTGTGTTCAGATATTCTTGTCCTCCAACTTGCGCAATTTGTGCTTGCAGTTCGCCGCTCTTTGTTCGCGCAGTCGACGTATAGCTGTCATCGCCGATTTGCTGTGCAGAGCCAGCCACACTTTTAATTTCAACATTGGATTGAACCGCCTGGCTTAAGGCGCGGTATTCCTGCGCATTATTAACCTGGACAACGGCAACTTCGTTGATCGCATACCCGAAATCAGCCTTTTGCTGGAAAGCTGCATTTTGGGTCATGACAATGCCGACTACCAATGCAAAACAGGACAAACTAAACTGGGCGAGAAGCAGAAACCTTGTAAAACGGTTGGACGAACCAAGCGATGTTTTCCCTTTGAGAATACGAACAGGCTGGAACGAGCTGACGTATAGCGCGGGGTATAATCCAGAACAAATCGCACTTACAACCGGAACCAACAAAAGGAAAATCCAAAACCCGAAATCTTTATTTAGATCGGGTGAAAGGTCAATCCCGGTTAGTTCGATCATCGTAGGCGCGAGCAGGCTTACAAACAACAAGCCCAATGTTGACGCGAGAAGGCAAAGGATGATGTTCTCTGTTAAAAATTGCCAGACCAATTCCCTTCTTAGGCCCCCAATCACTTTTCGAACCCCAATTTCCTTCAATCGGCCACTGGCGAATGCAATGGACACATTTGTGAAGTTGAAGCAAGTGATGATGAGAATAAAGATGGACATGATCACAGGGACGATAACAAGAACTCCCCGCGGGTTGGAATTTAACTGGCTACCATATACGTAACCGGACATATCGATGTCTGAACTTGTTGCCAAATCTGAAAACGGTTGTAGTGAAAACCCTTCCAGCAGCCAATCTTTATGATTGCTATTGTGGGGTGCCAGCGAAGGCATCAGGTTAGCAGTAACCAGGCGGGCCGCTTGTTCATTTTTCAATTCCACAAATGTTGTAATGCGCGTTGCATTAGCCCAATTATCAGCCTGTACTTCTCCAACAGCAATTCTGTTTTCGAAGGCGGTAATTATATCAAATTGAATGCTTGAATTTTCAGGGATCTTCTCAGTTACAGCGATCACTGTGTAAACTTTGTTGCTTCCATCAGCACCGATCAGAGTTAGTGACTGGCCTACTGGCATCTGCTTGGGAAAATATTTGTCTGCCAGGGATGGGCTGATTATGATCTGATCCGATTTATTAAAGCCAGACAGGTTACCATATTTTAATGGGAAATTAAAGAAGTCGAATAGCGCTTTGTCTGTATAATGAATGCGTTCGTCAAAGCTCGCATCCTTATGCTTTACGATTACAGACGCGCTGCTCAACCGCGCAATGCGTTCTGCACCGGCAAAGTCTTTTTGCATGGTCTGTGCTAAGGGTAATGGCACGACTCCCCAGGTCTGCTTGCTTCCATCAACCGTCCGCTCGCTATTCAGCCGGTAAACGTTTCTAGCATTTGTATGGTTTTGATCAAATTTCGCGCGGTAGTTATAATTAAGGTAAGCCAAAATACAGCAAGCAATGGCAAACCTAATCCTGCGACATTGAGCATTACATAGATCTTATTCCTCCAAAGTACACGAAAAGCAATTTTAAAATAATTTGAGAACATAAGTTGATATAAATCTATTCGAAATCAAGGGTTGACAGGTTTGCACCTTTTTACAAAAATACAATTAGTATACCGGACATTCGAAAGTGCCCTGAGGGCCTCAATTTGGCTACTTTCATAATAATCAGTGTTCAGAAGCGGACATCCAGGTGTCCACTTTATCTTTCGCAGATGCGATGTCACGGAGCAGTTTTGGGCTTAAAAGGAACTCGATACTAATTGGGTCTTCGTAACGGCTTAAAATACTTTTCAGTTGCTGGCCTCACTCTAACCTCTTCAAAAAGGTATCAAATTGTAATTTGAGGCGTCTCAAATCAATAATGAAGCGCATCTGTACTTCCATTCCCACAATTTTGGGTCATTAACAACCGCTAATCGACCTGTAAATTATGGCACGCTTTACAACTTTACTATTTTTCTTTTTTACTGCACTTTCATTAAATGCCCAATCCATCAGCGGCAGTGTCATCAATGAAGCAAAGCGTCCAGCTTCTTTTTCAGTAGTTAAACTTTTTGAAACGACAGATTCGAGCTTGGTGAAAGGAACGATCGCTAATGAAGCCGGGCAATATGAATTTACTGGCATCCGCACCGGCAGCTATTATGTCAAAGCTTCGCTAGTTGGTATGCTTGATCAGAATAGCTTAACAGTAACCCTGCACGACCGCCAGTCGGTCAGGCTTGATCCGCTGATGATGATGCAGGCACAGCAGGTATTAAATGAACTGGTAGTCAAAGCGCAAAAACCTACTATCGAACAACTGGTTGATAAGACGGTATTAAATATAGCCACTGACCAGGTCGCCCAAGGAAAGTCGGCTTATGAGTTATTACAGCAAGCGCCAGGCGTCATGATCGATCCGAACGATAACATTCGCATGGGCGGCAAGCAGGGCGTGAATGTATTCATCGATGGCAAGCCAATTAACCTGTCTTCAACAGATCTTGCCAACCTGCTCCGCGGCACTGCTGCCAGCAACATTGATAAAATTGAATTGATTTCAAATCCTTCTGCACGTTTCGATGCTCAGGGTGGGGCCGGCGTCATCAATATTCGGCTCCGTCGGAATAAAAATGATGGCATGAATGGAAATGTCTCTGGCGGATACGGACAAAGTAATCACTACCGCGCCAATCTGGCGCTTGACCTTAATTACAGGGCAAAACGTTTAAGCTTATACGCTAATGTTTCAGGAAGTGATAATGATCAGATCACCAAAGTACTGCTTGACCGGAATGCCAGTGGCCTGCAATTCGTGCAACGTGGCTTTGACACAGATGGGACGCGCGCGGTCGTCTACAAGACGGGTATCGAATATTCTTTAACTACAAAGCAAACCCTCGGACTGGTTGTAGCGGGCAATGCGGCTTTCAACCGGTTTGGTACTAATTCCGGCACGAGCATCATAAACAGCAAGGGCCAGGTGGATTCCAGCATTGTAAACCGGGTCTTTAACCCAAATCAGAATAATCGGCTTAATGTCGCCTTAAATTACCGATACGCCGATACGCTCGGATTGGAATTGAATGCAGATGCAGATTTTACGATTTTCAGTAACGATTCTCCTAGCAACATTGTCAGCAATTATATTAGTGCCGATGGGCTGCCGTTGTTCAAACGGCAAGTACGTTTTGAAGCCAATACCGGCATCCGGATCGGCACTATGCGTGCGGATATTGTAAAGGAATGGAAGAAAAAACAGGTAAAGCTAGAAACCGGCTTTAAACATATCCACGTAGCTGCCACCAATGATCTATTGGCTTTTTCAGGAGCCGACGACCAACTGGATGTGAATCGCACAAACCGGTTTACTTATCGCGAAATTGTCAGCGCAGCTTATGCTTCACTAAACCATTCAAATAGAACATGGTCCATGCAGGCCGGTGTTCGTGCTGAAAGAACTGCGGTACAAGGCCGCTCAGTAGACCGGTTAAGCCGTATTATTGATCGCCCGGATACCACCTATTTTAATTTGTTTCCTACCGGCTATATTCAATATCAGATCTCAGGAAATGGCCAGCTCGGATTCAATTATGGCAGAAGGATAGGTCGGCCCAGTTACCAGGACCTGAATCCGTTCATTTACCAGATTGATCCATACACTAGTCAGCGTGGCAATCCGTTTCTCATGCCTTCCTATACGCAGAACGCAGAACTCAGTTACACTTATAAATGGGCCACAAACGTGAAGCTTTCCTATGGGCATACGAGTGGGTTTTCAACCGATGTAATGCAGCAAAAAGGTCTGACTGCACACCAAACTGTCGCAAACGTGGGCCAGGTAAACGCTCTGAACCTCTCGCTAAGCACGCCTTATAGATTTACGAAATGGTGGAGCGCTTACCTTTATGCAGCAGCAACCTTGAACCGTTTTCAGGGCAACTTTTCAGCTGATGAAACATTCGACCAGCATGCGCTTGCCTTTGAAAGCTACGTTCAAAATACTTTTACTATCTCCAAGTCGTGGCAAGCACAATTATCGGGTTTCTGGAATGCTCCGACCACCCAAACCGTCTACCGCATTGGTGGCCTGGGCGCATTAAATTTAAGCATTGAACGGAAAGTATTAAAAGGGGAGGGTAAGCTTGCACTGAATGTTGACGATCTCTTAAATACGATGCGTTGGCGGCAATCTACATCCTTTGGGTCGCAACAATTCAATATTGACCGCAAATGGGAAAGCCGCCGTGTTTCAATAAGGTTTGCTTATCGATTTGGACGCAGCGAGATAAAGGGTGCCCGGGAGCCGCGTACAAACAATGATGCAAGCCGGATTAAGACAAACGGGAATTTATAAATTATGTTTAGATATGGCTAAGCTTGGAACTTGTAGACCAAGGCCGGACTTTTAAATTATTTTAGTAATATTAACCGATGAGCTTCTACTTCAATGTCTACTCGGCAGTCCTCTTGTTTGGCTTTTTGCAGGGCTGGATATATGCCCTGCTGCTGTGGATTCGCGGCCAACGGGAAGGGCGCCTGTCTGATTATCTGCTGGGCTGGGTACTGGTTGCCCTTTGTTTTAACATCTGGGTATATATGTTGGGTTTTGGCGGTGTTGAGATTCTTTGGCAAAGACTCAATTTTTTCCCGCGAACCCTGAGTTTCTTGCTTCCTCCCCTTTACTACTTTTATCTGCGCAGCCAGTTTGATACCGGTTTCAGATTTAAATGGCGGGATCTAATCCATGTTGCACCCTTCTTACTTGAGGCAACTTATCGCCTTACTATATTTGCTGGCGGACCCTCGTTTGTTCATTATTGGGAGAAGACATTTCATGGGCCTTGGCATCTGGATGATTTGTTGTTTGTAAGCAGTACTGCGCAGCATGTAGTTTACCTTTATTGGTCGTTTCGGCTCTACCATCATTATCGGTCCTGGGTTAAAACACAATTTTCAAACGTTGAACCTGTAAGCTTTCGTTGGTTTCGAAATTTTCTCATAGCCCTTTCGCTGCTGGTCTCAATCGACTTCCTTGTAACCGTGGTGGATCTTTGGTTGAACCTGAGTTTTTGGCAAGACTGGTGGAATAATCTGGCAGGTGTAATCCTGATCTACTACGTAAGTATTGCCGGATACGCGCAGCGCCAACCGGGTCGCCAACTTACCTTTTCGGATTCAGGGTCTGCCAATCCAGCTTCATCCTCCGACGAAGTCCAAAAAAAAACACCCGCCACGGCAAATTTGGATCAGGACAGAATTTATCAACAAGTACTGAATCTGATGGACACTGAAAAGCCTTACCTAAATCCTGATTTATCACTTCCTGACCTGGCCAGGCAAATGAAGATAAATGCCCCAACACTATCGCTGGCAATAAACGTTGGCAGCAGCCATAATTTCAATGATTTTGTGAACGCTTACCGGGTAAGCGAATTTAAGCAACAGGCGCTTCTACCGGGCAATGCGCATTTAAGCTTGTTGGGAATTGCCCTGGAATGCGGTTTTAACTCAAAAGCAACATTTAACCGTGCGTTCAAAAAACTGGAAAATCAATCTCCTGGTGAATTTGTAGCTTCGCGAAACTTAGACCAATGATTATCACCTCCATACGAATCTTTAATATCAAGTTAAAGTAGGTCAACCCAATGCGGTGTAAGTCTCAACCTCGTTAATTTCTCTTCCCACTAGTTCTTTCCCAGACATGCTATGAATTTGAAAATTCATTTGGCAGCAAAGACTATTGAATAAATTTCTAATAAAGATTAAATTATTTCGACAATACATATAACTTTCAGAACCATAATGGTAGTTTCTAAATGATTGTATTGTGGTAATTATCAACTAATAATTGAATTATTTTCAGATAACTATTGGAATAATCTGTAACACGACCGGCAATGATTAGAGAGACAGAGAGTGTTGGAAGTGGTAAATCCGGGTGTTTTGATCTTAAAACCATATACCGGGATTTGTTTGAGTTAAATCCCCAACCCATGTGGGTATATGACCTGCAAACCCTTTGCATACTGGATGTGAACATTGCAGCGGTAAATCATTACTTATATACCAGAGAAGAATTCTTAAATCTTAACCTGAAAGATCTTCGTCCAGCCGCTGAAATTCCAAAAATGCAGGCTGCGGTAGAGAAGCTGACCATTGAAAACTTGCTGGTCACCGGTGGTAGTTATAAGCATCAGAAGAGAAATGGAGAAATCATAGATGTACAGCTGCAGGGAAACATTATTTCTTTTGATGGCAAGAAAGCGGAAATGGTTATTGTAACAGACATTACAGTACTCCTTAGAGCCCAGGAAAACAGTCTATTATTACTTGAAAGGCTTCGCGATGCACAAAAAATTGCAAGGATCGGTTACTGGACCCGTAATATAAATGAGGACATTTCGCAGTGGTGCAGTGAAATGTATAAGATCTATGGAAGAAACCCTGAAACTTTTATTCCGACGCGACAGAACCTGGTCGACTGCTTTCATGCGGATGACCGTTATCTTTTAAGTGAGGAGGTTTTATCTGCATTGGCTACCAATCAGAATACCGACTATGAGCACCGTATCATTACTGAACAGGGAGAGGTGAGATGGGTATCTCAACGGGTGGAGCTTCAATATGGACACTACGGGGTCCCTGTGGCTATCAAAGGGATTATTCAGGATATTACTGAGAAAAAAAAGACAGATGAAAAGTTCAAAACCATCTTCGAACAAACGAGCGATGCCATCATTTTAGGAAGCCTTGAGTGCAATCGTTTGGAATTTAATGATGCTGCGGTGAATATGCTGGGTTACACCCAAAAAGAATTGAGCGAACATATGCCTTATCAAATGTTGACCAAGCTTTCCACGGGAAGCCAGAATGCAATTTTTGAACAATTTAAGGCAGGTGAGGCAGGCAGTGGCACGACAGAAATAAGGCGAACAGATGGCTCAGACATTATTGTTAATTTCAATTTTAAACCAGATATTCTACCAGGACTTCATCTGTGTGTACTCACTGATATTACGGACCGTGTTCAAAATCAAAACAAGCTCCTGGCGAGTGAAAGAAGGTTTAAGGCCCTTGTGCAGGAAGGCGCAGATTTGATTGGTATTCTAGACCTTGAAGGAAATTACAAGTTCGTCAGTGAAAGTTCTTACCCGATATTGGGCTTCCACCCCTCCGAATTTATTGGGAAAAATGCTTTTGATTTCATTCATCCGGATGACCGAGAGCAGATTATCGGCCACTTTTCAAAGCTGTCGGAAATAAAGCGAATAAAAATGAGCCCTTTCAGATTCAGGAATTCGAAAGGAAACTGGCGATGGATCCGTACGGTAGCAATAAACCTGTTTGGTGACCCAGCCATAGATGGCATTGTCGTAAGTTCCAGAGATATCACAGAAGCGGTATTTAATCGCGGCGCATTGAAACGAAGCAATGAACGGTATAAATCGATCATGAAGGCGGCAAATCAAGCCATCTATGATTGGGATATTGAAAAAGATAATGTAGAGTGGGGAAATGGGTTCCACGCCATATTTGGATATCAGTCTAACAGTCACAACAGCGGTGAATGGTATAAAAATATACATGTCGATGATAAGACGAAGGTATTAGCTGAATTAACAAAAAGCATAGAAGATAGTAATATAGACGTTGCTGTATCAGAGTTCAGATATACCAAAGAGAATGGTGAGGTGGCACTGGTAGAGCACCGGATTGTCTTTTTACGAAATCGGCTAGGCGTGGCGATCCGGGCTGTGGGATCGTTGAAAGACATTACAGGCTACAAGCAGAACCTGATCACCATCCAGCTTCAAAACAAAAAATTGAAAGAGATAGCCTGGGCCCAGTCCCACATGGCCAGGGCACCGTTAGCCCGTATGATGGGTCTTGTTGACCTGATTAAAAATTATCCAAATACGGATATTGAAAAAAGTAAAATACTGGATCTTTTTCTACAATCCGCAACCGAATTTGATCAAATAATCAAAGAGATATCGGAACATACTAATGACGATCAGTGAGCTGGGAGGATAGGATGATAGGTACTATTTTTAGCCTATTCTGCAAATTACCTATGTTCAAAACATTTATTGGCAATGAAGATTTATATCAAATACATGGTAAGCCGAAGGTGTAAGCTTATGGTCAAAGCCGAATTAGCAGCGCTAGGAATATGTCACAGTATTATAGAACTTGGAGAAGTTGAGCTTGATGACGACCTGACAGAAGAGCAGCGGGAATTGCTGCATTTGGCATTGTTAAAATCGGGGCTGGAATTGATGGAAGACAAAAAGGCACAGCTTATCGAGAAAATAAAAACCATTATTATAGAAATGATCTATAATGATGAAGATGTTCCTAAGCTTACTAATTCTGCATTTTTAGAGGAAAAACTGGCATACGATTACACTTATCTCGCCAACATTTTTTCAGAAGTCACGGCTACAACGGTAGAACATTACATTATTGCCCATAAAATTGAGCGCGTTAAAGAGCTCCTTATCTACGACGAGCTTACCCTTACACAGATTTCTCACCTACTCAATTACAGCAGCGTAGCGCACTTATCTTTTCAATTTAAAAAGGTTACAGGGCTGACCGCTTCTTTTTTCAAAGGCCTTAAGCATAAAAAGCGGGTGCCGTTAGAGGATGTGTGAATTATGAAATAGATCGCTTAAATAACGTAACGGATCTGACAAAACGATATGCAAAATTTGTGACATATAAATTGTTCATCGCGTCTGCCCTACCTCAAATTTAGCCGTCTTTAAATATTCCTTATCTTTAAATGAATAGTACCGAACACCACCAATTTACCCCGACCGGCAATATTGAAACAGCAAAAACAAAGGCTATCCCTACGGAAAGTGAGATAGCCGAGACAATTGCCATCCTTGCCAATAAAATTAATCTGATAGAAATAAGCACTAATGATAACTTTGCCATTAGGGAAGGTTGCGCAGAAGCAGTCGAAATACTGGGCTCTAAAAAGAGCTCTTATCACGAAATCAGCGACGAGATTGTAACTAACAAAGGGTGGGCCATTGCAGTATTGGCCGTTGAATATTTAAACGGCAATTTGGATGGAAAGATCTTTGAAGAACTGCCCGTAAAATGAAAACATATAAGTTGGAAAGCCTATCTTTTTCAGAAGGCTGCTGTTATCCAAAACAACTGTTTGCAATCTATATGTTTTTTGATCCAGAAAACCATTTTGTATAATCGCCACATCATCCTATAAGATCTTATAAATTGATGTTGGTCGATACATGAATGATCATAACACACCGCTTTAATTATATTTCTGCTAAGATATTAATTCCACTTTTTTAAATCTTATATTATCTATTATAGGTAGTGCCATATCTGGTTTTAGTCTTGAACTGACGGTGTTCTCATGCAAAACACCGTCAGTTCGGGAAGTATATGATTACTCTACCGAAGGTTTTAAAACCGTATATTTCAAATTATCAACAGTAATTCCTGAAACGGATTTGATGGACAGTTTTGACATCGGGTTTTCCGGAAAGAAAATATCGGTCATCACCGTCAGTCCGTTGTCAGCAAAAAGCTCAACAGAAGCTACATCCGCAATCAAGGTCAGCGGAATATTATCTGCCGTTGCAAACCTTGGTGCAATGTGTTTTGCTCCAAAACCTTTTTCAAAATCGATTTTGCCGGATTTTGAACGATCAATGTAATATTGATTTTTCGCTTTGTCGTATCCGATGATCAGTTCGTTGCCTGCTTCGTTGGCCAGCACAATAGAAAAATCTGCTGTGTTTTTAGTTGTTAAATCCAGGCGGAATAAGCCGGTTTTATTCTTTACTTTGTCCGTCAGATCCAGTTGATCCTTCACCTTCACATTCTTCATTGAGAAACTTGTGGTGTTCAACACATCCAGCTCTTTAACCGGAACCGAAGTCAGATACATTTCTTTCCCAACTGTTTTTAGACCTAGTTCACGTGCGATTGTGTTAGCACTTCTCCACGGATCCGTAGGAACCTGATTGGCATATTGCCAGTTGCTCATCCAGCCCATCAGAATGTTGCGATTGCCAGTGTTGGCAAATGTCACAGCTGCATAATTGTCGGTCCCGAAATCCAGCCATTTGGTTTCTTTTGAATTGGATGTGAAGGTTTTCCCGTCAAAATCTCCCAGGAAATATTGACCCGCAGAGCCTTTGTTCGGGCCGCCCGGATTGATGTTTACGATGAGCACCCAAATGTCTTTTCCTTCGTGTTTGATGGGAAACAGGTCCGGACATTCCCATACGCCGCCATGGCCTCCTTCATTGGCACCGAATTCACTTTCGCGCGTCCATGATTTCAGATCCGGTGATGAATAAAATGTGATACGATCTTTGGTTGCCAAAGTCATCACCCATTTTTTCTGAGGTTCAAACCATCTCACTTTCGGGTCCCGGAAATCGGTTATGCCCGGATTCTGAAGCACAGGATTTCCTTTGTATTTCGTCCACGTTTTACCGTCGTCCAGACTGTATGCAATGCTCTGCGTTTCGTGTTTGCCCGTTTTTTGCTTTTCCTGAACTGGATCGTGATGCGTGAAAATGGCGACCAATGCGTCTTTCCCGAATCCAGCCGTATTATTTTTATCGACAACAGCGCTTCCCGAAAAGATGTAACCCAGACTATCCGGATACAACGCAATCGGCTGCTCTTTCCAGGCGATCATGTCTTTGCTCGTGGCATGTCCCCAGTGCATGGGTCCCCAAATTTTGTCGTCCGGGTAGTATTGATAAAAAAGATGGTAAATCCCATTGTGATACACCATGCCGTTAGGATCGTTCATCCAGTTGGCTTTGGGTGTAAAGTGAAACTGCGGACGGTATTTTTCCTTGAATTCCTGAGCAATAGCCGTTGAGCCGGTTATGGCACAGATAAGAAGTAAGGCAATGATTATTTTTTTCATATCGTTATTTGATTGTGTTTGAGCCAGACCAATTGCTGACAATTACCACCCAACATTCTGTTTGTACAAGCCACTGCTGAAATTAATTTGATTCAATGGTATCGGAAGATATTCATCCCGACCGGCAGTAAATCGGGCATCTCCTAAGTGTGTTGCCCTTGTTTTTTCGATTTGGAAATAGGCATTAATCGTTTGAGCTGCAACGCCCCAGCGAACCAGGTCGAAAAAATGATAGCCCTCACCAGCAAATTCAAGTCGTCTTTCCCAGCGCATGGCCATTCTGGCATAGTTCTGTGTCCAATCCGAACTCTTCACATACGGTTTTATCTTAAAATTGGCCGTAGGTTTTCCATCCGCTGATATGAGCAGCCCTGTACTTGTGGCTGCACGGGCACGTATCCTGTTTATCAAAGGAAGTGCTTCGTCCTGTCTACCCAGTTCTATTAATGCTTCTGCTTTCCAAAGAAGTACATCGGAGAAACGGATAATCTGCCAGTTTTTGGCACTGGACATAAAAGGCGGTACTTTTTGAAACGACGGATCCGTTGGTAAAACCACTTCTTTAATGCTGGCAAAAGCACCGTAAACCGCCGGGGCACGAGCCCAGGATTTTTGGAATACATAGCTTTTCCCGTATTTGAACGGAGCATTGGGCCTTGCTACGGTGTGATCCAGCCGCGGATCAAATGAGCTGGTCTGGAAATCAAGGGATGCTGCCACGTCATTGGTAGCGTAGGTTTGAAACAGGGGCAGTCCGTCAGCACTTGTTTTGAAGGAGTTGATGAGGTCATGGCTGGGAACATGGAAACCGCAGCACCCGTATTCCTGGTTCATCGTATAATTCAGCGCATGTCCGTAATCCAGCCTGCCGAGCGGCGTTCCGTCATTTTTTGAATACTGAATTGCAAATACGGATTCGGGACCGTTTTCGGTTGCTGTTAAAAAATTGTCAGCAAAATCGGCACTCAGATTATACTTGCCTGAGTTGATCACTTCATCACAAAGTGCGTTTACCTCTGTCAGCAAGGCTTTGTTTATGGTTACTACGGCATTGGTTTCATTTTGTTCATAAGCCTTGTACAAAAGGGTTTTTGCCAGATAGGCTTTCGCTGAAATCTTGTTCGCCCGGCCTTTGTCGCTCTGGTTGTCGGGTAACTTCTCAGCAGCATTTCGGAAATCCGCTTCAATTTTTGACCAGAGCTCGTCATTCGAAAGCTTATCGTTTGAAATGGTTGGATAGTCGGTTTTGGCAATGGTTTCGTCGATATACGGAACATATTTAAACAAGATTTTCAGCAAAAAGTAGAAATGTCCTCTCAGGAAATTCAATTCACCTATACGGGCTGCTTTTTCAGGATATTCCGCGTCGGACAATGCACTCACTCTCCGCAATGCATCATTTGTCCGGCTGATACCCACATATAATCGGAACCAAACCTGGTCTATCAATGCATTATCAACCCGGTTCAGAGAGAATGTTTCGAACAAATGAAATTCTGACAAATCACCCGGGCCGTCGCCACCTTTATACATATCGCCTCCGCGTATGCTTCCATATGCCCACATACTGGAAAAAGGAGAGGTGTAATGATCGTTTCCAAGTGCGGAGTAGGCTGCTACGACCATCTTGTCCACATTTTCAGGCGTATTTAAATCGTCACCCGAAATGACACCTTGTGCCGGTTCTACCAGCGCATCATCGCAGCCTGTGAAAAGCACCATGAGCAATGTCAGGGTGTATATTAATTTTTTAGTGATCATGATTTCAAAAATTTAGAAAGTGACATTCAGTCCGATTGTTCCTATGACGGGTATGGGGAAAGCGAAGTTTGGAATCTCCGGGTCGGGACCTGTGAAAGCTTTACTTTTGATTGTAAATAAATTGCTCCCTTGCAGATACAATCGCGCGCTTTGGATTTTCAGGTTATTCAAACTTTTGAAATTGTACCCGATCTGCGCGTTTCTCAACTTCAAATAGGAACCGTTTTCAATAAAGTAGGTCGAAAAGCGGCCTTCATTATTCCTGTCCACCAATGTCAATGCAGGAATGTCAGAACTTGTGTTTTCGGGCGTCCATGCGTCTAAAGTTCTTTCGCCCCAGTTGGTGCCCGTCCAGAGTGACGAGAAATCGGTGTAGGTTTTAAATTCGTTTTGAACCTTTACATTGATTCCCTGGAAGAAAAAGCTCAGGTCGAAATTTTTCCAGCTGACCGAAGTATTGAAGCCATACATATATTTAGGCGTGCTGTTTCCGATAAAATCTCTGTCCTGTGCATCAATGGTGCCATCTTTGTTTAAATCTGCATATCTGATTCGTCCAACGCCCTTTCCCGGCTGGGTTGCAGCATTGTCTACTTCACCCTGATTCTGGAATATTCCGTCGGCGACATATCCGAAGAATGAATTAGCCGGGCGGCCTAGTATGGTCTTATCCGTTCCATTTCCCGGATAGGATGCAATCACTTCTTTTGGCAAATAAGTGATCTTGTTGCGATACAGGGAGAAGTTACCTGTGAGGTTGATTCTCAGATCGTTGCCAATTTTTGTGTCATAGGAGAGCAATGCTTCGAAACCACTATTTTTCATGGAAGCGCCGTTGGTAAACCGGTTCCCACCGTCGCCAATCACAGCCAGATATGCCGGGCTGATCAGAATGTCAGAAGTTTTTCTCTGGAAATAATCAACTGAGCCCGTCAAGGTGTTGTTCAAGAAACCAAAATCCACACCGAAATTCGATTCTGCCAGCGATTCCCATCTCAGGGCATCATTGCCTTGCTGGATTAATGTAAATCCTGACGGAAGCTGGCCTGTGCCATTTCCGCCAATGTCGTAAGCACTGCCATTATCAAAATCCCAGGTCGGATCGCTGCCGTAAATGGCTGAGTATAAGGACTGCGTAGCATTGTTCGGGATTTCCTGATTGCCCGAGCGACCCCAGCCATATCTTAGTTTTAAGGCAGAAATGAATGGTATATCTTTAATGAATGCTTCCTCGCTCAAACGGTAACCCAATGAAAATGCAGGGAATGTTCCGAAACGGTTTTCCTTTCCAAAACGTGACGAACCATCGCGGCGTACGGTTGCCGATGCCAGGAATTTGTCTGCATAAGTGTAGTTGACCTTCGCGAAATAGGAGAAAAGTGAATTCGCACTGCCGCTGCCGCCATTATTAATGTTGTTGCTTCCGGCATTCAGGTAGGAATAATTGATATTCTCCAACGCCAGGCCTCTTCTGCTTGCTGAAAATTCCTGGGCGATATATCGGATACTTTCCTGGCCTACAACAATTCCAATCTGGTGCTTACCTGTTTGAATGTCATAGTTCAATGTGTTTTGCCAAATTGAATTTCCCGAATAGTCCTGGAAATTGGATACCTGATTGGTCGGATCGGACAAGAAACCGGAGGTGTAAGATTTCCGAAGCAGCCTTTTGTAACCACCGCTGTAATCAATTCCGTAGCTGGTTTTAAGATGCAGTTTCGGGATAATTTCCAGGTCGGCAAATACATTACCGAAGAGTCGGTAGAAGTTGCCTTTATTCTGCCTGTTGTCCTCAATAAGCCTTACAGGATTTTGACGGTCTGTCATCCCTGACGCAGGGCCGCCCCAGCCGCCATCCACGGTGTAAACCGGCACAACGGGCTGTGAAACCAGTGAAGCAAACAAAATATCAGCAGTAGGAGACTGCACATCCTGAATGTAAGTGGCAGACAGGTTTTCGCCAATTTTCAGTTTTGATTTAAAGAGCGAGAAATCCGTGTTCAGCCTTGCAGTGTATTTTTTATTGTGCGTAGATTTTACAATTCCTTTATTGTCGTAATAGCCCAGTGAAAACATGGTATTTCCTTTTTCAGAACCATTGGAAATAGACATATCGTACGATTGGATAATGGACTTTTGTGAAATTTCATCGTACCAATAGGTGTTCGCAGGCTTCATTGTTTTTGCCGCATCGATGAATTCCGGATATTTTATCTGATTCAATGCCGGACTGTTGAAATCGTTATTCCAATCATATTGATAAATCTGATTGGCGTTCGGATCTGCTTTGTCATTTACTGCCGCCTGCCAATAAGCCCGGCCCCGGCCGTCTGCATTCAGTGTTTTTAATTTAGAAGCGTAATCCTGAATTGAAGTGGAAATGTTCACATTCAACCGCGATTGACCGTTTTTTGCTTTTTTTGTCGTAACAATGACAACACCATTGGCAGCCCGTGAACCATAAATGGTCGCAGACGAAGCGTCTTTTAAAACCTGAATGGATTCGACGTCAGCCGGATTTATTTCATTCAATCCTCTTTTGGTAGGAATGCCATCGATGATGTAAAGGGGATCATTATTGCCCAATGTACTGCCTCCCCGGATTCTTACCGTAGCACCTCCGCCGGGCGCTCCATCCGTGGTGATTAACACACCAGGCACTCTTCCCTGCAATGCTTTTGCCGGATTACCCACCTGGCTGTCTTTGATGTCTTTAATGTTCACCACACTCACCGCACCCGTGATATCTTTCTTTCGCTCAGACTGATATCCGGTAACAACCACTTCATTCAGGCTTTTTGAATCATATTCCAGTGTAACATTCATGACACTATTGGTGCCTGCAATCACTTCACTGGGGACCATGCCCACGTAAGAAAATACAAGCGTAGCGCCACTGTTAACACTGATGCTATACTTTCCATCGGCATCAGATAATGTGCCATTGGTTGTATTCTTTTCCAGAATACTTACTCCGGGGAGCGTCAAGCCGGCGCCGTCTTTCACGGTTCCGGTGATGTTGGATTGAGCAGCCGCAAGTTGCACCCAACAGAGTATGGCAAAAGCCAGAAGCGGTAGTCGTTTAAACATGATTCGTTTGATTATTTGTTAAAAAATCAGCAATTTCTTTTTCGGCAATCACAGGTGTAGCACCAGAATAGGAGGCAACCAATGCACCTACGGCACAGGCTTTTTTGAGGGCTGTGGGAATGGATGAGCCGCAGACATATTCTTTCAGAAACATGGCCAGAAAGGAATCTCCGCTGCCAATCGTGTCCTGGACTTCCACTTCATATCCGCCTTGTGAATGAAATCCGTCACTGGAAAGAACGACCGCGCCATCGGCACCGAGCGTTACACAAACCAGTTTCAGGTTGAAGCGTTCGTATAAGAATTTCATCTGCGTTTCTACTTCGGGTTGTATGCCAAACCAGGTGCAGACCGTGTTGAGCTCATGCTCGTTTACTTTCACAATGTCAGCCTGTTCCAGCAGATATTCAGTGGTGGCTCTGTCCAGATGCGGGGGACGGATGTTTACGTCAAACACTTTCAGTTTTGCGTCTTTCAACAATTCAAAAAGCGTGTCGCGCGACTGCTGGCTGCGAACGGAAAGTGTGCCATATACAAACACATCTGAGTCCTTTACCAACTGCTTGTTTTCAGGTGTCACCATAATGTAATCCCAGGCTACTGGCTGCACGATTTTATAGGTAACTTCGGTCTTGTCGGTCAGGTTTACCTTTACAATGCCGGTAAGATGTGTAATGCCGGTTTGGATAAAATCTGCATTAAAATCCTGATTGTTAAGATAATCCATGAGTTCAACGCCCAGGTCGTCATCGCCGACGCGGCTGATGAAAGCTGGATTCATGCCGAAGTTTTTCAGGTGAATGGCCACATTCATGGGCGCTCCGCCGGGTTGTTTGCCAGAAGGCAGCATGTCCCAAAGCATTTCTCCGAAAACGGTTATTTTAGGTGTCATATAAGTTGAGATATTAATGTAGAATCATTGTTTTATCAGTCCTTTCCAGCGACGTTCCCTTGGTTTCAGGCATGATGCGCCACACGAAAATGAGCTGCAAAATCATCATCACTGCGAAGAAGGAGAATGTGACTCCGCCGCCCAGATATTCGGAAATGATGGGGAATGAAAAAGCGATAATGGCAGCCATGAACCAATGGGTAAAACTCCCTAGCGCCTGACCGTTTGCACGCACTTCATTGGGGAAAATTTCAGATATAAAAACCCAGATGACCGCGCCTTGTGAGAATGCGAAAAAAGCAATGTAAACGAACAGAAACACCGGAACGCCCGTAAAATCCTGGATAAAAAAAGCCCTGGCAACCAATCCAAGCGTAATAATGACGCCTACGGAGCCGATCGCCATTAATGTGCGTCTACCAAAACGATCTATAAAATTGATAGCTAAAAGAGTGAAAGCGAAGTTGACAAAACCGATCCCGGCAGAGGATAAAAATGCCGCTTTCGCTCCCAATCCCGTCATTTCAAAAATGCGCGGACTGTAATAAATGATGGCATTAATTCCTGAAACCTGATTAAAAACCGCGAACAGAATGGCAAGCATTACAGGTGTTTTGTATTTGGCAGAAAACAGCCGGGCGGAAGGTTTGTCTTTCGTCTCTTCGTTCGCATTCCTGATCGCAAGCAATGTCTCTTCGCTGGTTTCGGGATCGATAATGTTCAGAATTTCCCTTGCTTGCTGCACGTCACCTTTTTTCATAATCAGCCAGCGCGGACTTTCAGGAACGTAAAGAATTGCCAGTAAGAAAATCAGCGAAGGCAATGCTTGCACGCCCAGCATCCAGCGCCATGCATTGTCGCCCATATCCTGCATGAAGTAATTGGAGAAGTAGGCGATGAGAATTCCGAAAACGACATTGAATTGGAATAGCCCAACCATTTTTCCGCGTGATTTGGCAGGAGAGATTTCGGAGATGTACATGGGTGCGGCAACCGAGGAAGCACCAACGCCCAGCCCGCCAAGGAAGCGGAAGAATATAAAGACATACCAGTCCGTTGCGAGTGCAGAGCCGAGGGAAGAAACCAGGTATAAAACAGCTATCCAGAATAAGGTAGTTTTTCTTCCAAGCCGATCTGCCGGAATGCCGCCTAGCATTGCGCCGAGAACGGTTCCTATCAGTGCGATGGAAACGGTGAATCCGTGTTCAACCGCAGACAAGTCCCATAAATGCTGAATAGCCTTTTCCGCTCCCGAGATAACGGCCGTGTCGAACCCGAAAAGGAATCCGCCAAGTGCAACGACGATCGACCAAACTAATACCTTACTGTTTTTCATTGGTAGTTCTGATTTTTTGTCAAAACTACCGCCACTTGGCACCCGGAATAACTAAATAATATCTCAATAAAGTTAAACTTTGATACAGTGGTATTTTAGAGGTATATTATAATGATAATCAGTGAATTAGCCTGTTATTTAAAATTTGATACACGCGTCATCTTTCAAATTTGATACATCCTGTTTAAAATTTGTATCATTTCTGATGATTAGGGTAAGTGAGAAATTGAACAATAGATTGAAAATGTTAAATAAAAATCCGGCTGTTTACGATTTTTTATATTCCATAGGAGTTTGGTTATATTTTCCTTTAAAAGCAGTCGAGAAGTAAGTGGGGGAGGAGAAACCGACTTTATAAGCTACATCCGCGATTGTCAGATCGTCACGTCGCAGTAAAAACTTTGCCTTATTGAGCCGAACCTGTTGCATGTATTCATTCACGCTCATGCCCACAAGCGCTTTTACTTTCCGGTACAACTGAACTCGGGACATGCCAAGATCTTTCCCAATGTCTTCAACGCTGAGTTCTGAGTTGTCATAATGCTCCTCAATGTATGCCGTAAACTGTGTGATAAATTTCTTGTCCAGTTTATTAGGATTCGTTCCTGACGAAATTTCTATGGGCAATTCGCTGGTGTAATGTTCGCGAAGCGCCGACCGGTTTTTCAGCAGCGTCTTAATGCTTTCCTGAACATATTGCAGATTAAATGGTTTGGTAATGTAAGCGTCCACGCCCGTTTGAATGCCTTCGATCTGTTGTTCGATGGTTGTTCTGGCGGTAAGCAAAATCACCGGAATGTGTGAAGTCCTGAAATCTGCTTTGAGTATCGCGCTCACGCTCAACCCATCCTTTTTTGGTAATGTTACATCGCACACGATCAGATCGGGAATGTGCTCAAATGCCAGTCTCAAACCTTCTTCACCATCATTGGCCACCAGTATCTGATAATTGACATTTAATTTTTGTTCCAAAAGCCTCACCAGATCATTGTTGTCTTCAATGAGCAGCACAGATTGCTCATGAATCGAAACCTCCCTGACAGAAGCATTATTGGAAGCCGCATCTTCTTCCTGAATTTCGAAGTTTTGAACCATGGAAAAATCTTCCGCATGCCCGGTTTGTAATTCATCTTCCTGGAAATGTTTGTTACCCAGTGGCAGCTCAATGGTAAATGCTGTTTCTTTGTTGGGCTGGCTGCGAACAGAAATTGTTCCTTTGTGCAGCGAGATCAGTTCTTTGGAAAGCGCCAATCCTAGCCCGGTTCCCAGTGCTTTATAGCCGCTTTCGGCTTGGTAAAAAACTTCGAAAACGTGCGCAACTTCCGATTCCGTCATCCCTATGCCATTGTCTTCCACTGTAATCTGTGCTTGATCAGAAGAAATGGTTTTGATATACAAATAAACCCTTCCCTTGTCCGGCGTGAACTTAAATGCATTGGAAAGCAAATTAAAAATCACCTTGTCAAGCATCGTCGTATCGAACCAGACCATCACTTCGGGATCGGAAGCAATTAATTGGAAGTCGATCTTTCGTTTGGAAGCAATGCGTTCAAATGCCACCATAATGTCCTTCACAAATGCTACCAGGTTGTGCTCGCCGGCCCGCACCTGCATCCGGTGACTTCCCAGTTTCCTGAAATCCATCAGCTGGCTCACCAGCCGGAGCAGTCTCAATGTGTTTTTTCTGATCAATGAAAGTTCCTGTTTGATCAAAGGATCACGGATTTTTTCACTGGCCAAAACATCCTCAATAGGTGCCAATATCAGGGTAAGCGGAGTACGGAATTCGTGCGAAATGTTTGTGAAGAATTTGAGCTTTGCCTCGTTTTCAATCTCAGCGCTTTGCGCAAGTTGTTCAATCTGGTTTTTCTGATCTGATATTTCATGGTTCTGCACTTCAAGCCGTTTGTTGATCTTCCGGTTTTCGCGTAACGAATAGAAAGAAATGGCTCCGAAAATAAGTGCCATAGCAAGGGTGATGGAGACAGTGTAAATCACAATGCTCTGGTTTTCAGAGATCGCGCGCTGCTCCTCAATCTTTTCCTGACGACGTTCAATGTCCTGCTGCTGCGCTACCAGTTTTTCGCTCTGCAATTTCATGATCCTGACGTTGGTCGAATCGATCATGGTGATTTGCAGCCGGTTTTCCCTTTTGAAAGGCTGTTTTCGCAGAATTGAAATGGCAGTTCGAATGGCTTCTTCACCGCCTGTCGGATAAAGAATTGTGGCATTCAGAATGTCCCTGTCTACAAGATCAATGCCGCCATTTGGCCCGGTTAATCCGTCTACACCAATCAGACGGATCATTTTTTCAAGACCCAGATTTTTACAAACCTTGAAAGCGGTCAGCGCACGGCGATCATTCTGGCAAAAAATAACATCAATGTCCGTGTGGGTTTGTAGCAGTTTGGTTAGCGGAGCCTCGAAAGAATATTTGTCCCAATCGCCATCCAGTTTTGCCGTCAACCTGATACCTGGAAAGCGGCTGATCGTTTCCATAAAACCTTTGTGGCGATCAATGTCAGCGGATGATCCAGGCTTTTCACTGATCTCAATCACCTTTCCGGTTCCTTTCAAAAGTGTATTCGTATAAGCTCCGGCAATCTGTCCAACTTCCACATTATCGGCGCCAACATAGGCAGTATATTGATCAGAATTCGTACGGCGATCCAGAATGATGACCGGGATTCCGTTCTGATATGCTTTTTCCACAACAGGCGTAATGGGCTCTGCTTCGTTGGGAGAGACGATCAGCAGGTCAATTTTTTGTTTGAGCAGTTCTTCAATTTGCGTGATTTGTATTTTGCTCTGTCCGCCCGCATCCTTCATTACAAAGTTGATCTCCGGATTGAAAGACAGCTCGCGGTACATGCTCTCCTGCATGGTTTTACGCCAGTTATCACTGCCCGTGCACTGCGAAAAGCCAATCGTATACTGCTTGGATTCTTTTTTAGAACAGGCAATTAAAATAGAACATACGAGAGTAATAATAAAGTATTTCAATTTTTTATAGCATTTATATCAGCGATTTGCTGTCTATAAATGTATTACAAATGGAGTTTGAAACAAATACGTCATCATTCACGAAGTACTTGTCTCAATTGACAAAAAACAAGACACAGCAATAATTTACATTTTCGGATGTATGGTATAGGGTTTGTTCTGAAAATTTAGGGTATTTTGAAGACTGGTCCACAATACATCAATCCATGCTGTCACCGAAAACCAAAAGAGATGTTGCCCGTGTCATTCCTTTTGGAGTATTGTGGTTTATTTTTAGCCTGATTTACTGCATGCTGGAAAAAGGAATTCTTGGAGATCTGGACCACTATCCATCAACGGGCAATCAGTACAAATTTGCAGCAAACATTTTTGCCATCCCCGTTGCGGGCCTGATGATGGGTCTGATTACCGGCATTCTGGAGATTGGTTATTTCAGTAAGTGGTTTATAAAAAAGAGCTTCACCAGAAAGATCGTATTCAAATCCTTTCTTTACCTGATCATTGTTATCATTTTTCTGGCTTTCACGTTGTTGATGAATGCACTAAATATGCCAAGTGAGCACTCTTTTAAAAACTTGGTATCACCAGTCTGGGCATTTTTCACTGACTACGCTGCGGTCGGCCTTGTACTATACATTGCTTCGATAATTTTGGTTACGCAATTTTATGCTGAATTCAGCCAGAGTCTGGGGCCAGGCACATTGAGTAATTTTTTCTTAGGGAAATACCATCATCCCGTAGAAGAAGAGCGGATATTTATGTTTCTGGATATGAAGTCCTCGACTACAATCGCCGAAAATCTTGGGCACGTCAGATACTTCGAGATGTTGAAGGAGTATTTCTTCGACCTGTCAGGTGCTGTGATTGATTACGCGGGCACAATCTATCAATACGCTGGTGATGAGATGATCATCAGCTGGAAACTGAAAGACGGTTTAAAAAATAATAATTGTATTGAGTGCTTCTTCGCTATGAAACGTATCCTCGAAAGTCAGACGGAAAAGTACAACGGCAAATTTGGCATTTTACCGGCGTTTAAAGCCGGTCTGCATTTTGGTATGGTGACTGCCGGAGAAATCGGATCGTTGAAAAAGGAAATCATCTTTACAGGTGACGTCCTTAATACTTCCGCAAGGATCCAGGGACTTTGCAATCATTTTAATGCAGACCTGCTGGTTTCGGAGGAGCTGGCTAAAATACTTCAACTTCCGGCCGCCTACGAGATGAGATCGGTTGGAGAGAACCTGCTGAAAGGGCGGTTAAAAACAATGGAGATATTTTCCATTTCAGCCGCTGATATATTGAGCAACTCTCGGCAGTCATAGTGTTAGTTGATGCCAAAAGTATCTTTTTCAGCCATTATCGTCCTGGTTTATATCAATCCTGGTTTGCCGTTAGCTTGTTCAATGACCCACAACCCATTGGTTCACGCTTTCCCAGAAGGTGGTCGGTTGTACAAGTTACGCTCCAAGCATAACACAGTGTTGGCTTTGACCGATGGGCCATGAGCTCAGTAGGGCTGGATGCAGCCTTTATTGAAATTGCAATGATAAAGCATTTTTACAATGTATCTAAAAACGCAAGATACTGGGGGACACTTTTTTCGATCCATTCATCCGACGCATTGTGCTCCATTCCATAGTAGGCAAAAAAAGGTCGGTAGTCAGCTTTTACATAATCAAAACTAAGCTCAAAAGGCCGCGTTAATTCTTCAACGGTGTACTTGTACAACGCAGAATGATTGTATCCCTGCTCGTCAATGCCTAATGAAATAGCCAGGGCAATGCGCTTGCCAGACATCTTAAAGTCGCTCTGCCTGCCATAGGCCCAGCCATAAATCATCACTTCATCCAGCCATTTTTTAAAAAGTGGTGGGCAATTAAACCAGTAATAGGGGAATTGGAACACAATCTTGTCATGTTGCTCTACCAGTTTTTGCTCGGCGGTGATGTTCAGTTTCTCGTCAGGGTAAACTTCATAAAGTTGGTGAACCGCATACCTGTCGGGATATTTGTTTAACTCTTCAATCCATCTTCTGTTTATTGCTGAATGTTGAATGTCCGGATGGATTACAATTACTAATGTCTTCATCTCATTATTTTTATTTTTCCTCAATCAAAATTAGCGAGGCTACCCTGAGTTTGGTAGCTTAGCTACTAAATGTGGGGTACTATAAATAATGTAAGTAATGTCAAAAGTGAAGGAAAGCTCAACAAACTTTGCCAATAAAAAGGCGCTAAGCATGGAATGTTCAGAAGTTTATGCTGCAAACATTATTGGTGGACAGTGGTCGCTGGCCATTGTTTCCTGGTTGATAAACGGAAAACTCAGATTTGGAGAATTGAGAAAACGAATGCCTGCAATAACCGAACGGATGCTCACATTGCAGCTAAGGAGGTTGGAAAACGACAAAATCATCAAGCGGACGGTCTATGCAGAAGTCCCGCCACGGGTAGAGTATGAACTTACTGCAATAGGCTATGAATTGGCCCCGATTATCAAGCTACTTGAAAAGTGGGGAGATAAACATAAAATCCTGGCTTAAAAGACTACTGGTTTTGGGCCATCTTTGTTAACGAATGAAATCGTAAAAGGCGGTCGCGTGCTTGGCCACGCAACCGCCTTTCACATTTACTGAACGAAGAGGATCTTCTTGGTTTCTACCGAATCTGGTTTTTTCACTTGTAGCAGATAAATGCCTGCTGGCGCGCCAGGAAGGATAATGCGCTCTTCATGAACACCTTTTCCTTTCACCGCACGTTCATGCCATACCCGGCCCTGCGTATCAGTGAGGCGCATTGTGCCTGATGTTCCTACTGGTAACTGGAATACGGCGTTGAATTCGCCAGTAGCCGGGTTAGGATATGCTTGCAGCGACGGGATATCCCCCTGCATTTCCGGAGCACCAGGTGCTGCCATTCTGGTATAAACATTTTGGTCAGGTCCAATGCAAATCTTGTCCTGTCGACATGCTGCACCGGGCAGGCCCTGAATGCGGATCGTGTTAGTGCCTGCAAAAAGCGTGATGTAGAATGTTTCTTCTCGTGCAACGATGTTCCAGCTGTGAGTAGGGGTCAGGTTTAGTGCCGGAATCACCACGTCATCATTTACTGCTACGCTAATCTGGGCATCTGCCTCTGCATAGTAGCGCAGCGTTACGGGGAAAAAGCCTGCTTTCGTTATTCCGTCTACCTGATATTCGACAAAATAATCGTAGTTATCTTGTGCGCCACGGGTCTGACCGTTCGAGGCGTTGGGATCATGGGACTCTGGCCCGCTGCTGGCCGAATGCTCCGCTTCCACGCAGGCGCTGAATGGTTCCTGGGCCGGTGGACAGCTTGTAGTAAAAGCAACGAAAACGTTCTTGTACGCGCATCCATCCTTCCCGGCTGCAACATTGTAACCGTCCGATGTATGCACGGACGGCGCAGTAACTTCAATGTTCTGTGTATAACGCGCAAACCCGTTGGCACCCGTCCAATTATAGAAGATGCCGTCGCAATCGGGGCCGGTGCAATTGGCGGTCAGGGAAACCTGGGCGCCGCACTGAGGGGTCGATGTAGAGGTCTGGGCGGTGATGGTAAAGTCGCAGGAAGGAGGCGTGCCGGGCATTTGTTCGACGCAAATCTTATCATGCCGCACGGGGCGATACCCTGGCAATCCTTTCACAAAGATTGAATTAAAGCCCTTTCTTAAAGTGAAAACAAAGGTTTGCTCAATCCAGACTATATTCCAGGAATTGGAAGCTGGCAGCTCTATCTTGTGCGGATTGACTTCGTCGTTGATACGCACTTCAAAGGCGGTATTTGCTTCGGCATAATACCGGAATGTCACTGCGTGCGGGCCTTCAACCTGAACGTCGGGAACTAAATAAAATACACCGTAATCGTCCCGGTCGCGCTCGCCCCTTGTTTTGCCACCCGATGCGTTAGGATCTTCGGTTATGGGGCCGGTCCCCCCGGTGTCTTCTGCTTCCAGGCATATTTGGAATGGTCCGTCGCCGCAGTCAGTGATGGTCAGTTTGAAATCGCTAGTCTGATCAGGACAGCCCGGTTTGGAACTTGTCCTCGTGTAAGTGAAATTTCCGTTTTCACTGGGTGCATAAAAGCTGACCGAACTTCCTGAGGCATCCAATCCCGGACCAGTCCATCTGTAACTCAGCCCGGCGCAAGCGTTTCCGCCGCAGTCGGCACTTACGCCTATTGCCTGCCCGCATGACGGATAGTAGTCGGTTACAATCGATCCAACAATATAATCACAATCGACGGGCAACGAACCACCGTTTTCAGTCCAGCAAGTTTTATCCTGCCTGACATTATACCCAGGAAGCTCTTTAATTCGCACCCTGTTATTGCCAGCGATCAAATCCACCTCGAAAGTGTGTTCCTTCCAGGCAATGTTCCAGGAATGCGACGCCGGAAGTTCAATTTGCATCAATGGACCGGCGTTCACGGAAACACTTACCTGCGAATTTTCTTCGGCATAATAACGGATTGTCAGCAGATACTTTCCCGCAGTCGGAACATCGGTCTGATAATCGACAAAGTAGTCCTCCGAATCCCGGGCACCGCGTGTCAGGTCGTTGGATGCATTAGGATCCTGCGAAACAGGGGCATCGCTGTTTGCTGTTTCTGCTTCAAGACATACAGTAAATGGAGCTAATTTCGCCTTGACGGGTTTATTGACGGCATTGTTATCGGCCAGCCTGCCGGCGTAATCTAACGGCGCAGCAGCATTCAAGGTGATCGCTGCGAGCAAAAAGCAAATGACGAACGTACAAGTTTTCATAACATGCAAGGAAATGTGAATGATGAAATGTGATATCCCAACGGATCGCTGAAAAGACAATTTAATCTTGGATTGTCTATATGGCTAAGACACCACACACATTCTAAACCGTTGCGATTCAGATGAAAATTTGGTAGGAGAGATTCTATAAGCCCGGCGTGAGGAACTTCCCTATTTTCTCAAGTAAATCAAATATAATCTCAAGTTTTACTGACACCCATTGCTAGCAAGCCGCCTTACATTTGAGCGGTCAAATGAAAAATAGAAAAATGGAAAAAATAGAAATTACCAGACAAGACGTTGTTGAAGCTGAAAACAAACTGTTTTCGGCTCAACTTGTGAGCAATGTGGACGTTCTTAACCAACTACTACACAATGATTTAATTGCAGTTGCGCCGACAGGACAACTTCTGACCAAAAAAATGGACTTGGACTCACATAAAGCAAAAACCATGATTATTGAAAATGCTTCAACAAATATTGATGACATTAAAATAATTGGCGACACCGCACTTTCAATCGTTACAATGACAGCGAAAGGAAAGATGATGGGAACACCGTTAGAGGGAAAATTCAGATATTTTAGAGTTTGGAAACGCTTTGAGGATGGGTTGAAAGTGATCGGTGCGAGTTTTATGCAACTACCATAGTATTGAGGATCATTTACTAACAATTATCTTGTGATTAGAAACAGTCGAGTCCTTCCTGATAAGGATGGCGTCTGACGTTGGATTGGGATATACTGTCTCCGCCCCTGCATTGAAATAGGCGTGTGAAATTGTACTCAGTGCTTTTATAAAAATACCAATGATAGGATAATTTATGGCGTTAAAAATTGTATGTTATTTACTTCGCTTTGTTGAGCCAAATACTTATTGCTGATAGGAACATTTGTTGCTGATCAATAAACAAGGTGTGAGAGCAATTATCAAAGTACTTGACATGATTACCTCCGAGCAATCCTTTGAGGTCAGAAATCTGTGCAGGAGAATAAAGTCCATCCTGTCTCCCATATAGGGCATAAATTGGTATATGCCGCTTCCGCAAATATCGCAGCTGTGGCGTGATATCAATGTTGTGACTAGACTCATGCTTCCAGAACGTTGAAACTGCCCGCTCATTTTTAACATACAGAGCAATTAGCGTATTAGTTTTATAGGTATCGTAAATGGCCTTCGCGCGGTTGTTTGGCGCCGTCAGGTTGAAAAATCCGTTTGCTGACGCGTGTTTGAAGACCAGAGTGCGATATTCGAAAGAATTGGTGTCCATCTGTGCGATAGACTTAAGCTCTTTCAATTTCAATGAATCATTTGTACGCTCATAGATAGCCTTACTCGATTGAAGGATTGTGTTGTAGGATTTCTGTTGTGACACCAATGAACTGCATAATATCAAGCTTTGAACAAGATCAGAATGTTTTTGAGCGAATTGTGCAGCTATCAATCCTCCGAAGCTGAATGCAAGCAGAGAAGCTTTTTCTAGGTTATAGCGGTCATATATAACTTTTAGATCTACGATGGCTTCGTTGAAATCCATTTTCGCGTTCTCGTTTGCCGATCTACCATCTCCCCGGCGGTCATAAACTATTACATAAAATCCTCGATCAGCCAATAACTGCGCAGTAGTTGCTTCAAAAAAGACACTAGTGCTGCCTGGACCACCATGTAAAAATATAATCGGGTTATCTTTTGTGTCGCCGTAGGACCGGCTGTATAAATTCTGCGATGAACCGGTTGATGGAATTATATAAACGAGCAGGATTAATAAAAAAACTTTCATGATCATCGCGATAGATTCACTCGCAAAGAAAATACATCGGCAGCGCTTGGCAAGACCAAAAGTGAATTAGTGAGGCCAATGATATGATTTTTGGATATGCCCTGGTTGCCACTCAGCTACAGAACCTGGACGTTCACACAAAAATGACCTTGAAAATCAAATTTATAAAAGCGCATCTATTTCTGAGGCGACTTTACCGTCTGACGGTCTTGCAGCATTTGGATTGACGATTTTTCCGGTTTTGCTTATGAGAAAATAACGCGGGATGACGTCAATTTGAAACTCTTTTTTCAGTTTCGATTTGGAAGGTTGAATTAAGATATAATTTTCCGGACCTTCAATATCGTCCGATTTTGAGGCCTTTTTCCACGCAACGTTGTTTTCATCCATTGAAATGTTGACAAAAACGACATCTTTTGCGCTAAATCGTTTTTTGAGTAATCGGGATGAAGGCACTTCCGCCCGACAGGGCCCACACCAACTTGCCCAAAAATCAACATAAATGACTTTTCCTTTATGTTTTTTGATCACCTGATCCCACGTAATGATCTCACCAGCAAAATTGGCCAGGCTCCCTACGTCCGATTTTTTTGCTTCGATAAAATCATACATTTCCCTGATATAATTTCTGAGCGCTGGGGTGTGAGCATCATTCTGAAACTGCTTCGCAAGGGCGGGGTTTGGTTTTGTGTCGTTAAACATCCCGCCCAGTTTGATCAAGTTATACAAAAGGTAGTCCCTCGTTTTCCCATCAAAATTCTGTTTGTAGGCAACATATGCTTTTTCTGTTCCCACTTCATCCGGGTTCGCAACATAATACTTAGCAAAAACCTGGGTTAAATACGGGAAATCAGGGTCATGAAAGCAAGTATCGCACTTCATCAGGGGCAGTAACTCCTTGTACAGCTTTTTGTCACTCAAATATTTTTGTACCTGAGCCGGTGTTCGTCTGTTGAAGTTGAACTGGGCAATTTTGTATTGGTAAAATAAATTTCGAAGTAAAACCCTCTTTTGATCTGGACTGAAATCGTTTCTGGAACAATAAGCACTTAGAAATTGAACATTGTCATGATAATCGCTTTTTAACACAGAGTCTCTTGACTCAAAGTCCAGCTTTGTGAATCGGTCATATCTTAATCTTTCTTTATAAGTATATTCACTCAGCCTTTTTTGTTTAGTGATGTGCTTTCTAAGCTCCTTTGAGGCATTTAGTTCGTATGTCCGTTTGGGCGAAGCAGTAACCTGAAAATCAGAAAATAAAGAGTCTTTTGTTATCTGATATGTCTCACCGGGGAGAAGGTAAATGTAGTATTGCGACATGTAATGTATGTCTTTCAACAATATTGGCTGTGAAGAAATTATTTCTTTCCTGAATATGGAATCAACTTTCAAATTTTCAGGAGTTTCCATCATGTTGAAGTTGAACAGCGAATCGTGGTAACCAAAGAAAAATTGCTCACCTTTCTTTGCATGAATTTCAAGCATGATTACGCTGTCTACTTTTGTTACTCCGCTATCTTGGTCGGGATGTTGCTCCTTTTCCCTGTTTTGTGAGCAAGAAAAGAGAAAGATTAGAATAGAAATAGCTAAATACTTCATGGCTTAGATCTTTAAAAAATGCCCCATATAACGAGTGGATTTAATCAAGTGTGTAAGCAATCGAGTACCAATTGGTGCACTAACATACGTAAATGCAATTGATATATATTATTAATTTAAATATACGAATTATATGGTTTGCTTAGGATAGTTACATTCACCGCTTCAATGTGCAAAATGCTCAAAACGAAAATCCTGCTCTCAGCGTCAACCTATTGAAATCTTCAACCTTTTCCCGAGCTCCCTCGGTCACCGAAGATCTCTGGAAGCGGTAACCTGCAGCAATGGTGAAGCCGGTGTTTCCGCTAAAAAGAATTTTCATCCCAACACCCGCCGAGAATGTGGCGCCTCCACCGAAACGGACGCTATCCACATCGTTGGAAGTGGCATTAAATCCATAACCACCTTCCAGGAAATAGAATGGAACCTTGGAGCTCCTATCTGAAAAATCACCCCTGAGGCTTAGAACCACAGGCACAAATGTTTGCACGGCGTACAAGTCTGCACCGATACCCAGGCCGGTATAAACCCATTGATTAAACTTATAACCGTTTGTTGTCTGAAATGAAAATGCGGAAGTGGTAACGCCATTAGAAGCCCGGTTACTCATAGCCAGCGGCCCAAGTTCTGTGTAATGCACGAATCCTTTGTGTTTATAACGAATGTTTGGGTTGACAAGCTTTTCAGCGATCAGCGTGTCGACTTCTTCTCTTTGAAATACCCAAATGCTTTTGTCGTATGTTTCCAGTTGATATTTACCGTCTGCTTCAAGCAACCTTCCCCGGATCACCGACCCGTTTTTCAGGTGTAAACTAACTTCCCGGGTTTGCTGACCATTTGCGATGGATGTCCAGCCCGCTGTGAAAAAGATGAATAGGGTAGAGAGCAATTTCATAAAGTGAAGGTTGGGTATGTAAAATTGGTTTGCCTAGTTGTCGAGCCAGTTTTTAAATTCATGGCTTTTGTACTTGCTCACGAATACATCCTGATTGAAAACAGGCTTTAAAAATACTTGTAAGCGACTGCTTAGCAACGATTTAACATTTTGAATGGCCTCAATCCGGGCTATGACCTTCCGGTTAATCCTGAAAAATAAAGCGGGGTCAAGCATTTCCTCGAGGCTTTCCAGGTTATTGTCCATCAGGTATTTTTTCCCTTCATTGGTTACCATAAATACCACCTTGTCGTCCGCATAGAAGTAGGCCACTTCTTCGATATTCTTGAAATGAATGGTGTCACCATACCGGACTAAAAACCTTTTTTTGTATTTTCTGGTCAGCGCCTGGATAGTCATTTTGAGATTTTCTATGTCCAGGTTGGAAATGCTTTTTCGGTCTTGTTTTAAGTGATGGTATTTATCCAATGCACGCGTGAGCTCGCCTTTGTCCAGTGGCTTAAGTAAATAATCAATGCTATTCATTTTAAAAGCCTGCAATGCGTATTGATCGTAAGCCGTGGTGAAAATAACCGGACTTTTCACCGTCACTTTGTCAAACAGGCCAAAACACAATCCGTCGGATAAATGGATATCCAGCAGCATCAGATCCGGCTCGGGGTTTTGATTCAGCCAAATGGCCGCCTCTTCTATGGAATCCAGGACCTGTTGCACTTCAATGTTAGCATCGTATTCGGTCAGTAACTGGGAAGCTCTTCTGGCCGATAGCGCTTCGTCTTCTAGAATGAGTACTTTCATGGAAGGTAAATCTGAATGTTGATCATTGTCAATCATAATAAGCCATGTTGTTGTGCATCGCCTGTTCTGCGTTGAGTCGGATCAGCGGGATCGTCACGCTGAAAAACTGGTCCGTTTGGGCTACGATCACGCCCTGGTGCCCAAGAAAATCATATCGTTTAGCAATGTTGGTCAGGCCCAGCCGTGTCGACTGATCGTCTTCTATGATCTTTTTCTGTAAATTGTTTTTGACAGTGATAGATTCATTGTCAAGACAAAATATCTCAATGCGTAATGGTTTGCTTTTAGAAATAATGTTGTGCTTTACTGCATTTTCAACGAGCATTTGAAGCGATACCGGGAGAATGTAGGCCGACAAGCAGCCTTCGGATATATCGACCTGAATGCTGAGTCCAGCCTCAAAACGGGTTTTGAGCAGATATAAATAAGAGTCGATAAATTTCAATTCCTCCCGCAGTTCGATCAATTCCTTTTCATCACTTTTGAGAATATAACGGTAAACGTTCGAGAACTGCCTTATGAATTCAACGGAAGCGGCTGTATCCTGCGCAATGAGCGCTGTCAAAACACTCAGGTTGTTAAACAGGAAATGTGGGTTCACCTGATTTCTGAGCGATTGGAGCTGGGCCTGGCTGGTGGTTCTTTTGTAAGTTTCCAGTTGCTGGTGGCTTTCTTCGAGCTTTTTCATGTATAAAAAAATGACATGAATGGTGTTCAAAAACAGGTTCACCCGGAAACAGAACATCAGCAGGAGCTTTAAAGGAAGTTTCCATTCGCTCCAATCGGGAGATATGCTGTAATAGGCCGTGGGAATGCCCAGTATGAGTGTTACCAGTGCTGTAATAATTACACTTCCGGCAAGATTATAGCCAATCCGTTTCCAAAATGGCTCAATATCCCTGGTTGAGAGCCAGTTGTCCCAGATCCTGTTTCCTTCCCAAATTCCGGCAGTGACTGCCAGAAAGAGCAGGAAAATCACAAATTGGTCCGCGCCAAAGTGATAATAGTCGAAGGTCTCGAGAAGCAATGTGTTCAGGAACGAGTAAGCTCCCAGCAAAAACATAAACCCGAACCGATACCTGATATGGAACATGACTGCGGCGAGTTAGGCAGATAAAACAGATCGGCAAACGATTAAACTACAACCGTCTGCCAATCTGCTGTTCTTTTAGTTTAGGGCATTAAAACTTTATCAATCACGTGGACAACACCATTGGTTGCCAGGATATTAGCTGCTGTAATGTTGGATGCGCCGCTGGTTGTTCCAACCACTTTCGCTCCGCCGGACAGGTTAAATGTTACAGATTTACCTGTATTAGCCGTGGCAACAGGCCCTGAAACATTTGGTAGATCCGTTGAGAAAACACGGCCTGGCACTACATGATATAGTAGAACACTGGTCAGCAGCGCCCGGTTGGCAGGTGCAAGAAGCGTTGCTTTCGGCGTCGTTTTATACAATTCACGGAATGCTGCGTTAGTAGGAGCGAACACGGTCAGACCATTGCCAGCCGAGGTAAGCGCTGTGGCTACTGCCGGATCAGCGGCCAGCACAAGCGATACCAACTCGGTAAAACTGGTGTCTGCCTGCGCAATCTCCACCAGCGATCGGGTAGGAGGCACGATCACATTATCAATCACGTGTATCACTCCGTTAGAAGCCGCAACGTCTGTTGCGATCACTTTGATCTTGCCATTGATGAATACGCCATCGGCATTTTTGGACAGGTAGATATCGTTGTTCGTATTTACCGTTTCAACGGTCCCGCTTTTCACGTCAGCCGCTTTCACAGTGCCGCTCACCACGTGTGAAGTCAGGATCGGGGTTAATGCATCTTTGGTCAGCGGGTCTAAGCTGGTTATGCCTGCTGCTGTGAACGCGGCATTGTTAGGTGCGAAAACGGTAAAAGGACCTGCACCTTGCAGGGTGGTTACAAGTTCTGCTTTTGTAAGGGCGGCAACGAGAGTCGAAAATTGGGGATCCGCGGATGCAACGGCCGGAATGTTGCCAGTTCCCGGATCTACAGTTGTGTCGTCGTCATCGTCGTTGCAGGATGAAAGAGTAAATGCGACCATTGCCGCAAATAGGCATGTTTTCAGATTTGCCATTGTTGTGAACATTTTCATAATTTGAATTGGTAAGGTGTTTTAAATTGTACTTACAATTATTTCAACAACCCAGGGATTTGCTGAATCCGTTCTCCATTCGGTGTCAGTGGCCTTTGTTATGGTATGAGTAGTCCGGCAAAAAGGATGAATAGCCGAAATTGACAAAGCGATAATTAGTTTTTTTGATCAACTATGGCTTCGGTCACCCGTTTCAGATCCGCTTTACTGGAAATGGTCTTTTGCTGATGATGCTGCTGATGAAAATCCTCTAACTTTTGAAGCAAATACCGAAGCGTCAGCTTTTCGGAAACAGTAAGGTTTCCCGAGATCATTTTACCCACGTGGTTCATGTCTTCAAACACCGTGTAAAGCAATTGTTTGCCCTGATCGGTGATGGCGATTTGCCTGCTTCTTTTGTCCTTTTCGTCGTCCCATTGCCTGATCAGCCCCGCTGCCAGAAGTCTTCTGATAACTTCCGTACCAGAGGTTTTTTCCTGTAAATTGTAATGGATCAGCTCGCTTTTAGACAGGTTATCGTGGGTGAGCAAAATAGCCAACGCTGTAAAATCCTCGGCAGTTATTAATGGCGTATTGTCCAGGGCTTTTTTGATGTACGATTTCGCATACCGGCTCATGTATACAAATAATTGGCCGATGTTATTATCAAGCTGGAATGCCTGTTCCTGTGCGGCTAAATCATTTTTGCCAAATCTCACATCCTGGCTAAGACGTCCGGTGGGGCCGACGTCCAGCGCAGAGCTGCCAACTTTATGAATCACAAATCCGGCAAAATCCTGCATGGTAACCTCCCTTTCGGGATTTTGCTGTTCAAGTTGCTCGACCAGTGAGATTAGCTCATGAATAAGCTGGTATGATTTCATGTGGTAGATTATTTCTGTCTGGCTATTATGTTTGTGCTCATATTAAGCTGTTTTCAATTTGCCCAATCCTCCGTCAACGCCGATGATCTGGCCTGTTACCCAGCTGCTGTCATCTGATAACAAAAATGCGATTGCCTGGCTGATATCTTCTGGCTGTCCATATTTTGCAAGCGGATGCCTTTTTGCAGATGCTTCGCGCTTTTCGGGTGAGCTCAGCAGGTGCTGCGCCATAGGTGTATCTGTGAGAGAGGGCGCTACCACATTAACCCTTATCTTCTGACCAGCGAGTTCAGCGGCCAGCGATATAGCCAGTCCTTGCACGGCACCTTTGGCTGCTGATATACTTGCGTGATAAGGAAGCCCGGTATTGGCCGCAACAGAACTTATCAAAACAACAGAAGCGCCTGCCGCATACTTCAATTGCTTCATTGCATGCTGAATAACCTGAGCAGCACCCAGGACATTGAGGCGGTAATCGTTTAAGAAGTCGTCGCTGGTGAGCCGGTTAAATGGTTTCAGGTTAATGCTGCCGACTGAATAAACCAGGCCGTGCAATTGTTCCGGCAAAAACCCGCTGATCGCTTCAAGGTCGCCTGTCACATCGGCTTGCAAGTACGCAATGCCTTTCGGAAGATCGGCAGGCTTTGTCCGAGAAATCACATACACCGACGCATCGTTTTCGTGTAATGCTTTAACGAGTGAGAAACCAATCCCAGAACTTCCGCCTACAACCAGGATATTCTTCCCCTTGAAATTCATCATCATCTATATTTTAAATGTTCATTTTGATCTTCACGCCCACAAACTTTTTAAATAAGAGTGCACCGCTGTGAACGATATACTTTTTAATACAAAGAAAACCACATTTTAAATATAATACGATATTGTATTAAAAATACTTAATATAGTATGATATCGCTTGAATTGACCTTTCCACCAAGCCCTCTCAGAAGCGCTTACCGTCCATGCAGCTTTCCGTGCTGTTCAATATCGGACACAGCCCGTTCTGTCGCGAACAGCAAACTCTTCCTAAAATGTCGGTAATAGGCATCAAAGGCCCATTTTCGCTCTTTCTCAAACCTGGCATGCATTTATACTATAAAATATAAACTAATCATTTTTTGAATGCGGAGGACGTATTTGGGAGAATTTGAAGAGCTTGTACTACTCATGATCGCAATCCTCGACGGGCACGCTTACGGCGTTACGGTATCGCAGGAAATTGAGCAGCATACGGGCAGGGTTGTGACTTTCGGCGCGGTTCACAACACATTGATCCGCCTGGAAGAAAAGGGGTTCGTGACCTCCCAGCTGGGCGGGGCCACGACAGAGCGTGGCGGCAGGCGGAAACGCCTTTTCAAGGTAACAACCCTTGGAAAAAGTGCGTTAACTGACATCCAGCAGCTGCGTAACAAGCTTTGGACATTGATGCCGGATGCCACATTAAAACTGAACGGCCTATGAATACGCCACTACCACCGCGCTGGGCCAAAGTGCTGCTTCTGTGGCTCCATCCTGAAAACACGATTGAAGAAGTAGAAGGAGACCTGGACGAACTGTATGCATATTCGTATCAACGGTTTGGGAAAAGGAAAGCAGTGCTGCGTTATCTGCTCAATGTCGTTTCTGTACTTCCGCCATTTGTACGCCGTCGTAAAACACAATATAAACCATCACTTTCTCTTAGCCCTGATATGTTAAAAAATTATTTCAAAATCGCCTGGCGGAACATTGTCCGTCAAAAAGCTTATTCCATACTAAACATTGCCGGTTTATCCATCGGTATGGCGTGTAGCATTCTCATCCTCTTGTGGGTGCAGAATGAGCTGAGTTACGACCGCTTCCACGACCGCGCCAGCCAGCTGTTTCGACTAACCTGTAGCGCTGGCGATTTCAAAACGGCCGTAAGCGCAGCCGGTATGGCCGGCGGCTTGCAGGCACAACTCCCCCAAATAAAAAGCGGAGTAAGGATCAGCAAACTCAGTCCGATGCTGTTTGAGGTGGGAGAAAAAAAGGTGGAAGAAAAGCGCGTCTTTTATGCAGATTCCAATTTTCTGGAAGTTTTTTCATTTCCCCTGCTGTCAGGAAATACGGCTACCGCCCTGAAAGATCCGGGAGCGATCCTGATCACCGAAGAAACAGCCAAAAAATACTATGGAACAAGCGATGCGGTGGGCAAGACCATCCGTATCAACAACAACGACAACTTTACCATTGCGGGCATTCTGGTCAATTCGCCTTCCAATTCGCATTTGCAATTTGATGCGATCATTCCGATGAAAACGATGGCGAAATGGAACGGGGATCTGCAAAACGACACATGGAATAATTTCAACTTTTATACTTATCTCGAACTCGACGTAAAGACGGCCGGATCTGTCCCGGCCCAACAGAAAGTTTTGCTGCAAATTGCCAATGTGTTCAAGGCTCGCGGTCAGGATATCAAACTTGACTTTCAACTGCAACCGTTAACGGACATTCACTTGCATTCCAATCTGCAAATCGACCTTCCCGGCCACGGTAACATTCAGTATGTCAATATTTTCCTTATTGTTGCGATTTTTATTTTAGTGGTAGCCTGCATAAATTTCATGAACCTGTCCACGGCGCGCTCCGAGCGCAGAGCCAAAGAGGTAGGGCTGCGCAAAGTAGTGGGTGCGAACCGCTATCAGCTTGTTTTCCAGTTTCTTGGCGAATCGCTCATCTTTTCGTTCCTCTCGCTGGTGATCGCGATCGGGATCGTATACCTGCTGCTGCCCGTTTTCAAAATGCTCACCGAGAAAACGCTCGCCATTAATTTGCTGGATGGGAAATTGTTGCTGAGCCTGCTCGGCATTGCAGTATTGACCGGTTTGCTTTCCGGCAGTTATCCCGCATTATTTCTGTCTGGGTTCGCGCCCGTAAAAGTGCTCAAAAGCAAAATGAGAGTCGCAGGTGGAAACCTGCTCTTCCGAAATGCGCTGGTGGTAACACAGTTTGTGGTCGCTATTGTGTTGCTAGTGGGCACGGCGGTGGTTTACAAACAGCTGGATTTTATCAAAGAGCGGAATCTTGGTTTTGACAAGTCGAACCTGCTTTACCTGCCCATGACCGGCGAGTTGGGTGGCAAGCAACAGGCATTGAAAGCGTCACTGGCACAAAATCCGCTGACAGAAAATTTTACCGTCATTTCAGGTCTGCCTACAAACCACGAATCCGGCACCATTGATGTGATCTGGGATGGACAAACCGCCAAAAACCAGGTCGTTTTTCCCTCGTTCGATGTGGACGAAAATTTCGTGAAAGTCTTTAAATCACAATTGCTGGCAGGCCGCGGCTTCGACAAGGCATTTTCAGGAGACAGTTCGAGCTATATGATCAATGAAAAGGCGATGCAGGTCATGGGGATGAACCTGGAAAATGCTGTGGGAAAAAGCCTGACATTTGGTGAGACTAAGGGGACAATCATTGGCGTTGTGAAGGACTTTCATTTTAAATCGCTGCAATATGCGATGGAGCCGCTGGTACTTCGACTTAACAAATGGGGCGGCGTGGTGGTGGTGCGTACCACGGCGGGAAGTAACGAGCAAGCAATCAAAGCGTTGGGAAGGATCAATCAGCAGCTTAACCCCGCCTTCCCTTTCACATTCGGTTTCCTGGATAAAGACCTGGATAATCTTTACCGCAGTGAGCAGCAAATGGGAAGCATTTTTAACTTGTTTGCCGGCCTGGCCATTTTTATTTCTTGTCTGGGCTTGTATGGACTGTCAGCATTCATGGCTGAGCAGCGCACCAAAGAAATAGGCGTACGCAAAGTGCTGGGTGCAACCGTCGCCGGAATGGTGGGATTACTTGCCCGGGATTTTTTGAAGCTCATTTTAATTGCCATAGTCATCGCCTCACCGATTGCCTGGTATGCCATGAATAAATGGTTACAGGGATTTGCCTACCAAACCACCCTCGAATGGTGGGTAATTGCCCTGGCAGCGATATTGGCGACTGGGATTGCATTATTCACAATCAGCTTTCAGAGTATTAAAGCAGCACTGATGAATCCGGTTAAAAGTTTGAGGAGCGAATAAATTCACCGCTATGGCGCGGGTCAGGAGCCGGACAAAGAAGGCACAGTAATGTTTGCCGATTTGGTGCTTGAAATCCAGAAGCAGTCTCACTCACTTTACTTTGAGGCTCGACCAATATGGCTTTGTCTCGGTTTTGTCCGGATAAATGCCAGTGATCATGTATTCACCTGATGGCAAATCCGCCGGGACTGTGTATTTGCCAAGCGCAAAACTTACCCCGGCCATCGCCCAGCTGTAAATAGCGACTTCCGGAACGAGAATGGTGGTCTTTTCGGCTGATTTGAGGCGAAGTCGCGGAAGATGGTCTGCGTCAAAAGTTACCCGTGGCGTAGTGAACATCAGTGGTGTGGGCTTTACGTAAAACTCGTCACCTCTGCTCACCGACAGCTGTTCAACATTACGGTCCGTGCTGTTGCTCAGATCGCCCTTCCAGATAGATTCCAGACTTTTCGTGTCTTTCTTGGCCAATTCAAGAGATGCTTTTCCCAGCAATTTATCATTTTCAAAATACGACAGCAAATAGGAGCCATCGGGCAGGTTGGCAGGGATTTTATCAAGCATCAATGACTGATTATCATTCACACGGACCGGAAATGTTGCCGGCACTGGCATGGAAGCGTTCGAAAAGGCCACTGTGTACTTTTGCGTAGGCAGAAAGAACCCACCGGACGCTTTAATGGTATCTGGCCGTGCATATTGGAATGGGTAGTAATTGAAATCACCCACGATTGGGGTTGCCCTTGTGAACCTGATTCCCTCGAAAACAACGGGATTTTGATTGAAAAACGTGAATTCAATGCTCAGTGGCTCGTTGGTCGCGAGTGCCGCCGCGTTGGCAAGATAAACACGCGGATCTTCCGTATAAAGACTAACCTCCTCGGTCAGGCCGGTTTTTGTGTTTGTAATTTTAATAAACGGGCCACGGAAATCGTAGGAAGCAGGTGAACTGCCTTCCTTCACATCGAATCTGAAAGGAAGCTTAATGCCAGCCGCATTAACCGCAATTTCTTTTTGCAGCAATTCAATTTTAGGAGTTCCGGAAAAATTGAAGTAAATACTCAGGAAGGAGAAATCATTGTCTGCCTTATCCTCTAACTGAAAAGACAGGGGCGATGTGCGCTGAAATTTATAGCTGATCGTGCTGTCAGGCGTTGGCTCGTTTGTATCATATCTTACCTGCACGCCTGGCTTCAAGGATAGTGTCACTTCTGCCAGCTGCGCGTTATAAGTTGGCGGAAAGCTCACCATGTAAGCATTATGCAGTGAATCGAAGGTGATTTTTTCAGAACCGGCAACCTTCACGCCTCGAAGCAGTTCTGTTGCCAATATCATCTTCCCTTCCGGTATGGGGTCAGGCTTGGGAGCGACTTGTAATATCCTGGAATCTTTGTCACAGCTGATCAAAAGTCCAATCGACATGACGAACAGGTAAACCAATTTTTTCATAGCAGATAGAGGAATTAGCAAGCGGTGACATAGTACATCGAAGTAAACGTAATACTACATGAAATGCAAATTTTTGTTCTGATAATTATAAAACAAAACATTTACTTGCTGAACATTATTTTACCGCGTAATTGATTCGCACAGCTCTTTAAAAAACCTAAGTCAACACTAACCTTACACTTTTACCTACCAAAGCGGTTGTTCGAGCTTTACAAAATAGATTGTGTTGAGATCCACGGCGCCGCTTGATGGCAGGATTTTGGAGATATATGAACCTAATTGGGGGCCTCTACTTGTTCCGGACAGTTTTCCGATGGCAATTCGTGGTCTGTACAGCTGCTCAAAACGGCGGTAGCAGCAGCAAAACTAAGGCAAGAAAATAAAAATGTCTTCTATGCGAAGAATACCTGCTGGGCGTTTGGTTATGGCAATTGTCCTGCCCAGCGAATACCTCCAATGATGTGCTGCATTGCATTGGGATCATTGAACGTTTGCGCGTTGTGACCAAGCGCCGTATAAAACATTCTTCCATGGGGCATCTGATGCGTCCATGAAATCGGGTGATCACCGTTCATTTTTCGCCAAATCGAGTTGTACGAGTTTTCGTTCAGGCTCAATAAAACCTGAAACCCTGGTTTGTCGCGTATGTTCTGCTGAAAATTATACCACTCGTCAACCTTTCGCCATTTTTTTGGAAGCCCTTGGTTTATTGGATGTGCAATGTTCTCTGTAATGAGTTCAGCTTCGGGCATATGAGGCAAAAAAGTATGATCGCGAAACAATGTTCCAAGCAAATTGCCATACCATTGCCAATGGTGCTCCGTATCGGAGGCCGAATGAATTCCTGCATAGCCACCGCCGTTTTCAATATATTTCTCAAAAGCAATCTTTTGCTGATGGTTTAGTATTTCTCCTGTTGTAGAAACGAAGACGACAACTTTGAAGTGGCGCAGATGTGTTGAATCTATATATCCTGCATCTTCGGTCGCGTAGACTTCCCAGCCTTTATTAGCACATTCTTTTGTTAATGCCGCAATTGCCGGCTCAATTGAATGATGCCGAAAGCCATTAGTTTTGCTGAAAATTAAAATGCCGCCATTAATTTTAGATAAAGGAAGTGATGGCGTTTGCGCGAAAAGCGATTTGGAAGAAAGAATCCCCGACTTCTGAAAGGTGTAAAACACAAAGACCAATGCCAACAGGCAAATCAGAAGGCAAAGGTATACAGGACATTCCAAAAGTTTGTTAGAACTATTATTAGGCCCTGGTGCTGTCATGGCTATCTTTGGTTGACATGGAAGGTAAGCGCTCAGTCTGTGCCATGGCCGCTTTTTGCTTCTCTGGCAAAAGCCGGTTTAAAAGCCGCTCAATGGATGGGATCAGAGGCAAGAAAAGCACGACACCGGCAATATTAAAAATCATGTGGGCGTTGGCAATCTTCTGCTCCATACCAGCACTTTTGGAAAGCCACTCTATAAATGTGACGAATTGGGGAAATACGGCTAAACCAAAGGCAATGCAAATGATGTTAAAGAATAAGTGGAACAATCCTGTTTTGACCGCCTGGCGGTCGGAACGGATTGTCGCCATTAGCGTGTCGGAGCATGTCCCAAGTTCGGCGCCCAGCATTACGGCAATCGCACCTGGTAAATTGATCAATTCTTTCTTGGCCAGGGTTATGACCATGCCCACGGTGGCCGACGAAGATTGAATCACCAGCGTAACCAATGCGCCGATTAGCGTCCCCCGAAAAGGGCTGTCAAGTTTTTCCATCCAGGACAAAAACTGTTCATGATCTTTTAAGGGCTCAACAGCCCGTTCCATGGTGTACAACCCAAAAAACAATATTCCGAAGAAAAGGACGACCCTGGCTGATTTGGAAACTTTTTCACTTCTGGCAAAAAAGCTGAACACAAGCCCAAGGAAAATAGAGATGGGGGAATATTGGCCTATATCTAAGGCGATTAGCTGACTGGAAAAGGTAGTGCCGATATTAGCCCCCATGACTATTCCCAGAGACTGACGAAAGGTCAAAGCCCCGGCGTTGACCAGGACGATGGTCATGATAATGACGGCAGACGAAGAGTCTAGCAGAATTGTCGCAACAGTCCCGGTAATGACCGAAGTCACAACATTTTTGGTAAACAGGTCCAGCCATTTGTTAGCCTTATGCCCGATCAGCTCCCTAAGTGTATCGGAAAGATTGTTGATTGCAAACAGGAACAGGCCTAACCCGCCAAGTACCATTAAGAAAATTTCCATATGGTGTTTTCTTGCAAATTAGCATAAGGGATATTAACGGTATATTAATTAATCATTTGTCCACCGCCATTGCAACTACAAGGTATAATATTGGGTGTTATCATTTCTTAACCTTGGCGGGTGTCTTTACGCTTTCCTCTATCTTGGTCGCTGCAATCTCATTCAGTCCTTTGCAGGGTCCGGTCTTCCGGATGCGGAGCCTTTCCGTAGCACTTAGTATGATGCTGTTACCTATTAACAAAGTCTGATTGCAAAACAATGGCAGGCTTGCCCTGCCAAAAATTGGTTTTTTATAACCACCTGGAAGTATCCGCTACATAAATGCGCCCACTTCTTTGTTGTAGATTGTGAGGCGGCCTGCAATAGGCCGCCATTTTATTCACAAGCCGACAAGTCGGAAATAGCGCTGCATGTTGCCTTACCACTGCTGGATAACTACACATAACTGTTTGTCCGTAAGAGCAAATTCCTGGGCTCCCCATGGTCGTAAAGTGACTTTGTCAAGATTAGGATGTAGGTATTCAGGGTGGCTTGCAGAGATCTTAGTATACACTGATTGGATATCATCAGTTACCAGTCGAAATTCAGGATGATGTTCCTCTGCATATTTCCTATCTTGAAATAAATTAATGCGTAAGCCATCTTTTTCAATCACGCAAAAACGCTTATGTGTCTTTAATTCGTTATGCGTGATCGTAAATTCCAGACAATCGATGAAAAATTTAAGCGCATCACTGATATCTGCGTAAAATACGTTGGGGACAAGTTTGCTGAATTTCATATGGGTAAAGTCTTGTTTGCTGGACGGAAATGTCAAATCACGATAGAGTTTTAAATCAAAAATATGTCATCGGCCGGATTCGTCCTATTGATCCAAATCAAGAAATAGTTTTTTTCGAAATGGATTTCCGGACCCTACTTAGCGTTTCAGGGGTCAGTTTGAGATAGGATGAGATCATTTTCAAAGGAAAAGCTTGTAGCAGCAGTGGGCGGTTGTTAAGAATGAAGGTATATTTTTCGGTGGGAGTCATCGATTGATCAAAGAATTTCATTCTTTCTAAGCCGCCTTCTAAAACCCTGTTCAGTTGCAAAAAAGCAATCGACCTTCCAGTTAAATAATGAACAGTATCAAGACTGAGTTCGAGGATCTGGCAGTCCGTGAAGGTTTGGACGTAAATTTCAGAGGGCCGTTGAGATATCAGGCTTTGATAATCGTAAACCCATTCACTTTGAACACGTAAATCAATTATATTCCGATCCAGCTCAGATCCCTGTCTATATTGGTAAATGGATCCACTCAGCAAATAATACATTGATTTAGTCACCTGGCCTTTTTGGAGAAGAAATTCGTTTCGAGCTACGTGTCGCATGATAACCGCTTCTTCAAAAAGCCACACCTCTTCATCCGTGTAAGTGCCGGTTGCCCTTAATATTTCTGAATACATAGGCTCTGAATTTTTAATGTGAAAATACGGCAATTGTAGCATTTCAACGAAGACAGTAATGCAAGGCAGGAGACAATTTCTTAAAATTGCCTATTGCCCAGGCTTCTGTTTTCGAACTTTGGAAATGAACCTTAACAAATTGGTAATCTTGCCATCGGGTTTTCCCTGAACAGAAGACTTAGTTTTACTAATTATTTTAATCTCGTTTTAATACTGTTGTTATTCACCTATGAGGATATTCTACTGCTGTTTTTTCATCCTATCATCCACGATTTACAGTTTTGCCCAGGAGCGTGATTCACTTCGTACTGAACTGCTTAATCAAGTAAATGTCACGGCGAACAGAACACAACAAAAGACCTTGGAAACTGCGGGTTCCGTATCGGTAATCTCTGCCGGAACTTTGCAGACCTACCAGCCGCGAACTACGCCGGAGGCCTTGATGGGTTCTACCGGCGTCTTTATCCAAAAGACGACACACGGAGCCGGATCGCCATTTTTACGCGGGTTGACAGGCAACCAGACACTCATTCTTATCGATGGCATCCGACTGAATAACAGCACATTCCGCTACGGCCCTAATCAATATCTGAACACCATTGATCCTTTCATTATTGACAAAATAGAAGTCCTCCGGGGCGGTGGTTCAGTCGCATATGGCTCCGATGCATTAGGCGGAACGCTCCAGCTATTTACTTCCAATCCCGCATTCTCCGACAAACCGGCTGTCCATGGCAAAGCAGTCGCGCGGTATGCGACCGGCGATATGGAAAAAATGTTACGGGCAGGAGTTGCACTCTCCGGGTCTCGAGTTGCATTCTCGGGCGGTGTGAGTATCCGGAACTTTGGGGATTTGATAGGCGGGGATACCACAGGTAAACAATCGCCAAGTGGCTACAAGGACCGGGCTTTTGATGCAAAATTGCTTTTCGGCCTTAGCGACTCGTGGACGCTTACGCTTGCCCATCAATCGGTTTCTCAAAAACACGTACCGCTTTACTATCGCTATGAGCTTGAAAATTTTGCTTTAAATGAGTTCGATCCGCAAAAGCGTTCTTTGAGTTATTTCAAATTAAATGGTACAACAGCTAGTAAATGGGCTTCGGAAATATCGCTGACCGGATCATGGCAGGCGACTAACGAGGGGCGGCTCAGCCGGAAAAATGGGAGTAACAGCCTACGCACAGAAACAGATAAGATACAGACCTCAGGCTTGATATTCAATATTCAATCCAATATTAATGAATTCTGGAATGCTAGTTCTGGAATTGAAATTTATAATGATCAGGTTGAAAGCAACAAGATCGATCAGGTTGATGGTACTAGCCCGGTTACAAGCCGTGGCCTTTATCCTAATGATAGCAAATATCTCAATTACGCAGTTTATTCGCTTCACCAGTTTAAGTTGGATGATTGGCGGTTTTCCTTAGGTGGACGCTTTAATGGTTTTCGTATAAAAGTTGCGGATGAAGTGCTTGGTAATGTGTCCGTGAAGCCAACAGCTCTGATTGGAAATGCGTCCGTCTCATATTTATTGAACGAGCATTCCAATTTTTATACATCCTTTCACTCCGGGTTCAGAGCGCCCAATATTGATGATATGGGAACGTTAGGGATCGTTGATTTTCGGTATGAAGTGCCCGCTTATGATCTTAAACCTGAAACATCCTCCAACTTCGAAGCAGGTTACAAATTCCGGTCGGAAGGCTTCGCTATGAGCGCGGCTTTGTATCAGAATAACCTGCGTAACCTGATCACACGTGTACAGGTTGCCGGACAGAAAATCGATGGCATTGATGTATACAGGAAAGAAAACGTAGAGCGCGCATACATTCGCGGAGCTGAGCTTGATGTGGAATATGTGTTCAGTGAATATTGGAAAATCTATGGATCGGGTGCTTATAATTTCGGTAAAAATGTAACTAAAAATGAGCCTGTCCGCCGCATTCCGCCATTGAATGGGAGATTCGGATTAGAATATCGCAGAAGTCAATGGTTTGTACGTCCGGAAGCCTGGTTTGCTGAAAAACAAACGCGGCTGGCAGCCGGAGACGCAGGAGACAACCGCATTCCAAAAGGAGGCACACCGGGCTGGGTGGTTGTTAATGTGATGGCGGGTATCGATACAAAACATTTTGCAGTAAATGCTGTCGCTCAGAATCTTACCAATAAAGATTACCGTACGCACGGGTCGGGAATTAATGGAGTGGGCCGGAGCCTTTGGCTGACATTAACAGGGAAATTTTAACAATATTATAATTCAACAATACCAATTACTCACCATGACAAAATATTTGAAACTCGGACTTTGCTTGCTGCTCTGCGGTGCTCTCACCTACGGTTGTAAGAAAAATGTCGGCTCGTCGGCTGGGCGCGAGGAGTCGGCCATTGTTAAAGCGCTTTCTTCCAAGCGCATTGATTTACCCAATGGTTGGTCACTTACGCCGGTTGGCAGAAGTCTGGATCTGGATGATCTGCCTTTGAATCTGGTGGTTTCTCCGTCAAAGAAATATCTGGCTGTGACCAATAACGGGCAAAGCACACAAAGCATTATTTTAATTGATGCAGCTTCGGAAAAGATCCTGGATTCAGCCAGGGTAGCCAAGTCTTACCTGGGTTTGGCATTCAGTCAGGATGAAAAAACGATCTACGCTTCTGGTGGAAATGATAATAAAATTTTAGTATTTAAAATTGAAAATCAACAGCTTGTCCCTGCCGAGCCGATCGTGCTGGGCAAACCCTGGCCGGTTAAAATTTCGCCAACCGGGATTTCCGTTGACGATGCGCAGAACAAAATATATGTTGTTACCAAGGAAGATAGCTCGCTTTACATTTGTGATTCTCAAACAAAAAAGACTATCGGCAAACTAAGCCTTGGCGCAGCAGCTTACACCTGTTTACTTTCTAATGATAAAAAGGAACTGTATGTTTCACTCTGGGGCGGCTCGCGGGTAGTAATCGTGAAAACAGAAACGCAAAAGATCGTAGCTGAAATCGCTACGAACAAGAACCCCAATGATCTGCTTTTGACCAAAGACGGCAAATTTTTATACGTAGCCAATGGTAACGACAACACCGTGGGGCTTATTGATCTTACCAAACGTCAGATATCGGAAACATTAACAACTTCGCTTTTTCCAGATGCGCCCGTTGGAACGACTCCTAATGGCCTGGCGCTGAGTGAAGATGAGAAAACGCTTTACATTGCCAACGCAGACAATAACTGCCTTGCTGTTTTTGATGTTGAAACAAAGGGGCGCAGCCATTCCATTGGCTTTATCCCGACCGGCTGGTATCCGACCGCTGTGAAGACGATCGGTTCAAAGATTTTTGTTACCAATGGAAAAGGCTTTTCTTCCAAAGCCAATCCAAAAGGTCCTAATCCAAATTTATCAAAAGTCCCGCAGCAGGTAGGGCCCAACCCACAGGCTTATACGGGAAGAGAGCAGTACATCGGCGGGTTGTTCAAAGGCACTTTGTCGATCATTGATGCGCCCTCGACGGAGGCGCTTTCCGCCTATTCACGAGTAGTTTATGCAAATACGCCTTATACCAAAAACAAGGAACTGAATGCAGAAGGAGAGGTTGGGAACCCGATCCCGATGAAGGTAGGAGACAAGTCGCCAATTAAATATGTCTTTTACATTATCAAGGAAAACCGGACTTACGACCAGGTCTTGGGTGATATGAAAGAAGGAAACGGCGACGCTTCGCTGTGTTTGTTTCCGGAAAAAGTTACGCCAAACCAGCACGCGCTAGCCCGTCAATTTGTGCTGCTCGATAATTTTTACGTGGATGCAGAAGTGAGCGCCGACGGGCATAACTGGTCGTCTGCTGCATATGCCAATGATTATGTGGAAAAAAACTGGGTAACTAGCTACGGCGGCCGCGGTGGAACGTACGATTATGAAGGCAGCAAGGATATTGCACACCCACGGGACGGATTTATATGGGACCATGCATTGCGTGCAGGCCTTACTTTCCGGAGTTACGGCTGGTTTGCAGACGAAGGAAAAGCAAATATTAAAACATTGGAAGGCAACTATTGTCCGACTTTTAAAGGTTACAATCTCGGTTACAAAGACATTGACCGCGAAGAAGCCTGGGAAAAGGACTTCGATGAACTCCTGGCAGCCGGTAAACTTCCAAGGCTGAACACCCTACGCTTTGGCAACGATCATACCTCCGGTGCCAGTGTTGGAAAACCAACTCCATTTGCTGCTGTCGCCGACAATGACCTTGCAGTAGGGCGTTTTGTTGAGCACCTTTCCAAAAGCAAGGTCTGGAATGAATCGGTTGTATTTATCCTGGAAGACGACGCGCAAAACGGGCCGGATCACGTGGATGCCCACCGCTCTATTGCTTTTGTTGCAGGTGGTTTTGTGAAAAGAGGTTTTGTAGACCATACCATGTATTCAACTTCGGGAATGCTGCGTACGATGGAGCTGATCCTGGGCATTAAACCGATGAGCCAATATGATGCCGCCGCCACGCCGATGTGGAGATGTTTTAACAAAACGGCTAATTCCGCAGGTTTCACATCCAAAGAAGCAGGCGTTGACCTTGCTGAGAAAAATGTGGCAGTGAATTCCAATTCACGTCAATCTGATCAGTTCGACCTTTCCGTGCCTGATGCCATTGACGACCTCATTTTCAGCCGGATTGTGTGGCAAGCGGTGCGTGGTGAAAACAGCGTTATGCCTGCGCCGCGCCGGGGCGCATTTGTAAGACTTGAAAAAAAGGGGGATGAGGAAGAGGAAGAAGGATTTGATGAAGATTAATCAAAATCTAAAAACACTATGAAAAAGTACCGGCTCCTCATTGTTTTATTTCTTGCAAGTGTGTTTTATGCAACGGCCCAGCCGGGGAACGCCCAGCGTGGGAACGCCCAAAAATGGGTCGCCAACGCGCCATCAGGTAAGGAATATTTGCAGCGGAATGAAAATGGAAAAACGATCATTCCAAATGGACGGTACATTACTCCGACTGGCAAGCAACTCACTGTGGCTCCGCACCCTTATGGTCTTGCGTTGAGTGCGGATGGCAACATTGCAGTAACGGCCAATTCAGGTATTAACCCTTTTTCAATCAGTGTTTTAAAAAATATTCTAGGTGAGAATCCCTCGATAAGGCAGATTCCTGACGGGCCGAAAACGGATAAAGGCATTCTGGAAGCCTGCTTCATGGGATTAGCCATCACGCCGGATAACAAAACGGTTTATGTGGCAGGCGGCCAAACGAACAAGATTTTTCTTTTTGATCTTGAAACAGGTAAAAACAAGCTGACGATCAACTGCCAGGCGACGGAAAATGGCAACAAATACAGCCACGGTTACATTGGCGACATGGTGCTGACCAAAGATGGATTTACACTTTATGCCGTTGATCAGATCGGGTTCAGGATGATGGTCATTGATACCAAAACCAATAAAATAGTCAGTAACATTCCCACGGGCCGGTATCCGTTCGGCATTTGCCTTTCACCGGACGAAAAGCGCATTTATGTTGCCAATGTGGGTGTTTTTGAATACAAACCTTTCACTGATCTGGACAAGGACAACCTGAAAGAAACCGCGCACAAATGGCCGTCGTCCGCATATGGTTCCAAAGAAATGAAGGAAGGGATTCCGGAAAAAGGTGTTCCTGCATTGGGCGACCCGAATGCGCTGGAAGCATTCTCTGTGTGGAGTTATGATCTTACCGGCGCGAAACCTGCTGTAAAAGCCAAGTTAAAAACAGGGGTCCTGGTGGGTCAGATGGTGGAAGATTTCCCGGCCGTCGGAGGCAGCAGCCCTAACTCACTCGCTGCAACGGATGATTTTGTGTTTGTCAGCAACGGGAACAACGATTGCGTTTCGGTTATTGACATTGCCAAAGATACAGTTGTTAACACCTTGCATTTGAACCCTGAGCCAAGACTTGGCTCACTTCGCGGCCTTATTCCTTTTGGTGTAACTGTTTCGCCTGATCAGAAAAGACTTTTTGTGGCCGAGGCTGGCATTAATGCAGTTGCTGTTATTGACATTCCCACCATGAAAGTGATCGGGCATATTCCAACTGGCTGGTTTCCAAGTAAATTGAAAGTAAGCCCTGATGGAAAAAAACTGATTGTGACCAATGCGAAAGGGCTGGGCAGCGGGCCAAATGGCGGTAAGGATTATAAGTTGAGCAGTGCGGGAAGTTACATTGGCAGCCTGATGAAAGGAACCGTTTCTGTAATCAACATTCCGGCAGATAGCGAGCTCACTGCCCTGACAAAAAAGGTGCTTGATAACAATTACATATTTACCCAAGTTTCGGAAAACCCGAAAAATCCCGTTCCTGTTTATCCAGGCGCATCCGAATCGCCGATCAAGCACATTGTTTTTATTTCAAAGGAAAACAGAACTTATGATGAGGTTTTCGGGCAGCTCGCTTCCGGCAATGGCGATTCCACCATCGCCAGATTTGGATTAAAAAGGAATTTTGCAAATAAGAAAAAAACTGTAACGCTGAAAGGTGTGGATGTGATGCCAAACCACGTGGCTTTGGCCAGACAATTTGCGATTTCTGATAACTACTACTGTGATTCCGATGTTTCCGCTGACGGGCACCGCTGGCTGGTCAATACTTACCCGAATGAATGGGTCGAAACCGGAACTGCGGCTGCATATGGTGGTGGCCGCAATATGCTGGACACTTCGTCGGCTCCCGGAAATTTGTCGTTTTACGGTTCTGCGGGCAGCATTTATCCGGAGGATTATAATGAAGCCGGCTCGCTTTGGGACCATTTGCAACGCAATAATAAGGATTTTTTCAACTTTGGTTTCGGGCTGGAAATGGCCGCCAATTACTCGGATAGCACGATGAAGCACATTGGCGAGCTGTATACGGTCAACTACCCGGTGCCCGCGCCGATTCTCGATAAATCCTCAAAGCTGTTTCCTAGTTATAACATGGCAATCCCTGACCAGTTCCGGGCGGATGTTTTTATCAAAGAATTCAATGAGAAGTGGACAGGGGAGGGCAAAACACTCCCTTCTATGTTGACATTAATGCTGCCGAATGACCATGGAACAAACGAACGGCCGGATGCAGGCTTTCCGTTCCAGGAAAGTTATATGGCCGACAACGACCTGGCTCTGGGCCGGACGATTGAATTCTTATCGCACACACCTTACTGGAAAAATATGCTGATCGTGGTCACAGAAGATGATCCGCAGGGTGGCGTTGACCATGTGGATGCGCACAGGAGCATTCTGATGACAATTTCACCCTATACCAAGCGAAATTACATCGGGAAGCAGCATTACAGTTTTGGAAGTATTTTTAAAACTTTCTGGCATGTGCTGGGCATTCCCTACCTCAACCAGTACGATGCAACAGCCACAGATATGAGTGATTTATTCACTGATAAGCCCGATTTTACGCCTTATAATGCGGTGGCAATCGACCCGCGACTATTTGATCCGCAAAAGGCCCTCGATCCGTTTGATGAGAAGTTTGACTGGAAAGCTTTTTCGCAATCAGAAGAAATGGACCGTACAGAAACCATGCAGAAGCGGCGGATGGAAGATGACGAAAACCTGCGAAAGAATAAAAAATCCAAAAAGCCCTGAGATCCAATTACAAGCGTGAGGAAATGAATTCGTTTACAGCTTGATTAACTTCCGCGTGGCGCTCTACAAATCCCATGTGTCCTGCTGGCTGTAATGTTACCAGTTGTGAGCCAGATATGCTCTGGTTCATTTTAACGCTTGCTTCGGGTTTGGTCAATCGGTCCTTGTTTGCCCCGATAATAAGTGTAGGAACTTGTATCTGGGCAAGCGTGTCGGTCGCATCATATTCAAACATGGCCAGAACGCCCCTGCCCGTAACTGCCGGAGGGGCCATGGCTGCAAGCCGACTGGCAAAATCCAGCTGTTTTCCTGTTTGAGTCCCCGCAAAGGTGAGGAACCGGGTCATGATCAACATATTGCCATTGAAATAGCTCAACCACTTGCTTAGCCACAGCAGGGGAGAAAATACAATCATCAGCCAGCAGAGCGGTTTCAAAACCGGGTTTTGTATGGCTGTAAATAATTTGCTCAGGATCGATGTTTTGGTAGGGTTGGTAAATGTGGTGTGTTCCAAAATGATCCCCTTGATTTTTGGCAATTTATGCTTGTATATCTTGCAAAAAGTTAAGATTGTCATGCCGCCCATGCTATGTCCCCATAAGATGGGATCTTTGGCGGCAGACTTGTCAATCACCGCATCCAGGTCGGCGGCCAGTTTTCCCAGACTGAAATCATTGTTATTGGCACGTTTGGATCTGCCCAAACCGGGGTGGTCCATCAACACCAGGTGATAGTTGGCGGCAAAGTACTTTTTTTGATAATACCACTGCATGCTGTTTGAATTCCAGCCATGGATAAAGACAATGGTCTGTTTGCCTTTAACGCCTCCTTGCTCAATGTTAATTATACTCCCGTCTGGCCTCTGGATTTTGATTTGGTCTTTAAGGCGTTCGGCCTTAGGCTCGTCAACATTCTGGGTACTTTTGCTCAGTAATATGCGGATCAAACCTTTGCCAAATATCATAAAAACGAGTAACGCAAGCGCTCCGATCAAACACCGCTGGGCGTAATCATGATCTCCGATAATATCCTTATGTAAATACCATTGTCGGCCTAAATAAATTTCAAGGCCCAGGAATGCAATTGTAGAGAGGTTGGTAAGAAGCAGGGCAAGCAGTAATATTGGCATACAAAAACGGGAAAATGACTAGATATGACTACGTTCATAAATATGAATCGACAACCTATGACTAATATCGTTCCACGCGTGCGCTTTATAAATTAACGTTTGTAAAAAACTATTTGACAAATGATCGTAATATTGCGATCATCTGTTTTTTGTGTTATATTCGCATCATGAGCGTTACGAAAACGGGAAATCAAGGAGTACAATCATGAGTTTATCAACCAAAAACTGCCAGCCTGATGGCTTTTAATATCCGCACCCTTACTGTTTCGGACTGGCCAGCAATCAAAGAGATTTACCAGCAGGGAATTAATACGGGCAATGCAACGTACGAAACGCAAGCGCCGGAAGTCGAAGAATTGAAGGGCAAGTTTTTGAGTGAACCGCAACTCGTGGCCGACGATAACGGCCAGGTCATCGGTTGGGCTATGCTATCGGCTGTTTCCAGCCGGTGCGTGTATGGCGGAGTTGCTGAAACCAGCATTTATGTTCATTCAGGATATCAGGGTGAAGGTGTTGGACGTACACTCTTGTCGACATTGGTCCCGCTAAGTGAACAACTTGGTTTCTGGACATTGCAGGCGCAAATATTCCCCGAAAATAAAGCAAGCATTGCATTACATGAGCAACAGGGATTCCGTCGGATCGGCTACCGTGAAAAACTCGGGAAACGCAATGGAATTTGGCGGGACGTTCTGTTCTTGGAACGCCGCAGCCTGGTTGCAGGAAATGAATAATATGAAAAATTTTATGCAAGAAAAGAGACTTTCTTTTCTCGACCGCTATTTGACGGTCTGGATTTTCCTGGCCATGCTACTAGGCGTGTCCATCGGGTATCTTTTCCCAGGCACACCCGATTTCATAAATCAGTTTAATTCAGGCTCCACCAACGTGCCGCTAGCCATAGGTTTGATCCTGATGATGTACCCGCCGCTCGCGAAAGTGCGCTACGCGGAACTTCCGCAAGTATTCAAAAACACGCGGATCCTAGGGTTGTCCTTGTTTCAAAATTGGGTGGTAGGGCCGCTTCTTATGTTTGGGTTAGCGGTGCTATTCCTGCCAGATAAACCCGAATATATGACGGGGCTCATCTTGATCGGCATTGCGCGCTGCATTGCAATGGTGATCGTTTGGAATGACCTGGCGGGCGGCGACCGCGTGTATGCAGCCGGGTTGGTCGCGTTCAACAGCATTTTTCAAGTGCTGTTCTATCCAGTGTATGCGTACGTGTTCGTGACCCTGCTGCCGCAATTGTTCGGCCTTCACGGGTTTGACAATGGCCGTATGGATGTCAATATCACCATCGGTGAAGTAGCGCACAGCGTTTTTATTTATCTGGGCATTCCATTTCTGGCTGGGATCATTTCACGGATCATTTTAACCCGTTTGTTTGGTAAAGACTGGTACGAAAACAAATTTCTGCCAGCTATCAGCCCGATCACATTAGTTGCGTTGTTGTTTACAATCGTGGTCATGTTCAGCCTGAAAGGGCAACTGATCATAACGATCCCCTTCGATGTGCTGCGCATTGCAATCCCGCTTACAATTTATTTTGCGATCATGTTTTTTTCTGCCTTTTACCTTTCAAAATGCGCAGGGGCGGATTACTCGAAATCTACGTCGCTAGCCTTTACAGCTGCTGGCAATAATTTTGAGTTGGGTATTGCAGTCGCAATCGCGGTGTTTGGTATTGATTCCGGAGCTGCATTTGCTGCGGTGATCGGGCCGCTCATTGAGGTGCCTGTACTGATCCTGATGGTTAATTTTGCCAAAAGGCAGCGAAAGTCATTCGAGGCAGATCTGACAGTGAACAGATAGTCGTCTAGTAACAGCAGGATCAATGATAAGTAACATATTCATTTGAAAATGATCCGTCATCATATAAATCAATGATGGCATATCCGGGGCTGGTTTGCTTGTATTTTCCCATCCAATAATTTCCGGAGACCGCACCATTGCAGCAGTAGGCAACATCATTGTAAATAACGCGGTCCAAAAGATGGATATGGCCGCTGACGGCTAGTTTTACATTGTTATGCCGGTGGAACAGTTTGATAATTTGTGCTGAATCCGTGTGCATCCAGCTGCCCGGAACAACCCATTGGTTATCTTTTAAATTATCGCCGTCAAAGAACACACTTGCGGATAATATCGGAATGTGTGAGGCAACCAGAATGGGTGTATGCGAGGGTGTGTTATTCAAATCTTCTCTTAACCAATCTATTTGTACTTCATCAAGCCTGGCATAATAGCCGGTTCCCTCCGGTCTGCAATGGATGCTATCCAGTAGTATGATGTGCCATCCGTTTTTATCAAAACTGCGGTAAGTCCGCGTCATTTTTGATTCATCCATAGCCCACTTTTTCCCATCTGAAAATGATGCTGTCGGAGGGCACCATATGTCGTGATTTCCGACACAGGAAACCATAGGGGTGCTATTTTCAGCCGTTAGAACTTTGTGATAAAGCTCCCATTCTCTGGCTGCCTTGTCCCTGGAAATACCGCTGGATCCCATTACAGAGTCGCCTGTATTCAGGATCAGGTCAGGCTTGACTTCTAAGTTTTGAAGGTGGTGGAGACATTTTGAAAATCCTTTTGCCGCCCATAGGTGAGGCTGGACGTGAATGTCGGTCAGATGAGCAATGCGTAATGCGCGTTTTGGCGTCAGGGAGAAGGCATTGGAACTGGCAGAAATCGAGTATCCGCCAGCGGCCATTCCGAGCGTTTTCAACAGGTTTCTTCGTAGCATGGCATGATGTGTTTGGTAAATTTGCTTTTTAAATATGAACTCGATATTATTATCGGGTTATCAAATTGAGAACAATCAGAAACAACTGCTGACCGTTTGATCCCGGAAGATGAAAACAATGCGGCGTTGGCATGATCTTCGTACGTAGTTGATATTTAACATAGGGATCATATCTATGCACAACAGATAGATTATTTTCGTTGCTTTGAAGCGTCCATGAGAAAAATTAAAGTGGTATTTTTTGCCGAAATCCTGATTCCCGACTTCGATGGCGCGTCGCGGACCATATTTCAGCTATTGGACAGGATTGACGCGAGTCGCTTCGACTTCCTATTTGTGTGCGGCAGCGGACCAGACCGGATCAATCAGTTTGACTGCATTAAAACGCGCTCAATCAGCATCCCGCTGAACCCGAAATACAAGCTGGCCATACCATCGTTGACCGCTGACGAAATCAGGGTACAGCTGGACCAATTCAAACCGGATGTGGTGCACATTGCCACGCCGTCGCTTTTGGGGCATTTCGCCATGGCATATGCAAAAGAACGGCAGTTGCCTGTTATCAGCATTTACCACACGCACTTTCCGAGCTACATTGCCTACTATTTCAATGCGCTTCCTTTTTTAATAAAGCCGCTCACAGACCGCCTGACAACGATCCAGAATCGATTTTATGAAGCCTGCAAAAAAGTGTATGTTCCGTCCCTAAGCCTGGCCGAAGAACTTGTGGCCACAGGAATGTCTGCTGGAAATATTAAAATCTGGCAGCGCGGGATTGATACCACTTTATTTTCACCGGATAAAAAGGATCCTCAGTATTTAAAAAATCTGACAAACAATGCACTTCCTACAATCCTGTTTGCGAGCCGGCTGGTTTGGGAAAAGAATTTGGTAACATTGATTGCTGTATATAATACTTTGAGAACAGAGGGCTTTCGCTGCAACTGGGTGATTGCAGGGGATGGAACGGCCATGAAAGATTGCATGCGGCAAATGCCGGGAGCTATTTTTGTGGGAAAGATGGATCACGACGCCTTGTCGGTACTTTACGCATCTGCTTCTGTTTTTATCTTTCCGTCCATATCAGAAACATTCGGGAATGTTGTGCTGGAAGCGATGGCATCGGGTTTGGTACCCATTATCGCAGATGGCGGCGGCAGCAAGGATATTGTAGTTAATGGTGTCAATGGTTTTAAATGTGAGCCTGACAATGCCAATGAGTATGCTGATAAAATCCGGATCCTCCTTCAAGATGAGACATTGCGGAAGGAAATGGCGGCGAATGCAGTAAGCCATAGCAAAGCGTTCGATTGGGAACAATTGGCCAAGGTCTATTTTGATGATCTGCATGAACTGGCGACATCTGTTACCGAAAATCTGGAAATTTGAAATTACATCCGCGTTTCATAAAAATCCTTAAAGCGGCACTTTTGTTGAGTATGCTTGTGCTGCTGTGGCAATATGTAAAAGTCATTGACCCGCATCAGGTTCAGGCAGCCTTGATAAAAGTCGGAGCCGGTTTTGGGTGGGTGATCTTGAGTACAACTGTGGCTTACGGGCTTGGGACATTGGGATGGTGGTACTGCCTGGGCGATGCGAAAGCAGCCATTCCGAAAACCGATCTATTTATGATCCGGCATGTCTGTGAAACAGTCGGCTTGTTCAATCCGGCAAGTTTCGCGGGTGGCGATATGCTCAAAATTGTCTTGCTGAGGCCTTATTCGGTGAGCCAGCCAACGGTTTTAACCTCCGTAGTGATTTCAAGGCTGTTAATGATTTTAAGCCAGATTTTCCTGTTGATATTAACTGTCCTATGGTTTTCCCTTCACGACAAACTACAAATTGGGGCGTGGTTACCGTATAAAGCTATCTTGTCGTTTCTTGTCATCTGCCTGTTGCTTCTTTTAATAGTTTATAAAATCCCAGGTTTTGATTTTGGACAAAGCCAAAGGTTAGCGCGTGTGAAAGCCAGGCTCGCTGATATACGCTCCGAACTGGTTCATTTTTATCGTACATATCCCAAACAACTTGCATTTGCGTTTCTGCTTTTTACACTGCACTGGGTGGTTGGTTCCCTGGAATTTTATATTGTGTTAAAACTCTTTGGTTATGATGTGACCATTGTAGACGGCCTTTTGCTGGATATGGGTGTTATCGCTGTCAAAGCAGCGGGGGCTTTTGTACCTGGCCAGATTGGCGTGGAAGAGTTTGGGAATAAGATTATGTTATCACTCATAGGAATCAGCAGCATCCCGCTGTGGCTGTCGGTTTCGGCGTTGCGCAGGACCCGTCAGTTGTTCTGGATCTTAGTTGGGGCCGTTTTCTATTCGTTTTTTATATATAAAAAGCGACTTTACTCCTGAGCATGGAAATCCTGTTTGTAAGCCATAAATTTCCTCCATCCGTGGGAGGAATGGAAAAGCAAAGTTTTGAGCTGGTCACGGGAATGGAACGTTATTGCAGGGTTCATCGCATTGTTTTCGAAGGAAAAGGAAGCATACTGATGTTCTTTTTGGGTTTAAAGCGTGAAATCTTACGAACCTGTAAAGCGCATCCCAACATTACTGTTATACATTTCAATGATGCCCTTCTGGCGACAATTTGCCTGCACCATAAAGGCTATGAACATCTGAAACGCACCGTCACCCTGCATGGACTCGATGTAGTTTTTCCCAGTGAAATTTATAGAAAGCGCATTTTTCCAAAGTTTAATAAGTTTGATCTTTTCATGGCAGTAAGCCACGCAACCGCCGATAGGGCGATTGGCTTGGGGATTAACCCTGATAAGATTATTGTTATTAATAATGGTGTTGATAATGAACCCTTACATTTAAATCAGCATTCACAATCCACCCGTGAAGTGCTGGAAAAATACGCGGTTCCAACGGATCGTCCTTTGTTGGTAGCGGTTGGCAGACCGGTTAAGCGGAAAGGTTTTTCATGGTTTATACGCGAAGTCGTTCCCAGGCTTGATCCCCGCTTTTTTGTGTTACTAATCGGTCCATTTGACAACCATCCAGGTTTTTTCGAACGCTTGTTATCGCTTGTTCCAGGCAAGTTACGAGAACGCATCATGCTGTTTTTGGGCTTTGGATCGGATGCAGCCTCGATAAGATCTTTACTGGCAGATCATCAATTCAACAAGTCAGTTAAGCATCTCGGCCGGCTTTCTTACGAGGATAAAACGATGATATTGCAGTCTTCCGATGCATTTATTATGCCCAATATTCATGTAGACGGAGATATGGAAGGTTTTGGGTTAGTATGCCTTGAAGCCTCCATGGCAGGAGCACTGGTTTTTGCGGCGGACATCGACGGGATTCCGGATGCGATCCGGAATGGGAAAAATGGTTTTTTACTTCCAAGTCAGGATGCAGAAGTATGGGCTGCAAAACTCAACCAACTCATCGCCAATAAGGAAATTGTTAACAATAACAGAGAAGCTTTTCGAGCATTTACAATCGCAAATTATAGTTGGGACAAAATGGTAAAAGCTTATTATAGCGCTTTATCCGAATGAGCTGATAAATGCTTGTGCTCCGGTTTGAGATGCCATGCGAATTGTGCGCTCACGGGATGGTGGTCGGATAGGGGCAGGCCCTCTTTGTTATTAAAGAGACGATTTAAAAAAGAATAGCTGATTGTTTTAAGCTCAATCGTTGGGCTGCTTCGGAAGAATATCTTGTCAATTGTTTCGCTGCTATCAGTCAGGTTAAGGATATTGGCGGCAGGGATGATTTTCAGCGCCTCTGGCATTTTTCCTCTTTTTTGATGCGTGATCCAAGCGTCTTGCAAGCCATTTTCCGTTGTTAATAGCTGAATGTTGTCATAGAAAAAACCGTAGCGGCCATTCAGGTCCCCCATCAAAACAACGGCATTTCCCGATGAATGTTTGCGGATATAGTCTGACAATTGTTTGATATTCTCACGGCGCGCAGAAGCTGCTTTTAATGTATTGTAAGCATTGGAATGAACATTGTAAAAGTCAATGAACACGTTCAGTGCGAGTTGTACCCTGGTATAAGTAAATCCTTTGGGAGTCATGCAATCGGCTCCGGTACAATCATTCCATTTTACGCGGACAACATTGCTCAGAGGGAATTTGGACAATGTGTTCAGGCCATCGCCGAAGGGGACAGCGCCCTTGGTTTCAGTGCGATAGTTGTGAACATCATCTCCATCATACAACTGCGAATGATAATTGAAATCTTCCTGGACATGCACAATGTCAAAATCTTGCAGTTTTTTGCCAATAGCTGCAATGCTGGAAGCCCTGGGCGTTTTCGCGCTGCAAATGATTGCTGGCAGGCCCGCAATGTTATAACTGATTGCCGAGAACTGCCCTTCGGTTTCATCTTTCATGAAACTGTCCTTTCCGATCAGCAAGTCTGTCACACTTGACCCGTTTGTGCGCTCCGTGCTATTGCATGTAAGCACCAACACGAACAGCCCCCATAAACTGAAAGCTCGTTTGTTTTTGCAAAGATTTGGCATAATGTCAAATTAGTTGATGCCAAATTACAATTGCAGTATGACCTCAATGAAGAGGAGTTGTTATTGAATTATTAAATCTGCTGATAAGTGCCCGGATTTTATTGTAAATCTCAGTATTCTCGTACACCCCGCGGAAATCCAGTGAATGCGGGCCATAAGCGAAAACCGGCACCATCACTCCCGTATGGTCGTCGGTGCTGAAATGTCCGTCAACGTAACCCGTTTTCAGGTTGCCGTCCAGCAAGGTAAGCCCGCCCGTTTCGTGGTCGGCGGTGACGATCACAAGTGTCTGGCCATTGCTGTCGGCGAAACGCAGCGCTTCTCCTACCAGTTTGTCGAAGTCCAGCATTTCCAGTACGGTGTAGCTAACGATATTGGCATGGCCACCGTAATCAATTTGAGCGCCCTCTGCCATCATGAAAAAGCCTGGTTTGTGTGTTTTAAATTCCTGAATTGTTTTTTTAAAGGAATCTGACAGGAAACTGCCGCGACCGTTTTGGATGGATTTGGCATTATGCGGATCAAGTAGCAGGAAAGGAGTTTTAAGACTGGAAAGATCGCCCCATTTTTCTGAAACGTTCACGCCTTTCACCGCTAATTGTTTAGATACACCGGTAAGCTCGAAATGTTCCATTCCACCGCCAATAGCGATATCGACCCAGTTGGATAAATAGTCTTTTGCAATGCTGTCCTGCATACTTCTTTCCGGGCGGTGCGCGTAAAAAGATGCGGGCGTTGCATCGGTTATGTCACCCGATGAGATCAAGGCAACTTTTTTTCCTGCTGCCTGAAAATCTTTGATAATCGATTTTGCCGGAACAAGATTGGAATCCACTCCAATGGCTCTGTTGCGGGTTTTCTTGCCAGTAGCAAAAGCTGTTGCGCCTGCGGCAGAGTCGGTAATGTAGTTGTCTGAAGATGCGGTTTTGGAAAAGCCGATGTTGAGAAATTGCGTGAGGTTCAATTTTCCCGCATTACCTGTGATCCCTGCGTGGATCTGCGCCAACCCCATACCATCCCCGATGAGGAGGATAATATTTTTGACTGTGCCTTTCGAATCACTGTTGAGATAAGTCGGCTTGTAAACTTCATGAAAGCTTTGCGCCCTAAACTCTGCTTTTGCGCGTCCGTTCAGGAAGGCGCCGAGCGCTGCGACTTTGTCAGTGTTGATATAGTCTGCTCCGAGGTTAACAAGCTGTTTCCAGGCATTGATATTGTCAGGACTCGCCCAGAAACGGAAGGGTTTTTGCTGATCATGGGCTTCTTTGACTGCTGCAATCAGTTTTATACGATCTTCTTCCACTGGGATGCCTTTGCCGTTCCATTTCGACAGACTACCGAAATTCTGGCTGATCAAACCAATGCGGTTTAACTGTTCCGGTGTGTATTTGACGCCTGGGCGACCATCAAAGAAAATAAAAGAAGGATAGCGGTCGAATGTTTCAGGAGCGGGAACATTGCCGCTTACAACGACTTTTACGCTCCCTTTTTTCCCAAACACAGCTTCATAAGGTGCCAGCAATTTCGATAATGCCAGCAAGGCCGGATCTCCCTGGGTTTTCAGATCGACAAGCAATTGTAACGTTTTATCACGATAAACCCTTCCTTCATTTTTGGCTGCTGTTTCTAAGATGGGTTGCAGATATAGTTTGTCAAAAGTCCGCGCCCGGTTAATCTGGGTTTTGTCGTGCGCTACGAAGAGGGTGTCATTAATTAAGAAGACGTCGGCTTCAATAGAGCCAAACTGCTCGTGGTAAGCCAATGCAAATGGTGCGGGTTGCAGGTAATCGTTGTGCGAATGTCCCTGAGGAAACGGAGCATTTACTTGTTGGCCCAGAACTGGAAGTGCGGCGACGCAGCAAATCAAAAAAAGCAGTCTTTTCATGTCGGTCAGATAGATAGTTAGCCGGACATTACTGCCCGGCTAAACTGAAACGTATTAAAATGAAGGGAAATTTACTTGGTTCAATATCCGGGATTTTGATACATTTTCGTCGGATCCAATTTGTATTCATCAAACGGAATAGGGTAGTAGCGGTCTTTTGGGCCAAAATTCGATAGTTTGGCAAGACCGAAATTGTCCTGGCTTTTTGCCTTGAAATAGGCTACAAGCTCATCTGTTGAGAAGAAACGTAGCAAATCAAACCAGCGGTGGTTCTCAAACGCAAGCTCGGCGCGGCGCTCGTGCAGGATTGCGAGTTTTAGCGTAGGGTATTTAGTCCGGTAAGTTGTATTACGGATCGATTCGGCATACAATGGCAGGCCGGCGCGCTCCCTTACCTGATTCAGAAAACCAATGGCTGCCGGTTCATAGCCAAGATGCATATTGACTTCCGCCAACATTAAAATTACATCTGCATAACGGATCAATATCCAGTCATTTCCACCAAAACCCTGGTTTGTTGCGGCTGGACTGGCGTCGCGGAATTTGGTGATAAAATAGTCACGCACGATCGGGTCGTTTGCAAACTTAATGTTATAATCCTTTCTCACGTCCGCTTCTTCGTAGTCCAGCACAAGATCTGGCGTAACATTGCCGCCCGCGCCGGTTGAGTTTATCAGTGAGTTGATCGTCTCACCTTTTGCCTGGTTGTTTCGCGCGATTGCCGAAGAAAAATTAATGTCGCCCTGTTTGTTGACCACCTGGAAAATAATCTCAGGAACCGTGGATTTTTTAGCCACATCAAAAACATCGGCATAAGGAATCTCTTTTAATGTTCCAAAGGTGCGAAGTTCATAACAAGCTGTTAGATGGCTTTTCGCTTTGTTCAGATTCTCCGTCCGGTTCGCTGCGTCCAGCGTAGTTGCCATCGTCAGGTAAACTTGTCCGAGCAATGCATTCGCCGCCGCTTTGGTCACTTTTCCTTTGGTCGCAGTTGTTTGCACATCAGGCAAAGTGCTGTTTACGGCGTCGGTTAAATCTGTGACAATTTGCTGGTAAACCACATCCTGCTTCTCCCGAAAGGTGTTTGCCTGCACCTCGGCAAAGGTCAATGGTCTGGTGATCAAAGGCACATCGCCCCATCTGCGTACAAGATGGAAGTAAATCAGCGCACGCATGAATTTGGCTTCCGCCTTGTATTTATCTTTCAAATCATTATCCGCAAAATTTACCTTTTCTATCCCTTCCAAAACCTGGTTCGAGCGGGTAATGGTCTGATATAGTGCCAGCCAGTGGCTTTTCAGGTAAGTATTGCTGGGCAAAAGTGAAAAATCATTGAACTGGAACGGCTCACCCGCATTGGACTGGTTATCGTTCCTGCCTGTATTGTCCGAGCGCTCCTCGCTGTAAAGCGCACTCGTTTCCCCGATTCCGTTTCCGTTGCGCAATGACTGATATATGCCGTTCACTGCGGCTTCCACCTCGCCGGGCGACTGGTAAAATGATGCATTGGACACCGCATTAGGGTCTTCCAGATCAATAAAATCGGTGGAGCAAGAACTGAGCACGCAAAGCGCGAACGCAGTAATGATATGGGTTAATTTATATTTTTTGTCAAACATAGCTGCTTAATTAAAAAGTGATGCGTGCGCCAATGTTGTAGGCGCGGGCCAGTGGATATTTACCATAATCAACACCCGGCGTCAGGTTGGAACCGTTGTTATAATCGACCTCAGGGTTGTAGCCAAGATATTTGGTTAATGTAAATGCATTATCTACGCCCACGTAGATCCGGAGATTGCTGATCGCATTTTTGCTAATCTGGGCGATCTGTGGGAAATTATAGGCCAATGTCAGGTTCGTACATCTCAGGAATGAACCATCTTGCAGATAGAATGTCGAGAGCCGCGTGCTGTTGCTTTGCGTGCCTCCACGTGCAGCGCGATAAATTTTGCCGTCTCCCGGCTCAGCTTCGGAGCGGTAACGGTTGAGCACTTTGGAATACTGGTTGCCCGAGCCTTCCATATTGAAAATGTAATAATCCTGACCGTCCAGCACCTGGTTGCCGTAAATGCCGTTGAATGACGAGCTGAAATCGAAATTTTTGTAGCTGGCCGAAATGGCAAATCCGTACGTGAATTTGGGGTGCGGTGTGCCGATCACTTGTTTATCAGTATCATTCACAACACCATCACCATTGATATCCTCAAAATAAAGATCACCAGGACGGAGCGGGTTCGTGGAAGCGGTTGAACGCGCAGGGCCTTTTAACACATAACCGGCCGGGAATTTCTGCGTGGATGCATTATAAGCAACATTATCCGCCGCCAGGTTTTCCATATCCGATTCACGAACCATGCCTTTTACCTTGAATCCATAAAACATACCAATCGGCTGTCCCTGCTGGGTAATGTGCGTAATGTATGAACGCTCCGCACCCGTCGACAGGATCGTGTTGGCACCACCCATATCCAGGACTTTGTTACGGTTTACCGAAAAATTACCACTGATGTTCAGGTTGAAATCGCGTTTCGAAATAACGCGTGCATCTGCCTGGATATCGAATCCGGTATTCTGCACTTTCGAATTTTTCAGGTTTGTCAAAATTGTTGAGGAGCCCGAAATCGCTGAAAGCGGCTGGTTAAAGAGCAAATTGTAAGAACGGCTCAGATAATAGTTGGCAATGATGGAAAGCCTGTCTTCAAACAATCCCAGGTCCAGCCCAACATTATATTGCGAAGTAGACTCCCAACCCAGATTTTGATCCTTAATCCCTTCGGCCCACAATGCGGTATTAACCGATCCGTTCCCGAAAACCACACCCCCAGGGGCAGCCATCGTTTGCAAAAAATTATAATTACCAATATTATTATTCCCGCTCAATCCCCAGCTCGCGCGCAATTTCATTGTAGAAGCTTTGCCCAGGAGGTCATTGTAAAACGGTTCATTTGAAATATTCCAGCCTGCCGAAACGGACGGGAAGCTTCCCCAGCGATTATTTGGGCCGAAACGCGATGATCCATCCGTCCGGAAAGATGCGGTCAGGTAATATTTGTTATCAAAATTGTAAACCGCACGCGCCAGATAGGAGAGCAGCGTCCAGTTGGTTTTGCCGGTTCCGTCGCCTTCCGGATTGCCCGAGTTGAGTCCGAAATAAATGGCATCTGCGCCTTTTCCGGTGATTTCCTCGATCCGGTCATTTTGGAATCCGCGCGCGGTAACCGAGATCACATCACGGTTGTTTTGCTGTGCTGTATAACCTACCAACCCGTCGAAATTGTGCTTGCCCCAGGTCTTTTTATAATTAAGGGTAAATTCAGCAAGCTTGTCCATGAAGCTCACCGTCCGTGCCACCGAATTCGCCGCCGCAATGGCCTGCGGTGATCCTGGCGGGTTAGCGCCGCTGCTCAGGCTGGTTGGCAAGTAGTATTCGTACTTCTCATTATAAGTCTGCAAACCAAGGTTTACTTTGAAATTCAGGTCTTTTATGATCTCAAATGTCGCAAAACCATTGTAAGTCCCGCGCTGGCCAGCTCTGTTGATGTGCGTTTCTGTGGCTAATGCCACGGGATTTTCAATGGATTGTAAACCAAAACCCGCGCTCGCCGCAGCCGCTTCGTTCTTAGCAAGCGAGCCATCTTCGTTATAAGCTTTAAAAATCGGCATATAAACCAGAGCTCCCAGAATCGGGCCCTGGTTAAAACGGCCTTCCTGCACCTCGCGGTTCGTATTATACGTGTAAGCCAGATTTGCACCGACTTTCAGCTTCTTGTTCACATCTGCATCAATGTTCGCCCGGAAGTTGGTGCGTTCCTGCTTCGTGCTCAGGATGATGCCTTGCTGGGTAAGATGCCCTCCGCTAATGGCGTAGCGAAGGCCTTTTTGACCGCCGCTGAAACTGATGTTATGACGGCTTACAGGCGCATTGCGGTAAAGCTCATCTTGCCAGTCGGTGTTATATTTAGGCGTGATCAGCCGCTGGCTGGCAAAATCATAAATCTCATTCGGGATACTCACTGACCCGGCGCTGCCGCCCAGGTTTTTAATCCGGGTTGCGTTGTCGTCCGAAAACATGGCATCGTTCCATGGCTTGCCACCGCTCACCATCAGGTCGCGGTAAGTGTTATTACGGCCATCGATCAGCAATTGGGCAAACTCTGATGAATTGAGCATATCCACCTTTTTAGCCAGCTGATGCACCCCGAACTGGTAGTCGTATTCCAGTTTTCCTTTTCCTTCCTTACCGCGTTTGGTAGTAATCAAAACCACACCGCCAGCTGCGCGCGATCCGTAGATGGCTGCGGATGCGGCGTCTTTCAAAATATCAATCGATTCAATGTCATTTGGATTGATAAAAACATCATTACCAGCGGGATAACCATCAATCACATAAAGTGGATCAGAGCTGGCATTGATGGAGCCAACGCCCCGAACCCGGATCTTCGTGCCAACATAGGGGGCGCCGCTAACCTGTGAAATTTGTACACCTGCCACTTTTCCAACCAGGGCCTGTCCCACAGTCGGCGTTGTCAGGTTCAATTCCTTTGCTTTTACGCTCGAAACCGCGCCTGTCAGATCACTTTTCCGGAGTGTCTGATAACCCACAGCCACCACCTCGTCCAGCATCATGGCATCCTGCTTCAACTGGATATTCAACGGCTTTTCGTCCGAAATCACCACCTCATGCGCAAGGAAACCGACAAATGAAAACACTAGCGTAGAACCCACGGCAGCCTCGATAACGAACTCCCCGTTCACATCTGTCACAGCGCCATGACTGTTGTTCCCTTTTTCAATGACCGTAACACCCAGCAACGGATCTCCGTTGTCGTCAAGCACACGGCCCGTCACCCGGATTTTCGGTGCCTGCGTCCCGGCGTCAATGTTAGATTCATGGTGCATTGGCGTGGCCGCCCTTGTGGGGCTAAACGCACTGAAAACCAAAGAACCAGCAATCACCACAGGAACAATGGGTAAAAGTAGTTTTTTCATAAAATGATTATAAATTTAATTTTTACAAGATGGGCGCTTTGACTTCTCACGATTTAAACACAAAAAAACGCCCATTAAGGGCGCAAAATTAGTTTCGCAGTGTTACGTCACTACGCGATAAGTGTTAAGATAATGTGAATTTTACAAGAAGGGATTTTAAAATCTGGTCCATTGGCAAAGAGCGCAATGCTGATGGACAACGCGTTATTACCCTCAGGTTATGGATTTGTTATGAAAGAGTGTAGTTGTAAGCCACGGATGAGTGCAGGTTGACCGTGAGTGAGGCAACTGTTTATCGGTTCAGGCTGATTGTAGAAAAATTTATCGATTTCACGGAGCATATAAATAGGTGTCTAGTTTCAATTGGATAAGGTTACAGTGTTAGAGGTAAGTTAATGCTCTAAAATTACGTGACACTATTGCTATAACACACTACAATTTACCAATGGATCGCCACATTGCCAGCTCTGTGGAATATCTGTCGTTAATGACCTCGCATTTGTCAGCAATCCGCATCATTGGCCTGTCTTTCAGGTTATAAGCTGGCCACGCGGGCACATCCTTAGCCGCAGGTTTGCCTGTTCTGGCGAATGTTGTCCAAAGTTCGGCAAAATGGTGAGAAGCAACGAAGCGTTCGGGCCGGTTGCCGCCGAAGAAACTTTCCTTGGGTGCAGAGCCGTCCCTGGGCGGGATCTCATTGTTGAATTTAAAAGAAATATCCATTGCATGCGGCGTGCCCATGGCATAGTCTGTTCCCGGAATTTTTTTCTCGGATTTATAGCCAAAATTGTAAAGATAAACCGGCGCGCCGTTCTGTTTCGTCTTCTTTTCTGCAATGTCGATAGAGCCCAGGCCCATCATGGTAATGGAGGAAATGGCCACGAAAATGTCTGGCGCGGTTGCATCAGGGCTGGCTTTCCGGTAGGCTTCGATCACCGTTTGTGTGTCTTGCCCATATTGCGGTTCAAGCTTCTTTTGCAAACCGTCAAAATCCATTTTAAATGATTCGGTATCTTTGCGTTCCCACGCAAAGAAGGTGTATTCATCTTCATTCCAGCCAACCAAAAGAGGCTTATCCTTTGAAATCGCAGGAGCACCCGGATCAAACGGATGAGTAGGCAGCACGATCCCGTCAACAACCGGCCCAAATCCACCCAACCGGCCCTGCATTGTGCCTCTTTTGCTGTTTCTTTCCTGAAATGGCGGGACAAAAGGCAGTTTGGCTTGCATCGCCAGTAAGTCGGCGGTTGGCACTTCCAGTAATTTTTTCCAGTTGTTGCGAGAAATGTTTAGTTCTTTCAAAAGCATTGCTGTCGTTTTTGCGGCGGTTTCTTTGGACAGCATCCGCACGCCAGGCCCACTTTCAATGGATGCTTTGTTGAAGTAAGGAGCAGCTTCCGGCATGGCGTACAGGCAGGAAGTTTTAGCGCCGCCACCGGACTCGCCAAATATCATGACATTGTTGGGATCGCCGCCGAATTGAGCAATATTTTCATGCACCCATTTCAACCCGGCTGCAATGTCCAGAACCCCCATGTTCCGAGACCCGGCATATTGCTCACCTCCAAGTTCATCCAGATACAAAAATCCCAGCAAACCCAGGCGGTGATTGGTTTGCACAACAACGACATCAAAGTTGCGCGCCAGATTACCGCCGTCCTGCCCGGCTGAGGCACCCGAGCCAATCACAAAACCACCGCCGTGACTGTAAAACATGACCGGACGCTTTTTGTTATCATTGGCCGGCGTCCACACGTTCAAAAAAAGGCAGTCCTCGGAAGGCGTAGGCTCATTCCGGCGAGGCGATTGAATGGCAGGCGCACCAAATTCAAGCGCATCCCGAACGCCGGTCCATTTTGCCAGTGGCGCCGGACGACGGAATCGTCTGTCACCAGAAACTTTACCGCCATACGGAATGCCCTTGAATACATTGACTCCATCATTTCGGGCGCCTTTTATTTTTCCGAGGGTTGTTTCAGTTTCAACAAATTCTTCCCCTCTGCCGGATTGCAGAAAGCCAAATTGCGGGATGGAAATGGCAACGGTTGCCAGCGATATTTTGGATAAGAATTCTCTTCTGTATATTGGCGCCATAGTAATTGCAATCAGGGTTTGGTTAATCTTTTGAAGGCAAATGACTTCTTGGCAACAATACAAAAGAATATGGGTAAAGTCTAATTGCAAAATCTAAGTTCGCAATAAATATTTCTTATCAGGTGTGCTGCTTTCACCACCAATTGGAATCAATATACTACTGCACTGCTGATGGTTCGCTGTAAAAGAAGTCATCCATCACAACCAGATCATTCTCGGCATTATCGGCATATTTATTACTGATCGCGGATGAACCGGAAGTAATGGTGACTTTGGTAATTTTACTATCAGGGAAAACAGCTCCTAAAAAAGAAAAGCCTTTGTCGTCTTTTCTGATGGGTGCAGCAAACTTTCCTAGGCTTTTATCACCCTCGAAAAATTCCAAAGTGGTAGAATTTGCTTTGTCGACATCTGACAATACGACGCCAAATCCTTTGACAAAAGCCGCCGTTGCTGTCCCCGGAACTTTGAATGTCACATCCATTTTGTTACTTCCCGTGGCAGCGAATGTACGTGCGGGACTAAACGCATTGAACTGGTCTTTGTAATTTGAAACCAGATCACTGAAATTTTTATCGCTAATCCGTAGTCCATTTCCAGGAGTAGAGAAAATCGCTCCACGTTTTCTTCCAGCTGCAACAGCAGGATCAGTACTATTAAAAAAGTCGCCCGGGAAATTGTCTGTATTGGTCTGATTGTCAGGCACTGCATCCCAGTTAATCTCGCGGCGCCCGGTAGTCTGGCCTGGCGTTGTGTTCAGCTGGTCTCCAAGTAAGCTCCTGAAAGATGCTATTTGTGCAGTGATATCTCCGCTGCCTTTAACTTCGGTAAAGTTAACAGAAGGTGCCGGGATTTCGGGCTCGTCATTGTTTGAGCTGCAAGCGGACATGAACGCAATGCAGGTAAATAATCCCGCATTTTTAATAGCTGTTTTTACAGAAAATTGAGATTTCATAAAGGTGTTTTGATTGAGTTGTTTAAACTTTTTTGATGCTGACAAAAGTATTGGATGCATGGTCGCGCAAATTGAAATAAATGCTAAAAACTATAAAAAAGTATAAAAATGCCTGCACTCAGAATTGCGTCTAACTAACTGATAAGCAAGTTACTGCAATGCACGGGTACATTGCGGAAGCATACGCCGTAGTTTGGATTTAATCAGGATTTGGGAAACCAAACCATTTAATAAGAAATCGGAAAAAAGCGGAGTACGGCAGTAATAATATCCTAGTTTTGAAGCTTTGAATATTACTGTTTGCACTAAACTCAACACAATGGAAATCCCGAGCTTGTTACTGATCGACGACGAGGTTCAGTATAGCGAATTGACCAAAGAGTATCTCGAAATGAAAGGTTGTAAAGTCATGCTGAAGCACGATGGACAGGCCGGGCTCGATGCTTTTAAGCTGCATGCGTTTGACCTCTGCGTTCTGGACATTAAAATGCCAAAAAAGGACGGTTTCACGCTGGCGGAGGAGATCAAGGAACTGAATGAAACGACCCCGATTATTTTCCTGACAGGGCAATCGCTAAAAGAGGACAAGATCAAAGGACTGACCCTTGGTGCGGACGATTATCTCACAAAACCATTCAGTATGGAAGAGCTCTACCTCCGGATCCGCGCCATTTTGAAAAGGGTGAAAGTACAGGAAAAAGCAATTGTAATAGATCAATATCAGTGGGGCCACTCCAAATTTGATCTGGAACTCCGGGAACTTACCGTTGCCGGCAAAAGGATCAAGCTCACTTCCATAGAATCCAAATTGCTGAAATTGTTCTGCGAAAATCAAAACAAAGTCCTGACCCGGGACGCGGCAATGATGGGAATTTGGGGCGATGAGGAGCATTACCGGGGATATAGTCTCAATGTGTATGTCAGCAAGCTTCGCAAATTCCTGAAACCTGATACTTCTGTCGAGATCCTGAATCTGCATGGAGAGGGATACAAGCTGGTATATAAACAAAGTGTGGCCGGATGATGGATCTGTCGCTGTTGAAAAGCCTGATGTCAGGCGACGAAAAGCTCGTTGGTCACTTCGTGTCAATCTTTAAAATACAAGTCCCAAGTCAGGTTAAAGCATTGCCCGGCCTTTGTGCAAACGAGGATTGGGAAGAGCTTTCGATTACTTTCCACAGTTTGAAAAGCCAGTTTAGCTACGTTGGGGTCAATGATCTTGCCGAACAGCTGAGGGAGATGGAAGAAAGGGTTGACAATGGTGAAACAGGCTCAATCGCCTTCCTGATCAGCGATTTTACCCACAGCTTTCATCAATTCTGGCAAATGCAATTTCCTGATAACTGAAATTGCAGGCATTAAGAAGTTTGTTCCAGGTGCTTTGACGCTTCCAGCAACTTCCTGATCTTATATTTCAGTTTTTTGGCTTCAATGGGTTTGGTAATATAATCGTCCATACCCGCATTCCGGCACTTCTGCGCCTCCGCCGGATTGGCGTTGGAAGTGAACGCAAGGATGGGGGTATTTTTGTCTTTTTCTCTCCCACGGATCGCCTGCGTGGCCTTGTATCCATCCATAACCGGCATTTTCACATCCATTAAAATGATATCAAAACTGGCTTCGTCAAGTTTTTCCAGTGCGATGGCTCCATTATCCGCAATGGTGACCCGCACATTCTGGATGATTTTTTTCAAAGTTTCCTCCGCCACCACCTGATTGAACAGGTTGTCTTCAACCAGCAGAATATTTACGCCCGAAAGGGTTTTTTCGTTGTCTTCATCTTCAACATGCTCGCCGGGGTTACAGATTTCGAAAGTCAGATTAAAACTGAACTTTGTTCCTGTTCCTATCTTGCTATTGACCTGCATGCTGCCGCCCTGTTCTTCCACCAGCTTTTTGGCAATAAACAAACCCAAGCCTGTTCCCGATTGCTTGGTGTTCAAATCATCGTCAATGCGGGTGAAGGTTTCAAAAATGTAAGCCAGCTTGTCCTGCGCAATGCCGATGCCGGTATCCGTCACTTCAAAAAGCAGCTCCTCATTCTCATGGTCGCGGGTTACTACACTTACCCTGATCGACACAGCCCCATTGTCGGTAAACTTCACCGCATTACCTGCCAGGTTAAGTAAAATCTGGTGCAACCGGATGGGGTCTCCGATCAATTGCGGGCTTACATCATCGTCGACATTGATTTCTAGTTTGAGTCCTTTTTCCTCCGCAATCACTCTCAGGATATAGCCCAGCCGGTTCATCCGGTCGCGGACTTGAAATGGTTTATTGGCAAATGAAAATTTGCCCGCCTCGATTTTGGAGTAGTCTAATATATCGTTGATAATGGCGAGCAGGTTTTCGGAGGAATACCGGATTCCCTTTGCATATTCGGTTTGCTTTTCATTGAGTGGGGTGTCAAAAATCAGTTCGGACATCCCCAAAATCGCTGTCATAGGTGTTCGGATCTCGTGGCTCATATTCGCAAAAAACTGCTCCTTGAACCTGGATTTCTCCTCTACCAACAGTTTTTGTCTTTCAATTTCCTCTTTCTGGACCTGAATTTCGGCGGTTCTGACAGCCACTTTTTGTTCCAGTTTCTCATATAAAATCGCATTCTCAATGGAAACGGCAATCTGCCCGGATAGCAACTTCAAAAGTTGCGTGCGTTCATTGGTAAATACAGCCGTCGCGAGGTTATTTTCAAGATACAGCACGCCCACAAGCTTCCCCTGATTCAAGGCCGGAATGCATAATGCGGATCGAATTTCTCTTTTTGAAATGACCGGATCATTCTTAAATGCATCGCTGGCAAGCGCGTCGTGCAAGACAACATCTGATTTGGTTTGAAAAACATGCTCGATAATGCTGGCAGGAACTTCGTTGGAATCGGATAGGCGCAGCTTGCGAATGTCGCTGACTTCATCGATCACAGATCGCCGGGCTTCAATGTATAGTTCGCCGCCCCAGTCCAGGACAAAGTAACCCGATTGCGCACCCGCGTTTTCAATGGCAAACTGCATGAGTTTTTCCATTAACCTGCTAAAAACCACCTCGCTTGAAATCGCAGTCGAGGCTTTCATGAGCGTAGCCAGATCCAGTGTGGAAACAATGCTTTCGCCTGTTGCATTTTTAGAAGCAGGTATTGCAGCCAGATCGGAATTAGCCTGTGAGATTTCGGGGAAATCGGCCAGTAACTGTTGCTCCTTCAATACACAACCCCATTCTTTGTAACCGTCCAATGCCGCGCTTAGGTAAGTCAGCGCCATTTTTTGCTGGCCTTTTTCGTGCCAATATCTACCGCAAAGCTCATTGGCAAGCGCCGCTTCATGCGGGTGCCCGTTTTGATTGGAAGCTTTAATCGCTTTGTCATAGTACGCAGTGGCTTGCTGGCTATTTCCTTTTGCCGCAAAGATTTCTGCCTCTAATAAATACAGCCGCTGTTCAAAATTGATCGGGACCTGCTGCGAAAACTTCCTGAGTTTGTCACAATGTTTGGCCGCTGTTTTCAAATAGGAGGCACGTCGTTGCCCCGACCTGTAAACAGCCACATTCAGCAGCCCGAAAAAGAATGAAAAAAGCGACTCAAATGGCGTTCCCCGCATGTTTGCTGCATACGGATTGGTATGTTGTGCATGCGCCAATCCTTTCTTCAGCTCGCCGGACAGATATGCCAAAACCATCTTGTAAGCAAAGCAGGCAAACATTCTGGACTTGTCTTGTAAGCCATAAATGCCGGAGAATGCGTCACCTTCATCGAAATAGTCCCCTGTTAAAATAACTGGGTCCGCGTTCTCGCCCAACAGGTTCGATGCGATCTGGATCAACGGTTCATTGCGGTGCGAAACGGCGCCCTTAGAAAGGGATTTGGGTAGCATTTTATAACGCAGCATTTCATGTTTTACCCAATGCAGGTTTTTGCCTGAAAGCAGCAAATGAAAACTATAAGCGCTTGATGCATAGGAGCAATATTCCACGTCGCCCATTTCGATCCCGGTTTGGTAAGACTGCCGAAGTGGCTCGAGCGCATCATTGATATGCTGGCCCGACGACCGGTTGACAATGTTGTAAACCAGAAGCGTACGTGCTTTTGCCGCCGAATTCTCCGTTTTGTCTGCCAGTTTCAACGCCACATTTCCATACCGGTAACCGGCCGGGTGGTTGGTTTCGATAGCGTTGACGATGGCCCCGTAAGTCGCGAAAGTGATTGCAGATTCCGGGGCAATGCCATATTTAAGCGATAGCTCTACCATTTTGAGCACCATCAAAGGATAAAGCTCGGAAATGACTGTAAAAACAGTGGCTGTAATATTCTGCAAGATCCGCATGGCAGCCAGCTTATCCGGATCCATCATTTCGGGTAGATCTTCAAGGTCTTCGATCTTTTTGCCGCGCATCAGCCATTTGGATTTCAAATAGGCAGTCAGAATGTGCAAATCCCCGACTTTGGAAGGGAAGGTGATACCCAGTTCATTCAAGACTTTCAAAGAAAGTGAAATCGCGTCGCCGGGCATTTCATTAGAGATCAGACTTTGGATCTGAATGTGGTGTAGCTCAATTTTATCGGCTGTATTTTTTGCGTGAAGCAATCCGTCGGTGGAAACTTCCATACATTTTGCGGGGTCGCCAGCCAGGTAGGCACTTTCCGCAAAATGCAGGTGCAGGTCAAATGCCAACTGATATTCATGGATCCAATCCTGATGGATCAGCAGTTCTTTGCCGATCCGGAAATAGGCCATCGCAACCGAGTAGGCGGCCGAAGACCTCGCTTTTTTTCCTGCGTCCAGATTCAGCCCGGCGATTTTGTAGCGTTCCTCTGATTGGGAAAAATTCTTTTGATGGTGATTGAGGTGGTTGACGATTTCAAACAGCTGGTCGTGCCGCTCTGCCGGCGAAAGCCTTTCAAGTAAAAAGTAGCCGATATTGACATGCATTTCGTCCCTCGATTCCGCCGAAAGGAGGTTATATGCTGCCTGTTGCACCTGGTCATGGACAAAGTGGTAGCGCTTTGCGGCTAAGAATTGATTTGCATTTTCCCGGTCCGCTGACAGGCGCAGCAGGTTTTCAGTTAACGCTTCGCGCAAATCCTCGGCCGTTTCCTGCGGCGTCTTGTCGTTCAATGCCGAAAGCATGACCAGATCGAAATCAGAGCCAATGCACGATGCCGTGACCAATGCCTGACGGGCAGGTTCCCGGAGGTTGTTGATCTTCGCGGTGAGCAACTGCTGGGATGTTCCCGATAATGCATAACCTGCTACCGCTTGTTGCTCCCATATCCATTTGCGGTGCTGACTGCTGTAAGTGACCAGCCCATTGGAGACCAGATCTTTGATCGTTTCGGAAACAAAAAACGGGTTGCCAAGGGTGCGGGTGAGCACAATGTCTGCCAGAGGAGCGGCGACCATCGGCGGGCAGGAAAAGGTATCCGAAACGAGCTCGGTAATGTCTGCGGATTGCAAGGGATATAACGTGAGTTGAGACAAACTGGATTCAGCCGCGTCCATGTCTTTCAAGGCAATGCTCAGCGGGTGGTTTTCCGTCAGTTCATTATCGCGGTATGTGCCGATGATCAGCAGGTTGGAGCCCTCCACAGAATAGGTAACCCGGCTCAGAAAACGCAGGCTGGAAGGATCAGCCCAATGGAGATCATCCAGGAAAATGACCAGGGGATGCTGCTTTTTTGTAAAAACATTGATAAACTGGGTGAACACATTCACAAAACGGTTTTGCGCCTCGATCGGCGTTAAAGCCTCTACGATCGGCTGGCTACCAATGATCTTTTCGAGTTCCGGAATTACATCAATAATAATCCGCCCAAACTGGCCAACTGCATCCAGTATCTGAGCCTTCCAGTAAGCCCGGTCTCCATGCGATATTTTACAAATTAGCTCTTTAAAAGCCTGAATAATGGCCTCAAAAGGAATGTTTTGCACATATTGGTCAAACTTTCCGGTTATAAACAGGACGTCTTCTGCTTCCACCCGGCTCTGTAATGCCTGAATCAGCGAAGATTTGCCGATACCTGAATTACCCGAAACAAGCACCATTTCATTGCGGTCGCCGATGCGCCCGAAAGCCGCCAGCAGCAATTCAAGTTCCTGATCCCTGCCATATAGTTTTCCGGCAAGATCGAACCCACCCGCGACATCGTGCCCGCCAATCTGGAATGGCAATGCATCGCTATGCTTTTGCAAAAGAGCCTGGCTAGCCGCAAGATCATACCTGATCCCGCTGGTCGTTTGGTACCGTTCCGACGGTTTTTTCGATAATAATTTTAGAATAATGTCTGAAATCACAGCCGGAACCGAAGCATCCATATCCGACGGACTGGCGGCCCTGCGCGCCATGTGCGCATGCACCAGCTCATTGGGATCGGCATTTTCAAATGGCAGGACGCCGGCAAAAAGCTGGTACAACATTACTCCCAAATGGTAATAATCAGACCGGAAATCGACCGGAATGTCCATTAGCCCGCTTTGTTCCGGCGACATATATTGCAATGCGGCAAGTGAAGTGTTTGCATGGGGAGCATCATTGAGCTCGTCGCCCAAAACGGCATAGCTCAGATCCGCCAGCCGTGTTTCGAGGGTTTTGGGATTGATCAGGAAATGGGCCGGTCTCAGGTCCGGATGCGCAATGCCGTGATATTGCAGCTCTTCAATGATTTTTGTTAAAGAAATGGCGACTGTCAAAGCTGAGGCAGTGGAAAGCCGGTTTTCCACCAGATACGATTTCAGACTGACGCCTTCGAAATGGTCCATTTCAAGCACCAGGTAATTTTCAGGCCGCTTTATCCGACAATAATTCAGTATGCGGCTGAATATAAATCCACTCCCTAATGCGAATTCCCGTTCAATCTCCTGACAAGCCTGGTCGGGTACACCATTAAAAGGGACGACCTTCAAAATCACCGGTTTTCCAGTGACAGAATCGATTGCCCGAACCAGGGATTTGTTCAATTCTTTGTGCAAGTCGTCGATGATCCGGTATTCCTGGATGTTTGTCATAGCAGCGGCCTTTTATCTCTTAAAACGGTGTATTTCAAAGTCCTGCAAAGGTAACTTTCAGGTTTTATCATCAAATTGCATAGGTTCAATTTTTATATTTTTTTATACTTTTTAAGGACTTCTTACGATTTGACCCCTGCCCGCCGCATTACCTTTGTCACTGTCAAAACGAAATATAAAACACGGATCAAATGAGAAAGATAGCAATCATGGGAGCAGGGCAGTCGGGATTACACCTGGCGATCAGACTTGTAAAAAGCGGATACGACGTGACGATCATTTCAGAACGTTCTGCCGAAGAGATTTTTAACGGCCAGCCGACGGGTGCTACCTATCTTTTTCACGACTCATTGCAACTGGAACGCGAGCTAGGACTTGATTTCTGGAGTGATACCGCTTATCATTCCACGGGTTTCAATATCAACTTCGGCAAACCCGACGGTAACTTTGCATTTGGTATCAAGTCACGCACCAGCAAGCCGGGTGCATCCATTGATCAGCGTTTGAAGTTCTATCAATGGATCAAGCTTTTTGAAAAACTGGGTGGTAAATTCATCGTCAGCGACACCACGCCTTCTGATCTGCTTGCCTGCACGGCCGAGTTTGATCTGGTGATCGTATCCTCCGGCAAAGGTCCGCTGGCCCGGCTGTTTACAAAAGACGAGGAGCGTTCGACGCACGAAAAGCCAGCCCGAAAGCTTGTACAGCTGCATATCAATGATTTTGAACAGACCGATAAAACCAAATTCACTTCCATTACTTTGGATGCATTGATGGGCGGCGGCGAGATCATCACTGCACCATTTTATCAAAAAGACGATATCCAATGCGCCTTTATCCTGATCGAAAGCATTCCGGGCGGTCCGATGGACGTATTCGATGACGCGACCACAGCCAGTGAACTGCTTGCAAAAGCCAAAGAAATGATCCGGACGCTCATGCCCTGGCGTTACCCGGCCTTTGCCAATGCGGAGGTGATTGCCGACAATGCGTTTTTAAAAGGAGCATTCACCCCGGTTGTACGCAAGCCGGTGGTTCAGCTCAACTCTACTGCAGCTGTGCTTGGGGTTGGAGATACCGTTATTTTAAATGATCCTATCGTGGGCCAGGGCGGCAACAATGCATCCAAAATGGCCAACGTTTATGCCAAAGCGATCATTGCCAGAGGCGACAAACCTTTTGATGTTGCCTGGATGAATGAAACTTTTGAAAGTTTTTGGGATTATTCCAAATACGTGAACCGGTTCTCCGACATATTTCTGGCTCCCGCGCAGCCGCACGTGGTTGAAATACTGGGCGCAGCTACACAGAACCCCGAAATCGCTTCTGACTTTGTCAACGGTTTCAATCATCCGCCCGCGATTTTTCCCTGGCTGGACAATGCAGAGGAAGCCAAAAAATACCTCGCCAGCAAAGTCAAAAGTGCCGAACCTGTGATGTAGCCCGGTCTTTTAAAGCTTTAATTTATTTTTTCCACACCATAATTTTCTCAAAATGAAAAACGCAATGCGCGTGTCCTCAGCGGACGCGCAACAGAAGACGCATGCCCATTTACAATCAGTTTACTCAACTATTTATCCAATTAAAATGAAAAATCAGTTTTTGAAATCAATTACATTTTGCTTTGTCCTATTGTCTTCCGTGCTATCCACGAGCTGCCGTGAAGACCAGCTTTTGTCCGAGCAGGTAACAACCGAAAAGGATCTGGATTCGACACGTTCAGCAAAATTTGGTGTCCCTACAAAGTTTGATCAACATGAATTTGCGCTGAAAATCGAAGCTTACATGGAGCCGCTTGTGGCTGGTTTTGGCTATACAATTTACAACGATGGCGTTCCTTACTATGCAACAAACGGAGGCGACGGTTTTGCCCGCAAGCATGTGGATACGCCCATGCTGCTACACAGTGCGATTGTTAAACAAGAGATATCCAGCGTTACGCAGTATGTTACGGCGGTAGCGATGATCCACGCACTTCAAAAATACAATGTGCCCCTTGAATCGGCAGTTTGGCCTTACCTTCCTAAATATTGGAAGCCGAGCAAAGAATTCAAAACGCTTACTTTTGAAAGGCTTCTCGCACACCGGACCGGATTAATCAATTACCATGATTATCACAAACTTTCCGAGACTGTAACGGGAGTGGTCAACAAGAAGGTTTTTGATGCAAAAGATATTGAAAACAATGATGTCAATTATCTGCTGCTGGGTATTATCCTACCTTATCTTGAAGCTAAAAAACTGGCTAATCAGGGCAATACCAGTAAATTAGTTAAGCTGGAATCCACCAATAACAACTTCATCGAATATGGTGAGCAGTATCGTGCTTATGTGAGAACCAACGTATTTAAAGCAGCCGGATTGGACCATTCAACAGTGATCGACTGGCGTGGATGGAATGAAAAAGGTACGATCCTTTCCTCAGCTGCAAACATGGGTTACCCGACTAAGAACGGCAGCGAGCCGGGAACTCAAAAAGAAATGCACCTTGTGGATTGTGGGGTTACAGGCTTGTATATGAGCGCTGAGCAGTTTGCCAAATTACAATCGGCGGTGGCGCAGTTCAGGGTAATCAGTTTCGATAAATTGAACCAAATGAAATCAAAACTGCTTGGTTTTGACGGCAGTATCGCAGGTAAGAAGAGTATTTATTATTGGAAGAAAGGAGCGGAAAATAATTGTGAAGCGATGATTGTCGACTTCGGAAAAGTGCAGGTCGCTGTTTTTGCAACCTCCACACACAGCCAGATCACAAATCCTGCGGTTCTTGCGCAGATGTATGAGGCATCTTTCAAAAATTTGTAAGCCCGGAAGTACAGATCGTGTAAAATGCCCCAGTCTGCTTGCAGACTGGGGCATTAGTTTTTTGAATATAGTTAATTACCGGCGTTAGTTTCATCTTCACCCCCGCCAGTCCGAGCTTCCTTTTTGGCTCTTTCAATGTCATCTTCAATGCCAGGGATACGTTGATCACTGGATGCAACCCTGGAACCATAAAACCGCGTGTCATCAAACGCTCGTGGTTGTAAAATCCATCCGGATGGCTCTCATAAGTTACCGCGCCCGATGCAACCGCAGCGGCAAGGCCAGTGAAGGTATTTCGGATCTGAGATTCGGTTGCAGCTGTGATCATCCCCTTTTCATTATCGTCAAGGTCCACAATGATATACAACACTTTCCGGGACTGGGTGTCAAAGATCAGCTCGTCGACCATTCTGCCATAATTGATTTATTTTAACAAATACCGTACCTGTTAAAGTGGGGAGTATAATCTTCATCTGATATGGGTTAGCCCCTTTGTTCGCGGTAATAGGCTATATTTGGGTTTACATCCCGATATGGACATCAAGAAACGAAATAATGTAAAAGTGTTCGGCAACGGCACACAGCCGATGGTCTTTGCTCATGGCTTCGGATGCGGGCAACACATGTGGCGCTACATATGGCCGGCATTCGAAAAAGATTATAAAATTGTCCTCTTTGATTATGTCGGCAGTGGCGGCTCAGATATCAGTGCTTATAATCACGAGCGTTATGACAGCTTAAATGGTTATGCACAGGATGTGATAGACATTTGCCATGAGCTGGCTTTGAAAAACTGCGTTTTCATTGGTCATTCAGTAAGCAGTATGGTTGGCGTGCTGGCATCAATCAAAGAACCTGAACTGTTTGACAGCCTTGTTTTGATCGGCCCGTCTGCCAGGTACATTGACGACGACCAGTACACCGGTGGGTTTAAACAAGCGGACATAGAAGAGCTTTTGGTGACCATGGAGAGAAATTACATTGGTTGGGCAAATTTCCTTGCGCCCGCCATCATGCAAAACGGCAGCCGGCCTGAGCTGGGGGCTGAGTTAACAGAAAGCTTTTGTTCAACCGACCCCATCATTGCCAAACAGTTCGCCCAGGTCACTTTTTTATCTGACAACCGAAGGGACCTGGCCAAGGTAGTGCACCCGGTGCTGATTTTGCAGTGCTCAGAAGATATTATTGCGCCTGTCCAGGTAGGAGAGTACTTGCACCGTCAGATGAGTGGGAGCGTATATAAGCTCATGCAAGCCACAGGGCATTGTCCGCACCTGAGTGCACCGAAAGAAACTATTAAGCTCATGCAGGAATTCCTTTCGCACTAACTTGATTTTGATTGCAACAAGCAGAAAACATATTACAGGATTTGCCTTGCGGCTGTGTGATTTTTACCGAGACAGGAATGGTCACATTCATTAACAGGACCCTATGCTCGGTGCTGGGTTTCCAGGTAGAAGACGTCCAGGGGAAAAGCGTGGAAGTGGTCATGACCATTTCCAGCCGCATATTCCACCAAACCCATTTTTTTCCATTGCTTAAATTGAAGGGGCAGGTAAGTGAGATATTCCTGTCACTCCGGGCTAATGATGGGAGCTCAATCCCGATGATGGCCAATGCCAAATCCATCACTGAAAACGGGGAGCCCTGTTACATTTGTGTGTACACGCCGGTCTGGGAGCGACAGAAGTATGAAAACCAACTCTTGGAAGTTAACCGTGCGCAACAAAAGGCGTTGGATGAGAATGCTATGTTGAACCGGCTGAAAGACGAGCTCGAATCCAATCAATTTAACCTGGATCGAAAAATATCCATCCTCGCCGAGCGAAGCCGGGAATATCTGCAAATGGGCAAGGTATTCATGCACGACATGCAGGAGCCTATCCGCAAAATCAGTCTTTTCTTCGATACATTCCTACGTAAAGAGGGTATTCCACAAAACGCAGGCGAACACAGTCAAGTTGAAATAATCAAGCGCTCTATCCTGCGCTTAAAGTTCTTAACGGGCTCGCTGCTAGACTTTGTACAAAATTCCGTTTCCGACGACCCGGTAACTTTGCTCAATCCCGGTGCGCTTATCCAACAGGCCAGTGCAGAGCTTACTAAAAAGCACGGCCCTTTTGATTATGACATTAACATCGGGGATTTGCCAGAGTTTGATGGCAGGGCGGTGCAGATCAAGCGGGTCTTTATTGAGCTGTTAAAAAATGCGGTTGAAAACAAGGCCTCTGACCGCAAATTGGCAATCCGGGTCACTGCCATCGTCTCAGAAGAAAATGCATATCAGAACCATTCAGCAAAGTACAGATATACCGATCATGTCAAGATCGAGTTTGCTGACAACGGTGCTGGTTTTGATAATAGGTTCAATGAATATGTGTTCGGTCTTTTAAATAAGCTTAACATGGGCACTCCTGGTCCGGGGCTGGGCCTAGCCTTATGTAAACAGATCATAGCGGGGCACTACGGTACGATCCAAGCGAAATCTGAGGTAGGAAAGGGAACAAGCATTGTAATTATGCTGCCGCTTCGGCAAATGGCAAATCATAACCAAATTGTGTGATTTTACTCACAGAAGCAAGTGCTAGCGGTAATGGCTGACGTAGAAATCATTGATATCATTGGCCAATTGGGTGACCTGCTCAAACGAAGCAGGCTTTTCAAAATATCCCGACGCACCGCTTGCAATCAACTTGTCAATCAGCCCGGGGTCTGTCGCTGTTGATATGGCCAGGATCGGAAGATGTTTGCACGATGGGTCTAAACGCATTGCCGTTATCACTTCCAGGCCGCTAACGCGGGGCATATTAATATCCATGAGTACCAAAGTCTGTTGCGATGGCTGCTGGCCCAAAACGCGATCCAGGAATTCGAAACCACTACTGAATTCGATGATATTCACGTTGCCCATCAGCTGATGGACAGCCTGGCTGATAATCATCCGGTCATCGTCGTCGTCATCGACCAGGTAGATTGTTTTTTCGTCATTGAGCATGCGCGAAGTATTTCGGTAAAAAGTAATTAGGGTACAATATCGGGCAGCGCATTAAATCAAAAAGCTGTCGGCAGTTTCATCTTACGGTAATCAAAGCTACACAAAATCTCCGCAAGATGTAATGCTATATATTCCATCAGCAATGCCCTTAAGTTACGAACTTAATCCAACATTGAGAATAAATTTCTCCTTCATACAACCATTAATGCAATCTCATGCCTCTTTGCCTTAAGAGAAACTGACAATCAAATAACAGAACGGTTTACATGGGAAGGTGCATTTTAGTTTTTTGTCTTTTGCTTAGTTTGCGCCCTGCGTATAGTCAGGTTGATCCGGCGGTAAAATTTAGTGAAGAGCCCATCGATACATTAATCCAGCAAAGGTTTATTGACCGGTATGAGAACGTGTTTATGACCAAGGTGCCCACCCGTCATATGTTTAAATTAGGTTTGTCACAATATTACCAGGCAGTGCCATACCCATTAACAGACGATAAGACCTTGAATAACTTGTCCCTCCATCTTGGCTATGAGATTAAATTCCTTCCGGCGTTTTCGCTGGCATTATCAGGCCATTTCCCTCTTTATGGGGTTCGGACGCCGGTGAAAGAGTCGTTGCAAAATACGGTGATGGATGCGCAGCTCCGCTGGTTTTTAGATATGCGCCGAAGGATCAAAACCGGGAAAAGCGCGAATAATTTTAGCGGGAATTATGTTGCCCTTTTTTATAACATGCCGGGAACATCTGCGGATGACCCAAAAGCAGGCATCAAACTGGGCTTTCAGAGACGTTTTCTGAACCACGGCTTTATGGACTTTTCACTGGCGATGTTCAAGTCCGTATTTGATTATTACTGGTACGGCCCATTGACGGGGTTGCAATTTTCAACACAAGCCAGCTTTGGGTTTGCCATTGGCGATTGGAAGAAATCAACGACCGCACCTTTCTGTGACATCTTACTTTGTGATGAATTCCAGGGCCAGCAGTGGAAGATCAGGCTTCCGGAGCTCACAGTTGGCTATTACTTAAACAGGATCAGGGCAGGCGTGGCCTTCGAGCGAAAGATCAAAACCTCGCCCTGGACTATCAACGTGCAGCTGGATGCAGCCATGAATAATGGATTCAATAATCTTAGATATGACCACGAAGTGATGATAGGCTATGACAGTGAAGATCGCGCCATTATGAAGGTCTATCCTTATGCCAATGTATATTCCAGGGAAAAAATCGTAATTCTTTCCGTTCAACCCAGATATTATTTTTTGCAAAAACGCCAGCAGCTTAATGGCAAAGGCGGGAACGGACTTTCAGGCTGGTATGCCGGCTTGCACGCCGAGTATAACTATTATAAAGGCAAGCATAGTGGCTGGGCTATTCCAGGTGGGGACTTAATGAGCGAAACAAACATCATCCAGGCAGGACCGCTGGTTGGTTTTCAGCTTCGGGTATTTCGGCGCGGCTACCTGGACTTGAACACTTCCTACAATTACAAAGACCAATTGAAAAGTAATCAAACTTCTTTTGGGTTTAGAACAAACATTGGCATAGGGCTGGCACTAGGACGTTAAAACATATTGCTGAATGGCTTGCCGTCAAATTTTAATCCCAAAGATCCGCTCTGCGTTGCTATGCGCTACTTTTACCCGCTCCTGATCGGACAGAGGTGCAGATTCTATAAATGCAACGGCCGGTGCTGTGGGTTGAAAAGGATAATCGATTGCCCACATGACGGAATCAATTCCCAGCTTATCGATGCAGAATCGAAGGGCGAGGGGATCTTCAACCCCGCTTGTGGTTATTGAAAAATTACGTTTAAAATATTCGCTGGGTTTAAGCTGATTACCCCGACCGGCGCGTGCGCCCGGCGCGCCCATGAAGTCAAGCCGCCATAGCCAGAAAGGTAAGGCCTCACCCATATGCCCCAGTACAATTTGTAGTTTTGGGAACCGATCCAATACGCCGCTAAGCATTAAACGCAACGCATGCGTGCCAGCTTCAATACCGTATCCCCAGATTGCTCCTTCCAGTCGGTAATCCTGAAATGGCGCTGCCATACCATCAGACGGGGCCCGGGGGTGGATGTAAAGCGGTGCGCCCAAAGCTTCGGCAGCTTCCAGGATAGGCCAGAAACGTTGCTCATCCAGATACCCGTTTCCTGTATGCGAATTGACCAGGAAACCATTCAATTTAAGCGAATTTATGGATCGCTCCATTTCCCTGGCGGCTTGTTTCGGATCCTGAGGTGCAAAACAGGCAAGCCCTGCAAAACGTGCTGGATGGCGCCGAATGGCCTCACTTAGCTGGTCATTGGAAAGCTGGGCAAGGGCAACAGCCTGGTCCGCTTCAAAAAGCTGGACACCAGGTAAGCTTAAAGAAAGCACCTGCATGTCTACGCCGGAAGCATCCATACTAGCCAGGCGCCCTTGATCCAGATCCAGCAGGTTAGGAAGCAGTAACCGCGCTCCGGCATCGCGGTTGGAAACCGGAGGCGGTACGTTTGTCGGGCCTTGGGCAACTGTCGCGGCGGGACTATCAAACACCGTAGTCAGCAATTTATAATCCAGATTGGACCCGCCTTTTTGCACAAGATTGCGTATTGCGAGGGCGACTTCGGGTATCATGAATGCTTCTTCCGTCGCAATTTTTCTAACTCGCTTCGTAGTGGCAGACTGCTTAATATCGTTTTGCTGGTCCTGTGCAATTACAGCCTGCCCTGGCCAGGCGGCAATGCCCGCTAATGCTGAGAGCTGGGCCAGTGCTGCACGGCGGTTGACCGGACCAATGTTATTTGTAACCTTATCAATGTGATTAGTCTTGCGTGCACACATGGTTTGTTTCGTTTGCTTGGTTGCTAAATTTGATTTATTGGCCAAACATATGCACACGCTGCGCTAAGTCTTAGCACAAACGGACCGCGGTTCAGCTAGAATGAACCATGGTCAGATTTTGTAGGTAAAAGGAATTATTTTGCTAATGCATGAAGGCGCACATACTCGGTTGGCGTTTGACCGAATTCTTCACGGAAACATTTGGTGAAATAATTAGGGCTGGTAAATCCCACCATAAAGGCAATTTCGCTGACATTACCATGCTTTTGGCTCAGCAAACTGGCGGCGCGCTTCAAGCGGAATGACCGGATAAGCTCATTGGCCGATTGCCCCAGCAATGCTGTTAGTTTACGATGCAGGTGGGTCTGGCTCATACCCATTTCCTGACAAAAAGAATTCAAATCGAACTCGGCATTGGACAGGTTTTTTTCCAGCAAGGCAAAAACGCTTTGCAGAAATTTCTCGTCTATTGACGTAACAGTTAACTCTGACGGATGCAGCACAAGCTGTTTACTGAACCTTTCCCTCAATTTTCTTCTGCCATCCAAAAGGTTTTTTACCCGAATCACCAGCTCCTGACGGACAAACGGCTTGGTCAGATACTCGTCGGCCCCGGTTTCTAACCCAGCCAGTTTACTTTGCGTACCGGTTTTGGCAGTCAATAGTACGACAGGGATATGACTGGTGCGTTCATCCGTTTTTAAGCGGCGGCATAATTCAACTCCGTTAGTCCCGGGCATCATAATGTCGCTGATAATCAAATCAGGCAAGTGCTTGACCGCGCAGTTGAATCCATCATTGCCATTATCAGCTGCCAGCGTCTGGTAGGCTGGCGAGAAACAATCCACCAGGAAGTTTCGCAAATCGGCGTTGTCTTCAATGATCAATAACTGAGCCTTTCCTCCAGCTGATTCTGATTTGGCTTCCTGAATGAGTGAAATGGAAGAATGCGTGAATGTAAAAGGGACTGTTTTACCAGTTTCCTGTTCCTGGTTAATGATGGAAAATGGCAATCCTAATGTAAAAGTAGCTCCTTCCCCTTCAGCGCTTTCAACGCTTATGGTTCCTCCCAGAAATTCTACCAGCTCTTTCACCAGTGCAAGCCCAATCCCGGTGCCTCCATAACTGCGGGTCATGGAACGATCGGCCTGGAAAAAACGGTCAAAAATATGGGGAAGCTGGTGGCTGGGAATCCCAATCCCTGTATCCTGAATTGTGATCCGCAAACTGAGTGTGTTATACTGAATATCCGCTGCAATAGCCGAAAACTGCACCTGGCCTCCCGCGGGCGTAAACTTCGCTGCGTTGCTCAGCAGGTTGGACAGGATTCGGGTAAGTTTGTCCTGATCTGCTTGTACCCGAACAGGTTGCATAGGAAATGTAAAACGATAGATTATACCGCGACTCTCAAATAAAGCGATAAATGATCCGGCTAACTCTTTTAAAAAGCTATTCAGATCAGTAGCCTGATGGTTTAACGTCAGCTTGCCCGCTTCTAATTTAGAAAGGTCAAGCAGTTGGTTGATCATATCAAGCAGTTGGTCAGACTGGCGATCAATAAGCTGGTAATCTGCATCATGCGCGGTTACAGGCGCTGATTGTAATTTACTGATCGTCCCTTTGATCAATGCCAGCGGTGTCCGGAACTCATGAGACAGATTGGTGAAAAAATCGGATTTAAGTGTATCAATCTCCTGCAATTTTTCAGCAGCAAGCCGTTCAAATCTCAACTGGGTCCGAAGCCGTTCCCTTTTTATCAGCTGCTGTCGGGCCAGCCAGATCAACGCGAGCATTAGCGCCGCGTACAGCGCATAGGCCCACCCGGTTTTCCACCACGGCGGATGAACGATCACCCGAAGCGACGTGCCGGTTTGGTTCCAAATTCCATCATTATTGGAACCCTTTACGCGAAAAGTGTAAGAGCCCGGTCGCAGGTCCGTGTAGCGGGCAAAGCGATGGTTGCCAGTAAAAATCCATTCCTTATCCAGTCCTACTAATTGAAAAGCATATTGGTTTTTTTCAGGTGCATCGTAGTTCAGGGATACGAATTCGAAGGAGACGAAGTTTTGATTATGTGGTAACTCAAGGGCGCCTGCCGGAATGGGCTGCCGTTTCTCTTGAACTGTCAGTCCTGTCAGGTGAATCGGAGGAATAACAGTGTTTTTCAATATCTGCGCAGCTTCAAAATCAACAGCTCCATTGATTGTGCCAAATAACAATTTCCCCTGCCTGCTATGCACGCTGCCCAGATTACATTCGTTGTCAGGAAGCCCGTCCCGGACATCAAAATTCCGAAACTGCCGGGTAGAAGGATTGAATTGGCTGATGCCATGGCCTGTACCCAGCCATAGGCTTCCCAGATTATCCGGAGCAATGCTAACCACCTGGTTCGAGGGCAGTCCGTTATTTATTGTATAATGAGAAAACTTATTGGTAACAGGATCAAAGCGGTTTAACCCGCCGTGATTGGTGCCGACCCAAAGAATACCTTCTTTATCCTCGTGAAGTGCACGCACCCAGTTATCGGTCAATGTGCCCGATGATTGCGCTTGATTGGCCTGATAATACGTAAAGTTTCCGGTTGCCGGATCCAGCTTGTTGAGCCCCTGAGCCGTGGCAATCCAGATATTTCCTGTTCGGCTTACCATTATATCCAGAATCAAAAAGTGGCTCAATGTGCGGTTCGACGTCATGGCAGCTTCACTTTTTGGTTGTAACACATCGCGGGTGTAATAATAGATTTGCCCCGTTATTGGGTTCAAACGACCAATGGCTCCTTTTAAACCAACCGATCCACCTATCCAAAGGTTGCCATCCCGATCTTCGTCCATGCACATAACAGGAACCTGCGTAGTATAGCGTTTGAATGTTCCGCTCTCCCGATCGAGCTGGTGCAATGCTTCCTTGGTACTGACCCACACCTGGTCGGCATGGTCCTCAAAAAGTGTTGAAACTCCCTCACTTGACAAACTTAACGGGTCTTTTGAATTTGCCCGGATATGTTGCAGTTTCCCCGTAGCAGTCTCGACACGGTAAAGTCCCTTTTGCAAACTACCCAGCCATGTTGTCCCCGTGTGATCTTGCAGCACGGCCTGGAAATTATACTCTGGCAGCCGGACCGGAGAGGGCGGTAGGTGCGTTGGATAAGTACGGAAAGCCTTTGGTTTTGCCCCAAGTTGATTAATCCCATTGTCGGTGCCAATCCAAACGGTTCCGGTCCGGTCCCGAAAAATGGCCCGCACATCATTGCTGCTCAAACTTCCAGGCTGCGTGGGGTCAGATTGATAGGTAATGAGCTCATTCGTCTTGGTATTGATCTGTTGCAAACCTTTCGGTGAAGAGATCCACACAAACCCGGCACTATCTTCGAAAATGCCACTTTCATAAATGGTTTGGTATACCAGCCCTTTGGGATTATAAGCGATCGGGGTAAGCATATCACCGGCAATTTTCACCCGAAATAAGCCATTCCCCTCCGTCCCGATCCACAGCTCACCTGATTTATCCAGTAAAAAAGCATAAGGGCTCACGGGTTTATCTGCCTGATAAGGCAATGCGAATTGCCGTCCGCTTGCAGCTCTTCGCCAAATGTTCGGATTGTGGGTAAGTTTAGGAAGGTTAATGCGGATTGGAGTAAAAAGGCCTGTTCGCGGATCGAACCGGAAGAGCTGGCCCCTGGACTTTACCTCCACAATGAGGTCACCGCGGGTATCCTGTCCAATGATGTGGTTCACGCGTTCCATCGGATACTGCGTAAAATTTTTGGTTTCAGGCTCAAAGCGCAGTAGTCCCAATGGCGTGCCCAGCCATAAAATGCCCTGCCGATCTTCAAAAAGATTAAAGTGGACGTTCCAGTAATATGAAAGTGCGGGATGCTGATTGTATGCAGTTACATGGCCGGTGCGCTTGTCGACCTGGTGTAGTCCTCCACCCATCGTTACCACCCAAATACGGCCCTTTCGGTCTTCGTGAACATCCGTGATAATGGTATGCTGCAATGTTTTGTTCCCAGCGGCAGGGTCAAACTGAAAAGCCGTGAATTGGTAACCGTCAAACTTGTTCAGGCCGTCCGCGGTGCCAAACCACATAAAGCCTTCCCGATCCTGACAAATGGCACTGATAAAATTATTAGAAAGCCCGTCCACGGTAGACAGGTGCTCGGATCGGAAGGGATTTGACTGGGCAAACATCCCGCCCGAGCATAACAGTAGCAACAATACCAACCAGAAATACATCAACTTGTTCATGGGAACCTGGATTTATTGCTTTTGACAATCCCTTAGTTATGAATAAGTTAATAATACTTCGTGAATACAAGGTAAAAATTTTAAGTAGCAACGGGGATTTGCTTAAAATCATAAATGCCCCGTTACTTTGAGCTGCAAGAATCAGACTTCTTGCAGCTTTTTATGTTGCTCAATAAAACACCGTTCAGATCAAATCTGATAAAATTTCACGGTTCCATCCCCCTCATTACTTGTGATCAGTAAGCCTTTACTATTTGGACTTTTCTCCGGTGCAATGAAAAGAACACCTTCCGGGGCATCACCGGTTTTGATCATTTGAAGAAACGTAGGAGCCGTTGGATTGCTAACGTCGTATACGGCAATAGCATCTACGCGTTCAAGCGCAATGAAAGCTACGGGTTTGTTACCAATCATCCCAATCGTTACACCTTCCGGTTCAACACCTTTATCGTCCGAGCGGTCATCGTCGTAAATGCCTGCCTTAATTGCTTCGTCTTCCAGCATGCTTCCTGAATCAAATACCAATTGACCGCTGGCAGCATTGAAAATGCTGAAACCACGGCCACCGAAGCCATAAAGCACATCGTAGTCGCCATCATTGTCGATATCACCGCGTGTACTGGTCACACGCAGGCGACCCAGATTTTCGGGTTTTTGCAATGTAGCAGCATCAGGAAAAGCGGTTGCGTCTAGAATAAGTGCAGTGACCCTTTTTTGTTCGTCAAAAGCAGTATACTCACGGGCATCGCCTTCATTTGCCGTGATCAGATAGTCTGAACCATTCACGCTGAAAGGCGCAATGGCATCCGGCAAGTAAAACGATTTCACAGGCCACGTTGCCAGAGCCGTTTTACTGTCTTTATCGCTGGCATCCATTGCATTCACCAGCTTGCTGATGTCCTTGGTGCCCAGCGGGTGCAGTTTAAGAATTGTTCCCGAAGTCAGATCCAGCTCCGCGATCCCGTTGTTTTCCTGAAGCGTTACAAATGCTTTTTTAGAATCACTTGAAATGGCTACATATTCAGGTTCAATGTCTTGTGCGAAACTCGCACCCGGACCGTAAACCCGGAAGCCGTTAGCAGCCAACTGGTCATAGGATGAAGCGAATGAGCCAAACGACAATGTTTTTACACTATAATTGTCGGTAACATTGATGACAGAAACAGATCCGTCAGGATCAACTGTGTAGTCCGCATTGGGCTCACCTTCATTAGCCGTTACAATGTATTTTCCATCCGGGCTGAAAGTGACCATATCCGGCAGTGCGCCTACGGAAACTTGCTTTATCGTTGCCAATGTAGTTGTATTTATCACGATCACACTTCCATTGGCCTGTTTGTTGGATGCTTCCAACGCTATGGCCAGTTTGCCATCTGAAACGGCAACACTGTTCGCAACGCCTCCCAGAGAGGAAATGTCAATGGATTGCAATTTGGATATGGTCGGAAATGCGGAAAGATCCATTACGTCCACCTTTGCGGTGGATTCATTATTTACAGTGAAAAGCCTGCGTGATGCAGGGTCATAGGCTGAAATTTCGGAAGCAGCGGTTCCTCCCAGGTCAATGGAAGCTGCTTCTTTAAAAGATACGGGTGTTTGTGGCTCTTGCGGAAAATGGTCGGTGCAGCTATGCAAGGCTAATGACAGCAATGTCAATGCGAGTAAAGGTTTGTTTTTCATCTTATTGTTTTGAATGATAAAAGACAAAAATAGATACCGGCAAACCCGTAGCAGATCGATTTGCAAAGCTTAACAATTTGATAATTAAAGATTTTGTTTCACTTGCGGGCACGACAATTTCTAGCCACCATCCCGTACAGGCTTAACAGGTCCGAAGAAAGGGGCTGTGACAATAGCGACCGCGATGGGGGCGAAGAAGGCTGAGCCAAGGCTTATGCGAGTGAGGAATATTGAATTTCATCAACAAAATCAAAAATCAATGAAAACAAAACTAGCAACACACGTGCTGGCCGCAATGCTATTTTCAGCACCGGTATTTGCACAGGTTATCTCAAAAGACTCTTTGCAGGCTTTGAATGATCAAAAAAAGGCGATCGAGTTCAACGAAAAGCTCAACGAAAAAAAGATCGAGCTTGCTGAAAAGCAGAAGGAGCTGGAAAAGAAGCGTGCAGAAATGCAGCAGAGTTCAGCAAAAGCGCAGGCTTCTGTTGATGCCAATACAAGCGTTGCCCGGGAACTGGCGGCAAATCCGCAGGACAAAAAACTATCCAGAAAAGCGTCCGGTGCAGCAAGGGATGCCCAGCGTGATGCGAAAAATGCCCGGAAAGATTCTGATCGCGTTGATCAGCTCAATGAAGATATAGCGAATCTTCAAAAAGAAATACAGGAAAAAGAGCAGGAGTTTGCGTCGAACCGCGGATTGGCTGCACCGGCTTTGGAAACGACTGCCGCAGGGAATCCTGCCGCAGGTGCCCCTGCCGCAGGGTCGCCTGCCGCAGGGGCACCTGTCGCTGGGGATCCGGGTGCGGGGAATTCGGGTGTAACTCAAAATGGCGGCGTTGTGCAAGGTGCATCAGTGATGGAGCAGAATCGCAATGCACCCTACATTGTCCAACGGAACATGACTTCGGATGCAAATGGGGCGGGCACCGGAGCAGTTGCCCAGCGAGTCCTCGAATCTACCTACAAGAACTATCCGCAGCAGCCGGGGCAGCCTACCATCATAATAAACAACATCATCGTTCCATCCGAGTACAATGCGCAGCAACCCAAGGATGGTCCGCCTGCCAAAGACCGCATCGCAGATCAGGACCTGGCCGACTATGAGGATTACAAGGCGTGGTTGAGATATAAAAAGGGACTGCCCGCTACACCAGGCAGCGCTTCCTATCCTGCTGCTTCTGGTTATCCTGCTGCTTCTGACAAATCTCAGGATGAACGCAGCGCACCCATGGATAAAGATGCCAGACTGGGTTTCAGGGACCGTTTTGGGGAGAAACCGGAAAGGAATTCGGGAATGTGGGTGATCCCTATGGTTGGTATCCACGCCTCTAATTTTAATGCAGACTTCCAGGATGATCAGTACGAAGGTCGTGCGGGATGGAATGCCGGACTTGATTTCAGGTTCAGAATGCGTAAGTTTTTCATTCAACCGGGCGTGCATTATTTCAGCTCTTCCATGAATGTTACCAGCGAAGATAGCATTTCGACTGCGCCGCTGCTGACCGGCCCGAGGATACATTCGTTGAAAGCTCCGCTTATGATCGGTGTTTATCTGACCAAAGCAAAAGGCGGGTTTTTCAGGTTCAACATCAAAGGCGGAGTTGTAGGGAACTATGTGCTGAATGTAGATCAGAACGGTTCGGACCGTTTTGACAAAGACAATATCGAGGACTTTTCTTATGGATTAAATGCGGGAGTTGGCCTCGAATTCGGGTTTGTGACCCTGGATTTTTCGCATGAATGGGGGATGAGCGCGCTTTTCAAAGACAGCAACCAGAAAAACAATATACTCAGGGCGACGCTTGGATTTAAGCTTTAAGGATCGGAGTTAAGTTTTAGTAATCCCTGATACAAAAATGCCGTTTCGGACTTCGAAGCGGCGTTTTTTGTTTAGAACACTGATTGCTGATCAATCAGTTCTTATCACTTGGCCTAGTAAGGCAATAAAGTAGTTTTCGTCAAAGGGCTTTGGTAAAATTTCATTCATCCCTGCTGCTCGAAATTGGCTCAGGTTGTCTTCATCCATATAACCCGTAAAACCAATGACGGGAATGCCAGCCTTCTCGCTTATATGATAATGACGGATCTGCTTTGTTAGCTCGATCCCATCCATGATTGGCATCGCTATGTCAGTTATAACTAGGTCATAAGTATTTGCTTTGAACATTTCAAATGCTATTTGACCATTTTCAGCCAGATCGTAAGAGGCACCAAGCTTATCCATAATCCTGCTAATCAGTAACAAATTCATTTTAGTGTCATCTGCAATTAACAGCTTTTTGTTTTTGAGAATGGCCGTTTTATCGGGTTTGGATTCGCTGCTTGGTGATGTTATGCTTCCTGTCTCGGATATTGCCAGAGGAATACGGACGGTAAAATCAGATCCTTGGCCCAAACTGCTCTCAACCTTGATCTGACCCGCGTATAAATCAACGATGCGTTTACATATGGCCAATCCCAACCCTGTACCAGCCTGCCTGACTTTATTATCAACATTACTAATTTGGGTAAAATCTTCAAAAATAGAGTCCAAGTGTTCCTTAGCAATCCCTACACCGGAATCTTTGACACTAAAAAGCAATGTGCCCTTATCTCTGTTTTGACTTTCAATCCGAAGCCTGACCATTATGGTCCCCTGTTCCGGTGTGAACTTGATCGCATTCGAAATCAGGTTAATCACAATCTGCTTGATACGAAAATGATCTCCAACTAACGTGAGGCCGCTGTTCAGATCAAACTGCGTTAACAGCACGATTCGTTTTTCTTTGGCTAAAACAGACAATATGGAAACAGCTTCTTCGACTAATGCGACCGGCCTGAACGGTTCTTCCGACAAAGTGATATTCGCGCTTTCGAACTTAGAAAAATCCAGTATCTCGTTCACAAGTGTGAGCATCATTTGGGATGCGGTTTTAATAGAGGCGAAATTGACCTGTTGGTCGTGCCCGAGTGTTTCAGTATCGATCAGATTGGAAAAACCAATGATAGCGTTCAATGGTGTACGGAATTCATGGGTTGCCTGCGCAAGAAATTCGCCCTTTCTTTGACTTGCCTTTGCGGTCACATCGGCAAAAGCAAGAATTGTTGTGTCCTTCCTGTAAAGCTTCACAAGATTAAAAACGATCACGATTGCCAACATAGAAACTAGGACTACACTTGTCCACATCAGCAAACTCATCTCTTCCGACTTGGCTTGGGTTGAAGCCAGTAAGGAGGTTCTTAATGTTTTTATTTCAAATTGCTCCTGGCTTTTCAATTCTTGCATTGCTTTTTGCAGGTTAGCAAATAAAACGCCATTGATGGTTAATAATTTTTGCTCGGCCAGACTTAGATCACGATGTGCTTTTTGAATTGGCACAGGGTCTTGAACCGACCGTGGTTCCAGATAAAGCTCGACAGAATCCTGGTTCAAAACTGTGGTTTGGTGCGTTTTTAAAATGCGGGTATCAGCAGAATCGATGTCCCGTATCGCATCCATGAGCCGTTTAACCAGCTTTCTTTTTGATTTTTTTTCTGGTAAAATAACGGAATCCATCCTTTGAGCCTGAACACTTGTATGCACTTTTTGAGCCGGTCTTTTTGAACTTGAAATCTTCACATTGAAGTTGTTCAATGAAAAAGACAACAAACTATCGACCATCAGCCGAAGCTCAATAAACTCCTGATCTTTAAGTCGTTTTTCGGAAACAAGCCTTGACAGTGATCGGCCAGAAGACTCTTGTTCAGCTTGGTACCGGTCCAGAATCCTGATTACTGCCTGCAATTGTCTGGTGTAAGCTGTAATGTAGGCTGAGTCTCGGGTTACAACAAAAAAGCGGCTGTTGTTTTCAGCTGCATAAAGTATGGCAATACAGGTGTCTATTCTGAGGTAATTGTCTTTTTCCACCTGTAAGACCTGCACATTACTTTTTATTGCTTCTGACTTCGAGTAGGTAAGTAACGTGGCAAAGGCAAACGCCGCCAGTAAAATTGTTAACAGTGCTGTCCAGGCAAAGGTTGCCCGCGAAGCGGTCGGCTTTACATTGTTCATAAAGTTATTTGACATCTTGATGCGGCGCTATGAGCAGGCATTTGCTTTTCTTTTGGAAATTTCACTTGCAAATGTAACTGCATTGTACTTAACGCAGACAGCCAGGATTAAAAAGGGAGCGGCATATTTAAACTAATCCTGAACCATCCCAGCCTTGTAATATAGATCCGCGAGGGATTGCTGGTATTTGGTCACGAGTTCTGCCTGTTTCATCAGCATATCGATGAGCTTGGATTCCCGGCTGTTGATGAGGAATAATGTGCTTTCGCCCAGATCGAATTTTTGCAATTCTCCCCGGAGCAGGGCTTCCTGGTTGGTGATACTCTGCGTCTGGATCGTCAGCTGCGTCTGGTAGGCTTTCAGGTCGTTGAACGCGCTGCGAATGTTGGTTTGAATGGTCCGTGTTTCGTTTTGAACGTTGAGGTTGAGATCCATCTGCTTCACTTTGATCTCATTCATTTTGCCCCTTGCCGAACGCAGGAAAAGCGGGAATGAAAAATCGAACCCAACCTTGTAATTGTTCCAGCCGATATCATAATATTCAGGCACATAGGAGTTGAAATCTCTGCGTGTGGTAAGCAGCGAGCCGCTGACGTTGAGTTTGGGTTTCAGCATTTCACGCAGATAATTTCGCTCAATGGCAAGCTGCAGCCCCTTACTGCGGAGCATTTGGAGCTTGGGGTGGTTGTCTTCGGCGCTGTTCAGCAGATTATCGAGCTGATAGGCCGATACAACCGCCACAGCCGAGTCGGCATTGACGGGAATGGCGTCCTCCGGCAATTCCAATGGATTTCCTTTTTCGTCCCAAATGTGATTAGAAACAAGCAATCTCGAATTTTGGATCTCAATTTCAATCTTAGCCAGCTGGATCGATCTTTCCTGCACTGTAATAAATGCTTCCACGGAATCAATGGCAGGTTTGTCGCCCAGTAATGCCTGGCTGCGGGTGGCAATGTAGCGCGTATTGGCCAGCTCAACACCGCGTCGGATAAGCTTGTATTGCTGGTGCGCATAAAACCAGTTCCAGTAATCTTTCACCGCCTGAAACCACACTTTGTTGATCTCATTTACCCTTTCTGCTTCGGCATAATCCACCATCACCCGCGACTGGCGCAATGTATTCCTTCGGGCATCAATCAAAAGGCCCTGACCGATCGGTATGCTAATGCCCACGCCGCCCAGGCCCGACAGTGGCGTAGTGGTTTCAGGGTTTGTATAAGTGCCCACATTCCTGTCAAAACCAATTTTCAAATCAGCCCCGGCAAGCCAAAGCGGCACTTTTAGTTCACTCGTCCAATGGTTATAATAATCCTTCCCTCCAAATTGCTTCTGGTCGAATGATGCTTTCAGGTTTGGGTCAAAGCTGCCGAGCGCCTGCGTTACCCTTGCCCGTGCGGCATCGCTCAGCAGCCCTGCCTGTTTGACGACCGGATTGTTCTGCATTACGAGGTCCCTGAGATCCGTGATCGTAAATATTTTTGAGGAATCAGGGGTATAGGCGTTGGCTGCACGCGCATCCCGGACAAATAGCCAGGTGCATAATGACAGGCCAAGCATGCCCCATCTGATCATTACATTCATTTGAGTTCGCTTCATTCTACTTTCCACTTACGCGATCGGCTTTATCAGGCTCACTTTCGAGGCTTGGCGGGAAGCCGTTCAGCAATCGCCAGATCTCGTACCATATAGGCACCGGGCGTAATATCACTCTTCCGTACACACCGGATCCCTGCCGCAGCTGTTTTGGCCATGGCTCATCATTGTAGGGCACCGGGTTGGTGGGGGTTATCAGAAGGCGATATTTTCCATTATTGCTGCTTACCAGGTCGATAACCGTCACTTTGCCCGCAAATGTGCCGACCGCCACCGAAGGCCAGCCTGCAAACTGCACCGAAGGCCAGCCTTCAAATTGCAGTCGGACATCGCTGCTGTCCAGGATCAGCGGCACGTCCATCGCATCCACATATATTTCCGCCGCCACACGCGGTTTGGAAGGTTGCAGGGTGGCGATGGATTCGCCTTCCTTAATGTTTTCACCAATCCCGGCTTTCAATGTTTTAACCACAAATCCACTTTGCGGCGCACGCACCACATACAGTCCGCGACGGATATTAATGTTTGAAATTTCATTTTGCAGCTTGGCAATTTCTCCCTGCGCACCGACGCGGCTTGACAGTGCGGAGCTCAAATCGGAACGTGCCTTGGCAACGGATTCCAGGTATTCGACCCGAATGTTATCCAGTTCAATGCGCGCATTTTGCAGCGACTGCTGCGAATTATTCAGCTTGTTGATCTGGCTTACAACTTTGGCATTATCCTCTTGCAATTTCAACCGGCGGCTTTCTATATCGGTCAATGAAAAAAGTCCGCTCCGATAACCTGCCTCGTAGCGTTCGAGCCGGGATTTGCTTATTTCAAAAAACTTCTGAATCGCCACCAGGTCCGCGCTATCTGCCTGCACGTAATTGATCGCCTGCTCTACCTTATTTTCCGCTGACGTCAGCTGAAATTTCAGGCCTTCTGTGAGCGCGCTGATCTGTGCGTTGGTGGCATCCATTTTTTGTGCAGCGGCACTCTCAGAGCCTTCTTTTGCCCTTAACTGTTCCTGCAAGCGCAGGGGCAGATTGGGATCGAAATAGGATTGACTTGTTTCCGAAATCACCAGGATCGTATCCCCCTTTTCCACCTGCTGTCCCTCGCGCACACCCCAATGTTCAATGCGGCCCCCGATCTGGTTTTGAACTGTTTGTGGCCGGTCCTCCGGGGTTAATGCCGTTACCGTGCCGCGTCCCGGGATCGTTTGCCGCCAGGGTAGGAAGAGCATAATGACAAACAAAAACAGTAAGATTATCATTATGCGGCCGAGTAGTCTTGTTCCGCGCGTTTTCAATATTTGCCTGTCCGAAAGGATACCCAGTTCCTCCCAATCGATGCGCTTGGTCAGGTCAATTCCGTGTCTAACCATGGCGCACCTCACTTTCTTCCAGTTCCAGGTCGGTCACCGCGGCAAGTTTTTCGCTTCCCGTTACCATGTCGAAAATAGTGTCCAAACTGGTCATAAACTTCTCAATGGCGTAGCTGATCTGAACAATGATCACTTCCGCTGCAACAAACTGTCCGAGTGTCATTTGTCTTTGCACAACATAATAGGAACCCAAAAAAAGTAAACCGCCCATCAGCAAGGTCCTCAAAATGACGGAGCTGGCGAAAAATTTGCGAAGCACCCAGAAATGATCGTTTCTTGCTTGTAAATAATCCGCTGTAATGCGGTCTGTATCCACAATCACCTGTCTGAGCTTGTCCGGTTGTCCCCGGTAACGATCCAGATCAGCTGCAACCGATTCCAGGTAAGCCACGATCTCATATTTATAATGCGACTCCTCAATGCTGGTTTGCACGCCTCTTTGGTAATACATTAAAAGCACCACAATCGTAGCTACAACGGTTAACAGGCCGAATGTCATGAAGATAGGGTGGTAGAATGAGAGCAAAATCGCCGATAGTGCGATTTGCACGCCAGCCGCCACAATGTCTACGAGCAGTTTTGTTAATCCTTTTTGTATAATTATCACATCAAAAAAGCGGTTCACCAGCTCCGGCGGATTTTCACCTTCCAGTTCCGATTTTTTGATCCGCGGAAACCGGTAAGCAAATTCGAGCGCTGCCTTGGTAAATATCTTTTGCTCGATGAGCTCCACCAATGTGAGTTGCCCGATCAGCAAAACCCCGCCGGCAATGATCCCGATGAGGACAACGCCGATCAGCACATAGGTGGAACTGTATAATGCGCCATTGGAGAGCAGGTTGAAAACTGCCGTGGTCCCGAGTGGAAGTGTAAGCCCGATCAAGCCGATCAGAATGGCGTATATAAAGATGTAATTGATTGTCGAACGTTCGACGTAAAGCATGCCAACGAGCCTCTGCCAGGGAGTTGGCACCTCGGCCTTGTGTTTTTTACTCATTAATATTTAAGTGTAATAGAGATGGTCGTTTACGATTACTGTGTTGCAGTAATGCACTAAGCCGTTTTATTAACGAAAAATATGCATGAACCAATTCCCTAAAACCATTCCAAATCCTTCACTTTCTTGTTGTAGTACAGGACTTTTTTTATATAGTACCAAAATTTGCCGTTATCGCCGAGTAACCGATAGTGACCAAACGTTTGTTCTAATCCCACTTTAATCAAACTCTAATCTCATTTTAATAACTGTGCATTTTTATGGTCTTTGCGTATTTTGCTACTCAATCTGGCTTTGCTTTGTGAAGGGTGTAGAATTTGGCTGCCGGTATGAATTTTTAAAGTACAATAAAACTTAAAATGCGCGATGCGCCTTCCCATTGGCTCAGATTAAAAAAGAGAATCTTCCCGAGAAAATATGCGTGGTTTGCGGGAGACCATTTACCTGGCGCAAGAAGTGGGAAAAGGTTTGGGATGAAGTCAAATACTGCAGTGACCGATGCCGTCAGAATAAATGACGGTGATTTGGCTGTCGCTTTGACTTGTTAGTCCGCAAAAAACTTGAAGCAAATAAATATTCACTTACATGGCAAAAAAGAGCAGTTTAAAAGAAAATTACAGCAAACTACTTGAATGGTATCAATACCGCGCCCAAGAGAATGCCGGTTCCCTGGAAAAGTTACTGGCACTTCTTGCTGAACTCGACAGAAAAGTAGATGGCCCCGCTGAATACGAAAAGGATATAGACGACCTCGAATCGTTGAAATTCATTTACGAAACAGGCATCAGAAATTTTGAAAGTCAGGTTGATAAGTATCGCGAACTGCTAAAATCCGAGGAGGATTGACAATGATGGTGATGATTCATTTTTTGGTAGCAACTACGGTTTTGTAACCAGTTGCGACTATATTTGATAAAAATTGCCGAATCAATGCGAGAATCGAAAAACCTAATGTCGGGCCTGATCATTTGTCTGGCTATTTGTCTAACATCTTGTGAAGGAACTATTTATGAATCGGCAAAATCGTACGACTTGGAAGTTACCAACGCAGCCCGCGACACGACTTTCGTAATAAATAACCGAAAACGACCGGCGTTTATCAGGTTCTCCTTCGAAGGCGAACTTTCTCAATCTTCGGCCGTACATTGGTCTACCGATCCCCGCTTTGACCCTAAAACCGAAATTCTGCTGCCAGCCGGCAAACCCTCCATCCCAGAAACTCAGGATGATTATTTCAGCGAAAAAGTATATGTAAAATACAAAGCGCTAAATGACTCGACATCCGGGAAATTGCTTATTACGGTTCGGATTTGATGCTTACACGTTTTTCTAAAATGACTGGGTGAGTGCAATTGGTGGCATATTTATATGTCAAAATAATGATCTTGGGAATTCATTTTCTAAACTTTCGTCCGACAATTCGCAGTCAATAACTAATTTCCCCTGTTCCTTTACAAGCAGAGTTTCTCTGAATTCCATTGCTTCCGGAATAGCTGTAAATTCAGCTTTGAAGCCAAGCTCTGATATTTTATGCTCTATTTCTTCCAGGCTAACATTGAAAAACTCTCGACGATAATTTAGCATATTTACTTTTTTATCGGAAAACGCTTTATGTAATTCGTATTCCAGGGTTCTGGCTTCGTCCGAGTATATCATAGCGTGAACATCAAATTTAAATGGCACAGAAGCATCTCCAAGTTCTCTAATTCGGTCATTTGGTTCGAGTCGACGCGTCATTCCTATTTTAAAGACATTTTCGCCGAATGACCCAATGTTTGAGATAATGTATACGTGGCCACGCTTCGTTTGCTGCGCCATGGATAAAGCACGCTCTTTCTTTTCTCTCGCCAAAGCGAGCTCAATTTCCAGCATTGCAATCTTGCTATTCATCTTATCGTATTCTTCACCGGAAACTAGACCCATTTCCAGACGGGCCTTTTCAAGCGCATTAAGGAACACAGCTTCCTGTTTTTCTGCCTCGCGCTGAGCTTGTTCAAATTCTCGCCGAGCCTTTTCTTCTTCTCTCAATTCTTCTTGAATTGCTTGCATGTTTTCCTTTTCCTGCTGCCTTTTTGCCTGATATTCGTACTCCAAGGTTAACTCACTCTTTTTCAATTTTAAATAGTCTATGCTTAATGAAACTTTGAATCCCTCACCCAACTTGTTGATATCGGCATATGACTTGGACAACCTCTCACTCATTTGCACTACATTGTTCCATTTGACTTTCGAAATAAGAGCGGAGCTTTCACCATTAAATGCCCGAAGCATTAGTTTTTTAAATCTATTGATGACAACCCTCCCTTTTAAAGCACTTCCCTCAATAGTCCATTCTGCTGAGCAAATTGCTGCTCGATCGTTTTTAATTAAATCTTTTTGTTTCTCGATAATTTTCTTTTGGGTTTCTCGATATTCATCCGATTTTTCAAAGTCATAAACAGGTTCATAAATTCCGTATTCGATTAAATCGAGTTTTGACTCAAATAGCGAAATTTCTTTTCTTAGTGAAGTGTAAGTGTCTAAACCTTGATCATATCCTTTACTTAATTCATTCCGTTTGATTTCAAGCTGTTCAATCTCAGATTGACATTTTTGAGCAGCTTCATCAACATTTATGATAGGCCTGTAGAATTCGAGCTGTTTTTTTAAGTTTTCAATCTCTGCAATTTCTCTCTTTTTTAGAAAATCGAAGAATCCCATAGATTTAGTGTTTAGAAGTAGAAGATTTACGACCTTGATTATATCCAGCCAAGCGTGAAGATTATAATTATTTACGAGCTAATTGCTCGTCTGAAAAAGAGTTTTTTGTATCCTTCGGAGTTGTCCGAAAAACTCACATTGTGTTTGCGAAAGCAGGCTGCTTTACCGCAGCTTTCATCAATCCTACCGTTAGAAAAGCCACTTGATCAAAATTTGCTTCCCATTAAAATCTTCCGAATATTCGCATTCCCTAAAAAGTATGTGATATGAACGATCTTTCAAGAAATGCCCTGTCACGGTGTGGGTGCGGCGAAAGTCCCCCGAACGTGATATACTACGTTAGGACACCTAAAACAGGGCACTTTTTTCATCCTAACAAGTATATTTTATGCACACAACAAAAAACAACGAGTCTGAAAACTCGATCCAACTTGCGTATGGGCGAAAAGTCCAGGAGCTGCTGTCACAAAGCCATGCGGATGCCTGGGTTGATGATCTCTGGCAAATGTACACGGGCTACGTGCTGTTAGCGCAGGAGGCCGGGCACGATCCGAAAAGCTACAACCGGTTCGTTTCTTTCAAAGAACTGGTGTTTTTCTTTCAGGACGTTGGCAAAATGGCTAAATGTTGATCGTGCAGGGCAATTGGCAGGATGCCGGTTGCCCTTTGCTCGCAATTATGAGTGTAGGAGTGGGGCTAATCTGCATGTTCCCATCTTTCACAGAGACCACTAGCCATTTGGAACATTCCACAAACGGGGATCAATCAGGAAAGGCTGCACACTTACAATTTCAATCTCTGCATAATCCTTATGAAGCGGATGGAGTAGGAAATTGGATGACTCCGCTACCACGGCAGAAGGGACCTGAAGAGCCATAACGTCCGGATCATTAAGCCACGGTTGCAGGCGTAAATGATTGTCATTGTAATTGGCTGGCTCCCGCCAGTTGGGCGATAAATTATCAACGACTTTTGGTGATGCAGGCAGGGCCAGTGTAATTAAAATCAATTTGGGAAGATCATGGTAGGGCAGTGCTGGTAAGTGAACCAGCTGTTCAAGCAGTGCCAATTCGGGGGTTGCGGATGTGTAGAGTATGCCAACTCCCGGCGGATTCCATCGTCCGCCATATCTGCGTGCTCCTTCGGAAGATAAAGGCGTGTCGGCAAATCGCTCTTTTACTAGTCGATAGGCCAGGGTTTGATGCGTTGTGGTGGGTTGAGCGCTTTCAGGCATAAATGCCATGTTCAATCCGCCCTAAAACATTGTGAACCATGCCAAAACCTGTTGTCGTATCCAAAAGGTGAATCGGAGGCTGGTCATGAAGCTCTGATAAGGGAATTCTCAACCAACGTCCTAGCACATCAGCTCTGCCGTCGAAAACGTCCAATCCATGATCCAGGAGCTGTTCCAATAACAAGAGCCTTTCGGATGAATTGTTGTCCAACAATGAATCTTGGCGAAGCCTGTGCAAGGTGCGCTCTGATAAATTGAGGATAGGAGCCATCTCCTTGTCAGTCAACCCGATCTTACGGGCCACTTCATCGGCTTTTCCGCGTTCCAAACCCAATCGTACTTGTTGGATCATTTCGAAGCTGTCGCGGGAAAAGTTTGAATCTGAGACTAAATCCATTGCAATTACATTTTGTCATAAATATAACTGTCATTTGGCATTTGTGCAAGTAGGTTGATAAATATCCAATCCCCAACATTATTGAACCCGCGATAATCTGAAACCAGATTGGAAGTGTATATTTGCTTTTTTTGATCGCTTCTTATTAATGGCATATTCTTCAACCACTCCGGGGGAGCGCGACAGGGTGCGTGCACTGGCTGATTACAACATTCTGGACTCGCTTCCTGAACAGGACTACGACGATATTACACAACTTGCGTCGGAAATTTGTCAGACCCCGATTTCGCTGATCAGTTTGGTTGATGATTCCCGGCAGTGGTTTAAGTCCAATCATGGTCTTTCCGTGCGCGAGACGCCGAGGGAATTCGCTTTTTGTACACATACCATTCAAAATCCGTCACAGGTTTTTATCGTAACGGATTCCCGCGAAGATGAGCGTTTTGCACAAAATCCGCTGGTTACCGACGATCCCAATGTCATCTTTTACGCCGGTGCGCCGCTGATCGATAGCAGGGGTTTTGGTCTGGGCTCATTGTGTGTAATCGATCATAACCCAAGGGTGTTGACTGAAAATCAACTGGTTGCATTGCAAACATTGGCTAAACACGTTGTCAATATGATCGAGCTCAGGAAAGCGGACCGGTCCATGCGGACATTGCAAAGAGCCTTTGAAGAAAGCCATCATGAAACACAGAAAGCGCATCATTTATTAAAATCAGAATTCTCTCCCCAAATTATCAATGCCATACAAGACCTGGAATCGCTTGTTCCACTTCCCGCTCTTCAAACCGAAAAAAATGCCGCTGAGAAGCTCAGAAACACTATTCAATTATTGCAGCATTTACAGCAGGTGGTGAAGGATTTGTAGAAATGCATTCATTGCGCCGATGGCGGCGGCGTTTTTGTGCCCCAATTTGTATTCGGCTGATTGCCCATTACAAAGGTAAGTTTGCCGCCCTGCATCAGATCGTCGCGATACAGCCAGCAGTTGTCAAGCGAGGTGCCATTGAAGGTGGCCGATTGTATATACACATTGTTTTTGGAGTTGTTTTTTGTCTCGATAACAAGCGTCTTGCCGTTGCCCAATGTAACGGTGGCCTTATCAAACAGCGGGCTTCCCAATTCTATAATCGGCCTTAGATCGGTTAACCCTTTCACATCAAACAATCCCAGCGCATTCATCACATACCATGACCCGAGCTGGCCCTGATCCTCATCCTGTCCGTAACCATAGCCGTGAATGGGTTCAGTGCCGTAAAATTCACGTCCGATGGCCCGGGTCCATTTTTGGGTTAACCAGGGCTTTCCTGAAAAGTTGAATAACCAACTTGTGTGTAAATTTGGCTGATTGCCGTGGTTGTAAATGGAATTGACGCCCGCAAATGCATCAATCGTTTTACCCCCGCCGAAGCCCAATTTTTCCGAAACAGTGAAGATGCTGTCCAGCCTGTTGTTAAAATTTTCCTTACCAATAGCATTGATCAAACCCGCCGGGTTATGCGGCACATAAAAAGTGTATTGCACTGCATTGCCTTCCTGAAATCCTCTCCACGGCTGATAAGGATCAAATTTTTCAATAAAGCTGCCATCAAGCTTCTTAGGCTGCATCAGCTTGTTTTGCGAGTTAAAAATTTGCTGCCAGCCATTTGATAGTTTGATGAATTGGGCATAATCTGCCGTTTTTCCCAATGCTCTGGCCATCTGTGCAGCAGCGAATGCACTGTAACTATATTCCAGAGTATGAGAACCGGAAAAGTTGGAACCGGTGGAATCGGTAACGAAATCCTGGCCTTTTCGCTCCAAAAACGGCACATAGCCATGGTCGACAAAGGCTTTCGTATCCAATTTGCCAGCGCCTACCGGGCGATTTTTATAGCTTAATTCATTTGCTTTCACCGCTTGATAGGCAAATTCAACATCGTAATTGCGAATGCCCGCATTGTAAGCGCCTGCTATGGCCAGCCCGACAAAGTTGGTGCCCACGCCCGACACGAATTCGCTGTTGGCAATGCCGTCACCAAACCAGCCTTTGTCTTTAAAAATTTGCAGATGTGTATTCACAAAGCTGCCATACCATTCAGGATAGGAGAGTGACCATAGCTGCGTGATGTTCCAGAAAGCCCCCCAAATCGCGTCAGTATTAATGAATTCGAACTTCGCTTTATTTCCGGTTTGTGCGGGCAATTGACCAGTCTGTCCCCCGTGTTTCGGGTAAGCGCCGTTTACATCGCTGGCAATGCCTCTGCCTAACAATGCGTGGAAGAGTCCGGTGTAAAATTTTATTTTATTTTGCTCATCCTGATCTTCAATCGCAATTTTGCCCAGTTGCTCCTGCCAGATCTGCTGCGCCTGAGTTTTTGCCCGATCAAATGATAAGCCGGTTGCCTCCGCAATAAAATTTTGTTTCGCGTTCTGGATTGATGTGTAGGACAAGCCGGTTTTGACCTCAATTGTTTCTTTATCTGTTGTATTATAGTTGAGTACAAGTCCCGCGCCTTTGCCCGTTGCGCTGTTCTGATTTTCCGTTAGTTTATCGGCTGTGAAGGCCGTAACAGAAGCTGGTTTTTTGCTGAGCTCGCCATAAAAGAACATGGCAATTTTTCCTTCCGGGTCGTATATTTTAACATACTTGGGATATGTAATCACATAGCCTTCGAAATGTGTATCGTCGACCATTTTAATGCTGGCATCGGTTACGATATCGCTTTCACCTTGCTTATTGCCAATGTCCAGGATAATGTGCGACTGTTCGTGTTTTGGAAAAGTATAGCGCTGAAAGCCAACCCTTTTGGTGGCCGTAAGCTCGGTCGTAATGTTATAATCATCCAGCAAAACCTTGTAATAGCCCGGCTCCGCAACCTGGTTTTTCCTGTTGAATTTAGAGCGATAACCTGTATTCGTTCCTTCCAGCTCTCCGGGCTTGGTCTTTACCGCGCCGGTGGTTGGCATATAACTTACTCCACCCACCTGCCATTCATGAAAGTGCACAAAGCCCTCTATCGAATTTTGTCTGGTATCATACCCAACAGCCTCCCATCCGGACGGGTTACCATAATGCCCGTTGGTGGATGGGGCCAACTTCGCCATGCCATAAGGCACTGCCGCGGGTGTATAAAAAAACCAGCGACTGTGTGCCGTGCCAATGTTTGGATCAACATATTTGAGGAAACTTTGTCCTTCAACAGGAAAATGTGCCGAAAACAAAACCAGCAAGACAATGACGAAACTGAACTTAACTTTCATATATATAAACTTATGATTTTTTGTTTGTATTTTTCAATGTCTCAACAAGCGCATCGGAGTTTCAGGCAAAATTTACCGAAACTATTTTTGTTTTGCCATATTTTCAATACATTTAAATGTTCATACATACGAACATAATGTCGGATTCTGACATTTACTCCCGCAAGCAAATGAAATTGTCACCGTTGTTAAGTTGTAGCATTTTGTTTCTCACGATAGCGCTGTCCTCTTGTGGTGGGGACTCTTCCGGAAAGAAAGAGAATGGGAAAGTAAATGAAATCAATGAAAGGGAATTTACAGCAGAGCCAGACGCGGACTGGACAAACCTGTTTTTAAGAAAGTCGGGCTGGTTTGGCGGTGATGGGATTTTTGTCATTCCACTTTCTGGTAAGGATGCTGAAAAAAGTGATAGCCTGCTTTTCTTGTTCAGTGACACAATGGTTGGGGAAATTCATGGAGATTCATTACAGCCAGGTTTTGTGATGATCAATAATTCGGTGGCGTTATTGAAAGGCAAAACGGCTGATTCCTCAAACATGGCATTCAAAATGGCTGGTGTGAAAGGGTCTTATAAAGCCATTTTTAGCCCAAAAACAAACAAGCCGGATAAAGACACTTACTTCTGGCTGGGCGATGGGTTTGCGAATCCCGATTCCAAAAATGACCTGTTCATTTTCGCCTATCAAATCACCAATACGCACGATAAATCGCCCTTTCCATTCAAGGAAACGGATAATGTGCTGATCCGCATACCGGCAGGCAGCCCGTTCCCATATGCTGATCAGGAACAAACAGCGCTTCCGTTTAACGATTACAAAAGCGGAACAGAGACGATTTCGTTTGGTGCCGGTGTTTTTAACAATAGTGAATCTGCCGGGGAGCCTGAGCCGGACGGTTTTTTATATGTTTATGGCATAAAAGGTAAAAGTAAACAGCTGGTTTCGGCCAGGGTAAAACCTGCGCAGGTCGCGTCGTTTGGGGATTGGGAATTTTGGGGTGGCAATGGCTGGTCAAAGGACGTAAAGTCTGTTAAGGCGTTAAGCGATTCTGTTTCTAATGAGATGAGCGTAAGCCGGCTTTCGAAAGGGAAATATGCATTGGTTTATCAGCTGGGCAGTATTTTTCCTGAAATTTGCATGCAGGTTGGACCCACGCCGGTTGGCCCGTTCGGTCCCAGGATCGTGCTGTATAAAACTTCAAATGACATTCAGGACGCAGATTTATTTACTTATAATGCCAAAGCGCATCCCGCATTGTCGGCGCCCGGCGAGCTGTTAATTTCTTATAATGTGAATAGTTTTAAATTTTTTGATGTCATTACAAAAAAACCTAACCTGTATCGCCCGCGGTTTGTGAGGGTTAAATTCACGCAACAATCTTCCCAAACAAACCATTGAGTATGACGACCGGAGATATCACTACATTACCAGCCCAAAACCGACTGCCCTACATTATTCTCATTACCAGCGTCGCAGCGTTCGGCGGGTTTCTTTTTGGTTATGATACGGCTGTGATAGCCGGGGCTATTGGTTACCTTCAAATTAAATTTAATCTTTCTCCGCTTATGGTTGGTTGGGCCGCCAGCAGTGCCATTTGGGGTTGCGTGCTGGGTGCCATGTCGGCCGGATACCTCAGCGACCGTTATGGACGCAAAGCAGTACTCATCGGAACGGCTGTGCTTTTTGCATTGCCTGCTTACGGCTCGGCCGTTGTCAATGATCTGACCAGCTTCATCATTATGCGGCTGCTTGGCGGGATCGGCGTTGGCGCCGCTTCCATGCTTTGCCCGATGTACATTTCCGAAATTGCGCCTTCGCGGCTTCGCGGTCGGCTGGTGACGCTCTATCAATTGGCCATTGTGTTGGGGATCAACATTATATATGTTATTAATCTAAAAATCAGTCAGGCGGGCGACGAGGCATGGAATATCGAATACGGCTGGCGTTATATGCTGGGTTCGGAAGTGATTCCTGCGGTGGTGTTCTTTATACTGCTATTTTTTGTGCCTGAAAGCCCGCGTTGGCTGGCGGCGCAAGGGAAGGACGAAGCGGCGAAAAAGATTTTGGAAAAGATCAATGGCAAAGCGGTGGCGCAGGAAATTTTCACAGAGATCTCCGCAAGCCTGCGGGACGAAAAGGGGAGGCTGAGCGATTTGGTGGACAAAAAACTGCGCAAGCCGTTGTTAATTGGTGTTGTGTTGGCGCTGTTTTCGCAAATTACCGGCATTAATGCAGTCATTTATTACGCGCCGGAAATTTTCAAAAGCATTGGTTTTGGTGCAGAATCTGCCTTTACGCAAACCATCATTATCGGGGTGGTCAATATGCTGTTTACATTGGTAGCCATCTGGCTTATCGACCGGGCTGGCCGACGAAGCCTGCTCATCTGGGGCGTTGCCGGGATGATCATCTGCCTTTTTGCCACCGGCATTTGCTTTCATTTTCATTTCGACAAAGGGCCGTGGGTGCTTATTTTTATCCTGGGTTATATCGCCAGTTTTGCCGTCTCGCTGGGGCCTATTCCCTGGGTGTTAATGTCAGAGATATTCCCGACAAAAATCCGGGGGATTGCTATGTCGCTGGCCACGTTGGTGTTATGGATCGGTGTAGTGGCCATTACACAGCTGACGCCATATTTCCTGGGAACATTTGGGGGCGCAACTACATTCTGGATCTTCATGGTGAATGCCGTGATCATCTGGATTTTTACCATTAAAAAAATCCCGGAAACGAAAAACAGGACCCTGGAAGAAATAGAAAGAAGCTGGTCATGAAAGACATATTCATAGGAGTCGATTTTGGAGGCACGCGCATCAAACTGGGCCTCGTTTTCGAGGGGAAAATCATTGCAGATGCCAACATTGAAGCGGCCTCCGAGCTCACTTTTGAGCAAAGATTGGCCGACATTTCGCTTGAAATAAATCATTTACTATCAGCAGGGGCATACAAACTTACCGGGCTTGGCTTTGCTTTTCCAGGCATAGTTAATTTTCACACGGGCAGGATTTTGTCGAAATATGTGAAATATCCCGGCGCAGAAAATGTGGATCTTGACAAATGGGCAAAGGCTAACTTCGGCGTGCCGATTGCGGTTGAAAACGACGCCAGGGCAGCGCTGGTAGGAGAATGGAAACACGGCGCAGGCATTGGGAGCAGCGATCTGGTGCTGGTAACATTGGGTACGGGGGTAGGCACGGGCGTGTTGGTGAATGGTGCGCCGTTACGCGGTAAAAACTTCGTGGGTGGCAACCTGGGCGGACATTCGACCATTAATTTTGAGGGCAGTATCTGCAATTGCGGGAACATTGGTTGCGTCGAAAGTGAAAGCTCCACCTGGGCATTGACGCAAATCGCGAAGGCTTCCCGGGAATTTTTATCGAGCAAGCTGGCAGCATTGGATGTTATTGATTTCAAAAACCTGTTTGAGCTCGCAGAACAAGGGGATGCGCTGGCATTGAAATTACAGGACCGCTGTCTCAAAGTATGGTCATTGTGTGTGATCAACCTGATTCATGCTTATGATCCGGAAAAGGTGATTTTTGGCGGAGGAATTATGAAAAGCAGTCACATTATTTTACCCTATATCAAACAAATGCTCGACAAACATGCATGGATCAGCGCTGCGGACGTGGATCTGGTCGTGGCTGTGCAGCCTGAGCATGCGGGGATATTAGGTGTATTTGAATTATTGAAACAAAAAAATTACTAGCAATGCATTCCAATTACGAAAAGTTTCCATACGTAGAAATTAGTAAATCATCAGAACTGTGTTTTGCTGGCTGGCAGCACATTTTCCTTGAAATAAACCGGCTTATCCAATTAAAAAAGCAAAACAAGACGATCATTTGCATGGACCTTTATCATGGTGTGGATGCCTCAAAAATACGGGGTGCGATCGGGGACCATGTGGAAGCGGTTGCAGTGATTGAGACGAGTGCTTTCCTTAAAGATGCCGGTAACATTCAGGAAATGGTGTTTCCATTTGTGACAGATGATCCGGTTTTTGGTAAAATAAATAATTTGGAAATCGCTGACTTTTTTGATCAGGAAAAATTACACAGGCAAAAAGAACAAATTCGGGCAATTGAGTCAGGAATCATAGTGGTTTTGGGCGAAGGAGCAGCACTTTTTGCAGATGCGGATATTTTGATTTACGCAGACCTGGCGCGCTGGGAAATCCAGAAAAGGATGAAACGCAATGAAGTAGGCAACTTTGGCGTAAACAATCTGGATGAAAGTTTTGCATTGAAATACAAACAAGGCTATTTCCTCGACTGGCGCGCTTTTGACCGGCATAAACTCGCATTTTTTGACCAGATCGATTATTTCATGGATGCCAACAAGGCCGACGAGCCTAAAATGCTGGGTGCGGAAATATATCGCAAAGGACTGGATCAGACCGTTAAACGGCCATTCAGGGTCGTTCCGTTTTTTGATCCGGGGCCTTGGGGCGGCCAGTGGCTGAAAGAAGTCGCTGATCTGGACCGCAATGAGATCAATTACGCCTGGGGTTTTGACTGTGTTCCCGAAGAGAATAGTCTGCTGTTTAAAATCGGGGAACATATTTTTGAGCTTCCCTCTATAAATCTTGTGCTGACCCGGCCAGGGTCACTGCTTGGGAAGGCGGTTTTTGGCGAGTTTGGCGCAGAATTTCCGATCCGTTTTGATTTCCTGGATACGATGGAAGGCGGCAATCTGAGTTTGCAGGTGCATCCCACGCGGGCCTACATTCAGGAGCATTTCGGGATGAGTTATACGCAGGATGAGAGTTACTATTTCCTTGAAGCACAGGATGATGCGTGCGTGTATTTGGGCACGCACAAGAATGTGGATGCCAATGCGATGATTGCCGACCTGGAAAATGCGCAAAAGGGAGTAACCGACTTTGACGCAGACAAATACGTAAATAAATTGTCCGTCAAAAAGCACGATCACATCTTGATCCCCGCCGGGACGATCCACTGCTCAGGCAGGAATGCGGTGGTCCTGGAAATTTCGGCAACTCCGTACATTTTTACTTTCAAATTGTGGGATTGGGGTCGGCTGGGCATGGATGGCAAACCGCGGCCGATCAATATCGAGCATGGCAAAAACGTGATAGATTATACGCGGGATGAGGAATGGGTAAAGGAGCATTTGTTTAACAACATTACCGGCATTTCGCTTAATGGCCACGTGAAAGAAGAGTCCACGGGCTTGCACGAAACGCAGTTTATAGAAACCAGGAGACATTGGTTCGATGCAAAAGTGACCCATTACACGCATGGAAATCTGAATGTAGTCAATCTGGTAGAAGGCCGGGAAGTGGTTGTGGAAAGCCCGGATAACCTCTTTGAGCCTTATGTGATCCATTACGCCGAGACCTTTATCGTGCCTGCCGATGTGTCGGTTTACACCATAACACCATACGGGAAGTCGGTTGGAAACAAATGTGCAACGCTGAAAGCATACATCAGAACTTAGCGATCCGGTTGCTTAAAAGGCATCCGAATTTGCTATTTTTGTGATTCTGTATCCAATTTGTCGACCATGAAATTTAGCATAGATCATAAAAGTCCGGTTCCTTTACACATTCAGGCGGAAAATCTGCTGCGTACGATGATCAATGATCCCGAGCATTTGAATGGTAAATTCCTTCCGAACGAAGTGGAGCTGGCCAAGCAGCTCGCCATATCCAGATCTACGCTCAGACAGGCTTTGAACAAATTGGTTTACGAGGGATTATTGATCAGAAAAAAGGGGATAGGGACCAAAGTTGCTGAGCCCATAATTAGTTCAAAATCAAAGAACTGGCTTAGTTTTACGCAGGAGATGAATGCGAGGGGAATCATTGTTAAAAACTTTGAGCTGCATGTGACTTGGGTGGCGCCGGATGAAAAAACCGCCAATTTTTTTGATATAGATCCCTCTAAAAAGATCCTGAAACTGGAACGGTTGAGGGGTAAAGTAGAAGGGCCTTTTGTTTACTTCATTTCCTACTTCCATCCACGGGTAGGCCTCACAGGCGAGGAGGATTTCAAACGCCCGCTTTATGATATTCTTGAAAAAGACCATCTGGTTGTTGCAACACTTTCCAAAGAAGAAGTAGGGGCTATTGCTGCCGACAAGTTCATTGCCGCCAAGCTGGAAGTGGAAGTAGGAAGCCCGATACTTTTCAGAAAACGCTTTGTTTTTGATCAGGGCGACAGGCCCATTGAATACAATCTGGGCTATTACCGCGCCGATAGTTTTGTATACACCGTTGAGAGCGTAAGAGAGTAATTGTAACCTCCAATCAATAAATATTCTGCGTTTATAGTATAGCGTTATTGTGACGCTTGATTACTGTTGCCTATGTGTAGGCTTTTCGCTAAAACCATCGTCGACACTGCCCGTACAAAGCTTTCAGCCTTCGCCTGATTTGTCCAACGGCAGTAAAATGTCATTATTTCACTAAAATATATTAGCAGTCCTTGTTTTTCAAAAATATGTTTATATGTTTGTACATATGTAAAATGTATTGAGAAAGAGTGCTTTGCGTACTGATTAATCCTAAATCTTCGCTTCGGGGAAGAAAAGCCTTTTAACCACTAACTGCTTTTATGAAACCAAAACTACTTGCAAAAAACGGGAGGAGATCGCTGAGCACCTGTCTGGGGTTCGCGCTTGGAATCTTTCTGGCATCTGCCGTGCAGGCCAGCATCCCGCTGCCTAAGGCATCCGGCTCTGTAAAAAACGCGAAAGGAGCTCGCCACATGGCCGAACAAACCATTACCGGAACCGTTTCGGATGAAAACAATGTGGGAATACCCGGCGTTAACGTACTGGAAAAAGGCACCACGAACGGTGTGGTTTCAGACGAAAACGGGAAGTATTCCATTCAGGTAAAAGATGCGAACAGCGTGCTGGTTTTCTCTTACATTGGCTACATTACCAAGGAATTAAAAGCAGGATCTCAGGCTGTCCTTGACACGAAAATGGAGGTTTCTTCGCAGGAACTGAATGATGTAGTCGTAGTCGGTTATGGAACCCAGAAACGATCTGAACTGACCAATGCTGTTGTACAAACAACGGGCGCCGAAATAAAGAAATCCAGTGCGGCATCACTATCCAATTCCCTTGCAGGTCGGATGGCGGGTGTGTACGTAACACAAAGAAGCGCTGCTCCGGGTTTCGATGATGCGCAGATCCTGGTAAGGGGCGCGAGTACTTATAGAAATACGTCGGCACTCATTGTAATTGACGGGGTTGCCAATGCAGATCCCGACGGACTAAACCGCCTTGATCCAAATGATATAGAGTCTATTTCCGTACTGAAAGATGCCTCAGCAGCCATTTATGGCGCGCAGTCTGCGGGCGGCGTAATCCTGGTCACTACCAAAAGAGGTGTAACTGGCAAGCCAGCATTTGATTTCTCTACAACACAATCCTGGCAGTCGCCCACAATGAAGGTGAAGTCAGCCGACGCATTTCAATATATGCAGGCGCTCAATGACCGGAGGGCACTCGAAGGAACACCTGCCGACTTTCCGGATGCATTGGTAGAGTCATTCAGAAACGGGACGAGAAGACCCGAAGACTGGTGGAAAGCGCTGATCGGCCCGCCGGTAAGACAAACCAGATACTCGCTGACCATGCGCGGCGGAACGGACCGGGTGAGATATTTTGTGTCGCTGGGAACAGCAACACAAGGCGGAATTCTTCGTGGCGACAATAAATCCAAGCTCAGGCAATATAATGTCAGAAGTAATGTGGATGTGACCGTGACAAAAGACCTGGAAGTAGGACTTGACTTGTCGATCCGCGAGAAAGCAACGCAAACACCACAGGGCGGTCCTGGCGGGGAAGTGGGTTCTCTGGCGAGCACCAGCCCGTTGCAGGAAGCTTACATTGGTGGGGATTACCGGTATCCGGGAGAAGGATGGTCGCACTTGAATCCGGCAGCCCGTCTGCTCAGCCCTGGTTATCGCAAGTACAAAGCCGATGTGGCCAGCGGAACGCTTCGGTTCAAATACAATATGCCTTTTGTTGAGGGACTTGGGTTGGATGGTTATTTATCTATTGTTAAAACCATCGGTTACGACAAGCAATTCAATTATGTATGGCCTTATTTCGAAAAAGACCCTGATGGCAACATTGTAGAAAAAGTATCCAGATCGGTGGAAGATATTGGGTTACGGGAGGATTTCAGACAAAGTTTGCGCACGACAGGAAACGTAAAGCTGACCTACAACAGGACATTTGCGCAGGATCATAAACTTTCGGCATTCGTTGCTTACGAGCAGATGACGTACGATGACAATAACTTCTGGGCCCAGCGCCTGGGCTACGACTCCCCATTGATCGACCAGCTTTTCGCCGGAACCACAAATCGCCTGAACTGGAACAACAGCGGTTCGGCTACGGAATCGGCCCGCCAGAATTTTTTCGGACGGTTAAGCTATGATTTTAAACAAAAATATCTCTTTGGTTTCAGCGCCAGGTACGACGGTTCTCCGATCTTTCCAAAAGATAAGCGCTTTGGATTTTTCCCGCAGGTATCTGCTGGCTGGGTGATCAGTAACGAGTCATTTATTCCAAAAAATGTGATCAGTAATCTAAAATTAAGGGCTTCCTGGGGAAAACTGGGGAACGACCGGGTTAGTCCGTTTCAATACATTGCCGCCTACGGATACGACGCAGGCTGGGTAGTCAATGGTGTGGATGCGCGTGGTATTGCAGTGAAGTCGACGCCGAATCCTAACATTACCTGGGAAGTGAGCGAAAAAACGGATATTGGCTTGGAAGCGGCATTTTTGAATAACAGGCTAAGCTTCGAACTGGATCTTTTCCAGAACAAAACTTCCAACATTCTGGGCAGAAGGCAGGCTTCAATTCCAAGTTACACAGGATTGCTTTTGCCGGATGAAAACATTGGTAAGATGAACAGCCAGGGCATCGAACTTCAGGCAGGTTACAGACATAATTTTTCGGACCTTACTGTGCGGGTCAATGGAAATTTCTCCTATAACAAAAACAAGATCATTTACTTCGACGAAACACCCCAGGCAGAAGAATATCAGAAGCTGGAAGGACAGCCGTTCGGATCGAGGCTGGTCTACAAATCCATTGGGATTTACCGGACGCAGCAAGATCTGGACAATGGCGTTAACTATCCGGGCGCATCATTGGGCGGGTTGATTTTTGCGGATTTGAACGGAGATAAGATCATTGACAGCAATGACCAGTATATGTTCAATACCACCAACAATACAGCAACGGACCCTGTTACGGGCTTGGAAGTCACAACCATTTTCCCAAGCACGCAATACGGACTGAGCATTGGTATGAATTACAAGAATTTCGACCTGGCCATGTTGCTGCAAGGACAAAGCGGTGCAAAATTTCGGCTGAGCAATGGTTTCAACTCCGGCGCTGGCGGTAACGGACTGGAATATGTGGCGCTCAATAGTTACACATTAGGCAATGTGAATTCGGAACTACCGATGATTTCACCAACAGGATTCGCGAATTCGGATAGCGACTTTTACTATCGTACTGCGACCTGGATGCGTATGAAGAATGTCCAGCTGGGCTACACGTTACCAAAAAGCCTGCTTTCAAAAGCCAAGATCGCTGCCTTCAGGGTTTATGTTTCGGGCGATAACATCTTTATGATTTTCAACTCACTCAAAAAATTCGGTAATGGTGATCCCGAATTCCTGAGCGGAAACGGGGGGGCTTACCCTAACATGAAAACGATGAGCTTCGGAGTTAATCTTACTTTTTAATCTGAGAACGACCTATGAAATATTTAATAAAAAATAGATTGATAAAAAGGGCGTTAAGCATCTCATTTATCGGGATTATTGCCACTGCTACGTCATGTAATGTTTTGGATAAAAAGCCGCTGGATGCCATATCCGATGAAGCCGTATTTAATGACGCTGTGTTTTTGCAAAATTACGTTTATAACATTTATAATGGCATAAAACCGCCCTGGGCACCAGGAACTGGAGGATTCGACGCCCTTACCGACATTGCCGTGAACCAGCCCGAAACCCACGAGCGGTCGGCAGGGATCCGCAATTATCTGGAAGGGAATATAACACCCGATAATGTGAATGATCTGTTGGCGGTTGCGAAAGAAATGCCTACGCCCATTCCACTCTGGGACTACGAATACGGTTTCATCAGAAAAGCCAATGTGTTTTTCGAGAACATTGAAAGTTCGACCATCGCCGCCGACAAGCTGGATCCGATGAAGGGGGAAGTGCACTTTTTAAGGGCGTGGATGTATTTCGAACTGATGCGCACATTTGGTGGGGTTCCCATTATCAAAAACAGCTTCCAACTGAATGCGGAGACTTTCGATGTGCCCAGAAATACATTTGATGAATGCGCACAATTCATATTGAGTGAAGCAGATATTGCCATCGGGTTTTTGGAAGGACAGCCTGTTAACACCGGAAAAATCAGCAAAGCCGCTGCACTGGCTTTTAAAGCCAGAGTGTTGTTGTATCTGGCGAGTCCATTGAATAACCCTACCAAAGATTTAGCAAAATGGAAAGCCGCCGAAGCAGCTACCAAAGCCGTACTGGATCTGGGTTTCACCCTGCATCCGCAGTATGCCGAACTGTTCAAGAGGCCATTGAAGACAGACGAAACGATCTTTGGTAAATCATTTACACCCGCGACCAGGATACCCGGCTGGGGTTATAATTACGATTACTGGCCGAGTGGCTTTGATGCCCAGCAGCGGCTCGTGCCTACCCAGAATTTCGTAAATATGTTTCAGCTGAAAAATGGGGAATATCCATATCTGGCCGATGGTGTAACCGTAAATGCAGCCTCGGGATATGACCCTCAGAAGCCGGAGAAAAACAGGGACCCGCGCTTCTATGACGCGGTAATCTATCCGGGTACGGGTCCGTTGAACATTATCGACGGCTCAAAAAGCACAGTTCGGAATTACGAATATTGGGAAGATGCAAATCCAAATCCCGACAATGCGCCTCCATATATTAATCCCAACAAGGTGGATCCCAAAAATGGCCAGAACCTTTTTGATTTCGGCCGGGATTCGAAAACCTATTGGGTAAAAGGACTAACGCCCTTCCATTGGCGCGTTCAGACGGGTTATACATTTAAAAAGACAGACGACTTCGCAGGTCCCCGCGCAAGCTTTGATAATGATTACAACCAGGTGATCGTGTTCATGAGATTAACAGAGTTTTACCTGAACTATGCCGAAATACAAATGGCATTGGGGAACGAGGCAGTAGCAAGGGAGTATATCAATAAGGTAAGGAAAAGATCTTCTGTAAACATGCCTGATATCAAAAGTACGGGAGCTGCATTGGTTAGAGATTACCGAAATGAAAGGGCTATTGAATTGCACCTGGAAGATTCCCGCTTTTACGACTTGATGCGCTGGAAAGCGGCCCCCGGCCATGTCGATATCGCGGTTCGCGGGATCACAAGAGTGACAATGGACTGGACCGGCGCCAAACCGGGCGATGCTCTCGGTAAAATGACTTACACATATGGCGTCATTCCAGAAGCCGAAGTCAGAAAACCCTGGAAAGGCGATTACTACTATCTTTTCCCAATCCCGAATACGGAGATACGGAAAAGTAACGGGGCTCTGAAACAGAACCCTGGTTATTGAAAACAATGCTTTTTAGGATAGGTTATATAAATTAAGCAATGTATTTTTAACCAATGGCGGGGCAATGCTCCGCCATTGGTTTTTTGCATTTAGCCGGTGTGAAGAGATCTTTACATTCACGCGCTTTTGAGTTTGATCGTTATGCTTTGTATATACAAAGTATTTGTGTTATCATTGTATTATCGTTTGAATTTTCACTATACGGCTAAATGATTGCCTTTAAACAATATTTTGTAACTGATAGCGGCATTTACTAACCAGTTTGTACAGACATAATGATTAAGCGGCAGTTTTAATGTGTTTTGGTTTAATATGAAAAAAAAGCTTTTCCTTTTCCTGACGTTGATCGGGTTCACTGCATTTGTAGTTGTCTCCTGTTTTCAAAAAAACAATGCGCTGCAAAAAGGCGGAGATAAAGGGCTCGTGAGCTATAATTTTGACATTCGTCCGATCCTGTCTGACAAATGTTACGCCTGCCACGGCCCGGATGCTGGCAAGCGGGAAGCCGGACTGAGGCTGGACGTAGCCGAAAGTGCCTATGCGAAGTTAAAAGATGGAAAAGGGGTGGCTATTTTCCCGGGGAAGCCAGATCAATCTGAGGTGTACAAAAGGATCACTTCGGTAGACCCCGCCTATCAAATGCCCACGCCTGAGTCTCACCTGGGCTTGCTGAGCGAAAATGAAATCGGGCTGGTGCGTGAATGGATTGAGCAAGGAGCTAAATATGAAAAACATTGGGCATTTACAGCGCCTAAACTGCCAGCGCTTCCGGAAATAGCTGATAAAGAATGGCCTAAGAATGAAATCGATCATTTCGTTTTACAAAAAATGGAAGGAGCGGGGCTTGCCCCCAATGAGCAGGCAGACAAAAGCCATTTGCTCAAAAGAGTCTCGCTCGACCTGACAGGCCTGCCGCCTTCGCTGGATTTGCAGAACAGATTTGCCGCTGACCGAAGTGAGAATGCTTATGAAAAAGTGGTGGATGAACTCCTCCGCCAAAAAACCTACGGTGAGAAAATGGCCATCTATTGGCTGGATGTAGCAAGATATGCCGATTCGTATGGCTACCAGGACGATGAAGTCCGCACGCAATGGCCGTGGCGCGACTGGCTAATCAGCGCTTTCAACAAAAACATGCGCTATGACCAGTTCCTGACCTGGCAAATCGCCGGTGATATGCTGCCCAATGCGAACAAAGAACAGATCCTGGCCACCGCATTTTTTAGAAATCATAAATACACCGAAGAAGGCGGCGTAATACCCGAAGAATACAGGATCGAGTATAATATTGATAAAACAAAAACATACAGCACGGGTGTTTTGGGGCTCACCGTTGAATGCGCCCAGTGCCACGATCACAAGTACGACCCCATTTCGCAGGAAGATTATTATCGTCTGTTCGCGTTTTTCAATAATTCCAAAGAACTGGGTTTCGAGGGAGACATTTCGCGTACAAAGACTGCCAAAAACCCAATCCTCCGCATTTCGGATGAAGAGGCAAAGTCGCTGTTAACATTTATCAACAAGCCGGATACGAGCCTGCTCATGGTTTCTGTGATGGGCGACCGCGATACGCTCAGGCCCACGCATATTTTGAACAGGGGCGTATATGACGCGCCCGGTCGTGTAGTAACGGCATCCGCATTGCTTGCGGTTATGAAATTTGATACAAATGGACTTCCCCAAACGAGGTTAGGCCTGGCAAAATGGACAACGAGCAAAAGCAATCCGCTGACCGCCCGTGTTTTTGTGAACCAGGTTTGGCAGGAATTCATGGGAAGGGGCATTGTAAAAAGTACGGGCGATTTTGGCATGCAGGGCGATCTGCCCACCAACCCGGCGTTGCTGGATTGGCTGGCGGTCGATTTTATGAACCATGGCTGGGATATTAAAAGGCTTGTGAAACAAATCGTTACATCTGCAACATATCGCCAATCTGCTAAAATCACTGAGGAGAAGCTGAAAGCGGACCCGGACAACATTTATTTATCACGTGGGCCACGATACAGGCTTCCCGCCGAACTGGTAAGGGATGTGGTGCTGTCTACCAGCGGTTTGCTTGTTCCGAAAATAGGTGGGCCGAGTGTGAAGCCTTACCAGCCGAAAGGATTGTGGGAAGCAGCTACATCCGGACGAGGCACGCTGAAAACATATCAGCAGGATAAAAATGAAGCATTATACCGACGCGGAATGTACACATTTATCAAGCTGACGGTCCCGCCGCCGTCGATGATCATTTTTGATGCCAGTAACCGGGACCATTGTGAAATCAAACGCTCCAAAACCAACACACCATTGCAGGCACTCGTGATGCTGAATGATCCTACCGTGCTGGAAGCATCCCGGGTTTTGGCAGAAAGGCTTACTGCAAAATCAACCAACATTGAAACCAACATTAAGGAGTCATTCCAGAGAATTGTGTGCAGGCAGCCAACTGAAAAGGAAATGAAGCTGCTGACTGAATATTATAATGGCGAAGTTTCCACATTTACCAAGGATAAAAAACATGCTTTCAGAGTATTGAATGTGGGTGAATATCCGCGGAATGAGAAAGTGAACGAAGTACAGGCGGCCGCCCTCATGCGGGTGATCAATACACTGTACAACATGGAAGAAACGATTACAAAAGGCTGATAAACAGCTTCAAAATCATGGAAAAGCAAGTTTTTGATTACGGAATAAATACCACCCGCAGGCACTTTTTATCCAGAATGAGCTTAGGGCTTGGCGGCGCAGCATTGGGCTCGCTCCTGATCCCGGATCTTTTTAAAGGCAGCGGCGGAGAGGTCAATTCAGATGCGATTATGGCCGGGTTGCCGCACTTTGCGCCCAAGGCGAAACGGGTGATTTACCTGTTTCAAAACGGCGCGCCATCCCAGCTCGACCTGTTTGATTACAAGCCAATGCTCAATAAAATGCACGGTCAAGACCTGCCGGAATCCATTCGCGGAACGCAGCGCTTGACGGGTATGACGGCGAATCAGGCAAAATTTCCATTAGCGGGCTCCGTTTTTAATTTTAAACAATATGGAAAATCGGGTGCCTGGATGAGCGAGCTGCTACCGCATATGTCGAGCATTGTAGATGATCTTTGCATCATTAAAACATTAAACACGGAAGCCATTAACCATGATCCGGCGCTGACATTTTTCCAGACTGGCGCGCAGGTGGGTAACCGGCCGAGCTTCGGTTCCTGGCTGAGCTATGGTTTGGGTAGTGAGAACCAGAACCTTCCGGGTTTCTGTGTGTTGCTTTCGCGGGGTAAGGGAAATGGTCAGGGTGTTTATTCCAAATTATGGACGAATGGTTTCCTGGACTCGGTGCATCAGGGCGTTCAGTTCAGCAGCGGCGAAAATCCTGTTCTGTATTTGAACGATCCCGACGGCATGGACAGAACGCAGCGCCGGAATATGCTCGATAAGCTTTCGGAGCTCAATCAGGGAACATATGATGAATTCGGTGACCCGGAAATTACGGCCAAAGTGCAGCAATACGAAATGGCTTTCCGGATGCAAACTGCCGTGCCGCAGATCACGGACATGAGTAAGGAGCCAGAATCGATCGTGAAAATGTACGGGCCTGAATGTCTGGTGCCAGGCACATACGCAGCCAATTGCCTTTTGGCCAGAAAGCTTTCCGAGCAGGGAGTCCGTTTTGTGCAGCTTTACCATCAGGGCTGGGATAGTCACGGCGGGCTACCCAATGAAATCAAAGGCCAGTGCCTCGATGTGGACCAGGCGTCCGCAGCATTGATTACGGATTTGAAACAGCGCGGGTTGCTGGACGAGACACTCGTTATCTGGGGAGGTGAGTTTGGCCGCACAAACTATTGCCAGGGAACATTAACCAAGGATAATTATGGCCGCGACCATCATCCGAGAGCATTTACGGTGTGGATGGCAGGAGGCGGTGTAAAGCCCGGAATCGTTTACGGTGAGACGGATGAATTTGGTTACAACATTGCAAAAGACCCGGTACACGTCCACGATTTTCACGCGACGATACTCAATCAGCTGGGCCTGGATCATGAAAAATTAGTTTATAAGCACCAGGGCCGGCGTTATCGTTTGACGGACGTGGCTGGGAAGCTTGTGAAAGGGATTATTGCTTAGTACCAATGTTTGGTGCCACGGATGCACCGCGCGGCGGACCGCGGATAGACATGAATACATCAACGGTTCGCCGCACGGTGCATTCGTGGCAAAAAAATAAAGAAACAAATGCGCCAATACGTGTCAGATTGGAAAGGGCTGATTTTTAACATTGCCTTCTTTCTGAATGGATTATTAGTTTTCCTTTTGATCTTCGAAAACCGCTTTCAGGTCCCATTCTGGATGCAGGCCATGGGGAGAATGCATCCGCTCGTTTTGCATTTTCCACTCGTCGTTTTAATCCTGTACAGCATTTGGGTGATAACCATCGAAAAACCGGAGTCAACGCGATGGAATGCGGATGTTGCGGATACCTTGCTGGTAATCGGTGCTTTAACTGCGGCCGTCGCGGCATTTTCCGGTTTTGTTTTATCCAAAGAAGACGGTTACGAATCCGGCACATTACTTTGGCATAAATGGTTGGGCGTGGCCATTTCCCTGATGAGCCTCGCCTGGTATGGAATGCGAAAGTCACTGATGCCCTGGAAAATATCTTCAAAGTTCGTTGCAGTAGCATTTCTGCTGGTACTCTTCGTAGGCGGACATTTGGGAGGGAATTTAACGCACGGGGAAGATTTCCTGATCTCACCACTCGGGCCATCCGAAGTGGAAAATGCCAGCGTTGCATTTGAAGAGGCGCAGGTTTATGAACATTTGGTGAAACCGGTATTTGAGCAAAAATGTCTTTCCTGCCATAATGAAGAAAAATCGAAGGGAAACTTACAAATGCAAACGCAGGCATTGCTAGTGAAAGGTGGCAAAAATGGCGTTCTGTGGGATACGACCAAAGCAGATCTGGGTTTGCTCATCAGCAGAATACATTTGCCATTGGACGACAAAAAACACATGCCGCCGCGCGGGAAAGTCCAGCTGACCGAGGAGGAAGTGGTGTTGCTGGCTGCGTGGGTGAAGGCCGGTTCCCGTTTCGATCTGAAAGTCAGTTCGCTTTCAGGTCAGGATCCTGTATATGCGTATGCGCAAAAGATCTTAGGCGGCAACCGCACCGAGGAGCAATACGATTTCAGCGCAGCAGATGCTGACGAGATCAAAAAACTGAATTCCACTTATCGGTTGATCAAATCACTATCGGCAGAATCTCCTGCGTTGTATGTGAATTTTTATAACAGTGCCAACTTCAAAAGTGAAGAAATAGAGGGGTTAATGCCCCTCAAAGATCAGATTGTTTCAATGGATTTGAGCAAAATGCCATTGAAAGATGGAGACTTGAAAACCCTCGCCAAATTCCCCGAATTACGCAAGCTGATCCTGAACTTCACAGACATTACCGGTTCTACGCTGAATGAACTAAAAAAACTGGAAAAGCTCAGAGAATTGTCCCTGAGCGGAACAGCCGTGAAAATGGCTCAAGTGAAGTCACTGGAAACATTTCCTTCTTTAAAAAAAGTGTTTATTTGGAGCACCGGGCTAAGCACCAGTGAATTGGCTGCATTAAGAAAAGGTCAGAAAATAGCCTTTGAAACCGGTTTTCGAAGTGACACGGTCATTCTACCACTCTCCCCGCCGACCATTGTAAACGAAAGCCAGATTCTGGCAGCCGACGGATTGGTTTCCATGAAACATCAGATCCCACAAACCATCATTCGTTACACATTAGACGGCTCCGAACCCGATAGCATCAATTCACTCGTCTATAACAAACCAATTCCCATTGCAAAAAACACGCTTTTAAAAGCCAGGGCTTACAAAGAGGGATGGTATGGCAGCAAACCGGTAAACAGAATGTTCTTCATAGCAGGCTTGCACGTCGACAGCGTCCGACTGGCGAAACCGGCCGATCAGCGTTACGCAGGCAAGGCCGGCGCAACGCTCATTGACGGCATAAAAAGCGAAAACGAGCAGAACAGTGGAAAGTGGCTCGGCTACAACGAGGACTTTCAGAGTTATTTATTCTTCAAAAAGCCGGTGCGGGCGAGCCGGGTCACGCTCAGTATGCTCAGAAATCTGGGCGGCTCTATTTTTCCGCCTACGCGTATAGAGGTGTGGGGAGGGGCTGATGAGAAATCTCTGAAACTGCTGAAAGTCCTTAATCCGGAAATGCCGGCAAAAGATATTCCGGGCGTAGAAAGTATGCTGTTTGAAGCAGCATTTGAAGCGCAACAAGTAAGTTGTATGAAAGTGGTCGCCAAACATTTAACCAAATTGCCCGCCTGGCATACAGGTAAGGGCAATAAGGCGTGGGTATTTGTCGATGAGGTTTTCGTAAATTAAAATAATCCAAACACGCAATGTTCCAACAGGCCGGTTTCCGTTTTGTCGCAAGAATGTTTTCCTTTCTAGTGTTGCTGCTTTTTGTATTTCAACAGACTTATGGCCAGCAAAAAACGGTTTGGAAGATAGGAGAGGCCGATAATTCCCCCGTCGGTTTCGCCCTGGCGCCTGATCAGTTCAAGCGTTTTCTGGAAAATGATTTCGGGTATGAGGATAATTTCTTTCTCATCGGCCAATCCGATATGCAAAAGAACTGGCCTTACGTGCTGCCGGGGCCCGTAAATGGCTGGGGCGGAACGGGCGGCACTTCCGGGATCAGGTCTCATTTTCTCACCGTTCTATTTGATATTAAAAGCAAACCGGCCTCCGGTAATTGGCAGCTGGTCGTGGATGTTTTGGATACCGATTCACTGTCTGCCCCCTTTTTTAAAGTTTCGATCAATGGGCGATCGTGGGGCTTTCAGCTGGCAAAAGGATCCGGTTTCAAAGATCCTGACAAGTTTCAGGCCAGCCCGAAAGAGCAGCTTGTCAACATTGAAATTCCCTCGGAGCTGATCAAAACAGGCGTTAATGAAATTATAATGACAACCCTGCAAGGTGGCTGGCTGGCATTTGACCAGGTGAAAATGGAAGGCCCGGCCCAGGCTACGCTCGCGGTTTCCGGTAACGCATTGCTTAGAAATGTAAGTGCGGCCGACTATGAACTGAATGTCGGGGGAAAGCAGGTTCAACCTTTATTGATAGACGTTACCCAGCTGCGGGGCGAACCGGTCATTGAGGTGAAGCTGGACAATAAACTGATCTTCACTCAAAAAATAGAAAAGGATCGCTACATATTGGAAGCGCCTATGCCTGCGGTTACACAATCCGCGTCAGGAACATTCCAGGTTTTTGCTGATAAACAACTCATTGGTTCAGGCAAAATTGAAAGGACTAAAAAGAAGCTCAAAACGCCGGCAGGTTATGTCAACACCATGCTGGGTGCGGGACATTCCCGATGGATGATCGCACCTGGCCCTTGGATGCCTTTCAGCATGGTAAAGTTGAGCCCGGATAACCAGAATAACGGCTGGCAGGCGGGATATGACCCAACTTTTGAATCCATTGGCACATTCAGCCACATTCATGAATGGACCATGACAGGCCTGGGCATTTTTCCCACCGCGGGCCCATTGGAAATTAAGATAGGTGACCAGAATAAACCAGGAGAAGGCTACCGTTCGCGCATTGACAAGCGTTCGGAAGAGGCGCCTTTGGGTTACTATAAAGTGAATTTGACGGACATTAACATCACGGCTGAACTGACTGCCACAACGCGCGCATCTTTTCAAAAGTACACTTATAACAACAGTGAAACCGGCCGTATAATGGTCGATTTGCAAATTCCGACAGAGTATGGGTATAAATTGAAAAATATAAAAGTTGACAAAGTTAGCGCAAATCGCGTTGAAGGGTTTAGTGATCAGCTCTCAAATGATGTGTGGTCGGGCGGGATCGATCAACAGTACAAAGTGCATTTTGTGATTGAATTTGACCAACCTATTAAAAATCACGGAGTTTGGCTCAATGATGAAGTAAAGCAACAAACCAATCTCTTGGCAGATAGCGCCAAAAATGCGGGAATGTTCTTTGAATTCGATACAAAAGCAAATCGCGTCGTGCAGGTAAGGACCGGGATTTCATACGTAAGCGTTGAAAATGCCGCACTAAATCTGAAAACAGAACTCTCAGATCCGTTCGGCTGGGATTTTGATAAAGTAAGGGAAAATCAGGAAAAAGTATGGAATGAACTGCTGGGCCGCGTAGCCATATCGAGCAATGACAAACGCGAGAAAGAGCGATTTTATACCAATATGTATCGGTCACTGGCGAGCAGGAATGCATTCAGCGATGTGGACGGCAGCTGGCGGGATGCCGATGAGGTTGTTAACAAATTCGAAAATAAAGACGACGTAGCATTGGGCTGTGACGCTTTTTGGAATACTTTCTGGAACCTCAACCAGTTCTGGAACCTGGTTACGCCCGAATGGTCGAACAGATGGGTGAAATCACAACTAGCGATGTACGATCGCGGCGGCTGGCTGGCGAAAGGGCCCGCGGGTATGGAATATATTCCGGTGATGGTGGCTGAGCATGAAGTCCCGCTGATTGTAGGTGCTTACCAAATGGGGATCCGCGATTACGATGTCAACAAAGCTTACGAGGCCGTTCACAAAATGCAAACCACAACCGCCGAGGCAGTGGGTGGAGGACGTGCCGGCAATGAGGATCTGACAACATATCTGAAACACCAGTATGTGCCTTATGACGAAGGACGCTTTTCAAATTCCCTTGAATACAGTTTTGACGATTATACCGTCTCTCAATTCGCGAAAGCTTTGAACAAAAAAGATGATTATAAGAAATTCGGTGAAAGGGGCCAATGGTGGAAAAATGTGATTGATCCCAAAACCGGCTTTGCCCGGATGAAAGATGCAAAAGGAAATTGGCTGGCTGAATTCGATCCCTTCAAATCAGGCGCAAACCATCATTATGTGGAGGGAAATGCCTGGCAGCTCACCTTTTTTGTTCCTCAGGATGTTCCAGGCCTGGCCAAAACGATGGGAGAAAGCGAGTTTGTGAAAAGACTGGACTGGGGTTTTAATGAAAGCGTAAAATGGCGATACAACGGTCCGAATGATCAATATTGGGATTACCCCGTCGTGCAGGGAAACCAGCAGTCCATGCATTTCGCATTTCTTTTTAATTGGGTAAAAAAACCGTGGCTGACGCAAAAATGGAGCCGGTCCGTTGTGGACCGCTATTACGGACATGAGGTTTCCAATGCTTATCTGGGCGATGAAGACCAGGGGCAGATGAGTGCCTGGTTTGTGATGACCACGCTCGGACTCTTTCAGACAGACGGTGGAACGCGCGTGGACCCGATCTATGAAATCGGAAGTCCCATGTTCAAAAAGGCGGTGATTAACCTCGGCGAACAGTTTGGCAGAGGCAAAACATTTACTATAGAAGCCAAAAATACATCCCGAAAAAACGTTTACGTGCAGAGCGCAATGCTGAATGGCCAGCCGCTGACAAACTTCTGGTTTAAAGCTTCCGACCTCCTCAAAGGCGGTTCGCTGGTATTAGAGATGGGTCCAACTCCCAATACCAAATGGGGAATAGGGGAATTTCCGAAGGTCGACTAAGTTTTTAATCACTGCGTTAAGACTTTACAGGATCCGGTAAAGCTACCTAATGGCATAGTAACTGACAGACTAACAAGCGTCATATTATCCTACTTTCTTGGCTGTTAACCTGTATTGCTCGGGTGACTGGCCCATGTTTTTCTTGAAAACCCTGGAAAAGTAAAAAGGGTCGTCATAGCCCAGGCTCATTGCGATTTCTTTTATTTTGCCCTCATTGGTATAGATCAGCTGGCAAGCCTTTTGCATTTTTAAATGGATAAAATAATCCACCGGTGCCATGCCCGTGCCCTTCCTGAACAACATGGAAAAGTGCGAGCAGGATAACTGATGCTTTTTGGCCATGTCTTCCACGGAAAGTTTTTTATCCAGATGCAGCCGCATATGCGTGATTGTTTCGGTTACAATATCCGGTTTCGCTGTGTTTTCGGATATCAGATGTTTGTCGGGATAAAGGAACATAGCCATAAAATATTGCAGGCACATGGTTGCATTGGCCAGGTTTTCCAGGCTGTAACCCATTTCCAGGCTTTGGTAAAGACGGTGCCAGGTGTCCAGGGTTTTGTCATTGAAAATGAGATTAACCGGTCCTTTCTGCGGCGTGATCTGCAAAGACTGATTAAAACTGTGAATGGCGGGACCCGTATAATGTACCCAATAAATTGTCCACGGATCTTCATGATCGGCCCAGTAGCGGATGTAATGGTCGGTGGCTGGAAGCAGGATGAACTGATTGGCTGAAACTTCGAACTTTTTATCGCCAATCACATAATGTCCTTTCCCTTGAATGCAATAGATCAGAATATTATCCTCACAGCCCTTGCGCCGCTCGCGATAATGGAATAGGGCTTTTGGAAAATAGCCGATGTGGGTAATATAGAGCTGAAACAACGCCGGATTCTTTTGGACAACATCACGCAGGATCCCCGGCGGAAGACTGATCAGCTTTTCCCCCTCAAACCCATCCCGTCGTTTAAAACTCATACTCATTGGACGCAGGTTTTTTAATCGTATTTTCCATCATGCATTTTTAGAAAGTGCGATAATAGCCAATTTTAGGTAAATATTTAAAAAGAATATGGTTTTGATTATAAAAATATACTATAAACTAAAATATGCAATCGTAGAATTCTCCATGAAAATAAGTGAATGTGCTATATGTAACAGGTTTTTGCTATTCTACTTTTGACTTTTGGATATGCCTATTAAGTTTCCAAAGTTTCGCTATGATGATTACACATTCCATGTTATATGTTGCTATTAGCCGATAAAGTCGTTTTTCTGACGGGAGGGACCGAGGGGATCGGGTTCGAGTGTGCCAAAGTGTACCAACGGGCAGGGGCGAACCTTTGCATTATCAGCAACGATCCGCGAAGCATTTCACACGCCAAATTGCAGCTGAGTGAAGGGATTACGGAGTTTGTTCTTGCAGATGTGTCCAGTTCCCGCGAGGTAAGGTATGCCATCATGCATTGTCTGGAAATTTTTGGTAAGATCGACGTGATTCACAATAATGCAGGCATCTCCAATCCATCCAAAGCCTTGCACGAAACGTCCGATGAAGAATGGCACAAGCTGTTTGAAGTCAATGTAGGAGGGATTTATCATACTACTTTTCATGGGATCGATGCGCTAAAAAAGTCGGGCGGGAACATTCTGAACACGGGAAGTCTGGTGGGAGAAATAGGGCAGGAGATCCATGCGGCCTATACGGCTACCAAGGGAGCTGTGAATGCATTGACCAAGTCGATGGCACTGGATTATGCGCCTTTCGGGATCCGCGTGAATGCAGTGGCGCCGGCAGGGGTGATCACGCCGCTATTGCGCGCATGGAGCCAGCAACAGCCCGATCCCGATTCCGCAGAAGCATATCTCAACAACATTCACGCGCTGGGTTATTGCCCCGAAGGCGACGTGATCGCCGACGCCTGCCTGTTCCTGATTTCGGACATGGCGCGTTTTGTGACCGGCTGTATCCTGCCAGTCAGTGGCGGTGCAGAACTGGGTTATAAGAAGCTTTCCAGCAAACAGAACCATTTTCATGATCTATAAAATTGCCGTACAAGACGCCCGTTACCAGCTCGATGGCAGCGCAGGCAGCGACGCCATTCACCGCGACCCCATCTACTCCTACGCCGTTACCCAACTGATAGACGACAGCGGCATAACCGGAACGGGCTTCGCATTTACATTGGGCGAAGGCAACGATCTGGTGTGCAAGGCTGCGCAATATTATGCGCAAAAGCTTGTGGGTAAAGATATTGAGGAAATGATGGCCGATTTTGGAACATTATTCAGGCAATTGGCGGATGATCAGCAATTTCGCTGGCTGGGGCCGCACAAAGGCGTTGTGCATCTGGCGCTTGCGTCCGTAACCAATGCATGTTACGATCTTTGGGCCAAAAAACGCGGCGTGCCGCTCTGGAAGCTCCTGACTGACCTTTCGCCGGAAGCGATCATTAATACACTGGACTTTTCTTACCTCGAAGATGAGCTGACCAAAGAACAGGCACTAAGCTTATTAACACAGGAGCAGGCGGGCAAAGCAAGCCGCGAAAGCATTTTACAAACGGGTTACCCGGGTTATGACACGTCAATAGGCTGGTTCAACTATTCTGACGAAAAAGTGCGTGAAAACTGTAAAAAAGCACTAGCAGAAGGCTTTACGGCGATGAAACTGAAAGTAGGCTCAGTTGACCCTGAGCGTGACATTCGCCGGGCGCACATTGTGCGGGAGGTTGCGGGGGAAAGTGTAAAAGTAATGCTCGACGCCAACCAGCAATGGAACCTGCCCAATGCGATCACGATTTGCAGGCAACTGGCGACCATGAACCCCTACTGGATCGAAGAGCCCACGCACCCCGATGATGTGCTGGCACACCAGACATTAGCCCGGCAAATTGCGCCCGTAAAACTAGCATTGGGTGAACATGTTCCTAATAAGGTCATCTTCAAAAATTACCTGCAAGCCAATGCGGCCGCATTTATCCAGGTGGATGCCGTGCGGGTTGGGGGAGTGAGCGAGTTTTTGACAATCAGTTTATTATGTAAAAAATTTGGCATTCCCGTAGTCCCGCACGTAGGCGATATGGGACAGCTGCATCAGCATCTGGTGTTGTATAATCACATTGCAATGGGGCATGAAGCGTTATTTTTGGAGCATATTCCGCATTTACAGAAACATTTTGTCCATCCCGCCCGCATTCGAAACGGCGTTTACGAAACACCGCAGGAACCAGGCAGCAGCTGCGATCTGATCGCTTTACGTAACTAGCATATCTTTATTCTCTATGATCCACACCCTCGATATCACAATCAGCGCATTATACATTACGGCGATTTTTGTCATCGGTTTGTGGGCCGGATTGAAACATAAAAAACAATCGAAAGGCGGTGCTAATGAGGCGGGCGCCTACTTTTTGGCTGGAAAAACATTGCGCTGGCCCACCATCGGGCTGGCTTTGTTTGCAACCAACATTTCCTGCGTGCACCTGGTAAGCCTCGCCCAAAGCGGGTTTGACACCGGGCTTTTAAACGGGAATTTTGAATGGATGGCCGCATTCATTCTGATCCTGCTCGCCCTGTTCTTCGCGCCATTTTACATTCGCTCCGGCGTCTCCACGCTGCCCGATTTTCTGGAAAAACGCTACGACCGCGCGAGCCGCGACTGGCTGGCTGTTATTTCAGTCGTGTCGGCCGTTATTGTACACATTTCATTTTCACTGCTGGCAGGCGGCATTGTGCTGCAAACGTTATTTGGCGTGGATATGTACACCAGTATCATCGCCATTTCCATCATTACGGCCATTTACACCATTGTGGGTGGACTTACAGCCGTGGTGGTGACCGAGTCCATTCAAACCATCGTGCTCTTGTTCGGCGCGTTGATCATTAGTGTGGCGGCTTATAACAAAATGGGCGGCTGGCAACCGATGGTCCATGTTTTACAGGCGACAGACCAGCTCGAAAAACTGTCGATGATGCGGCCGCATGGTGACAGCAGCGGCATGCCCTGGTATGCGGTGTTTCTGGGTTACCCCATTCTTGGGATCTGGTATTGGTGTGCGGATCAGACGATTGTCCAGCGTGTGCTAGGCGCGAAAGATGAAAACCATGCACGCATGGGGCCGCTGTTTTGTGGTTTTATTAAAATCCTGCCCGTTTTCATTTTCGTGCTGCCCGGTCTTTTTGCCTATACATTATCACAATCCGGCGGGCTTGATATCTCGGCTTTGCAAACTGTTTCGGAAGGCAAAACAGTCGTGAACAGTAAAGGAATTTATACATTAATGATCACCCAGCTTTTGCCAAAAGGCCTGGTCGGTATATTGGTCGCCGCATTGCTTTCGGGCTTGATGAGCCAGATTTCCGGAGCGCTGAATTCCATTTCCACATTGGTAAGCTACGACTTGTACCGGCGCCGCAAGCCCGGCGCTTCGGACAGGCAGCTCATCCGAGTTGGTAAGATCTCGGCGGGCGTCGCATTAATCGTTTCGCTGGCCACATTACCGCTTTTAAATAGCTATGAAAGTATTTTTAATGGTCTGAACGATATTATCGCGCACATTGCACCGCCTATCACTTGCGTTTTTTTATTGGGAATTTTCTGGAAAAAAGCGTCGGCGGAATCGTCCAAATTCACACTTTGGATAGGGTCGGCGGTTGGTTTCATTGTATTTACAGTGAACAAGTTATATCCTGAAACACTGGTCGGTCAGATTCCTTTCATGATGATGGCGTTCTATCTGTTTTGCTTCTGCGTTTTGATCCAGGTTATTTTCTCCTTCATATTTCCCGTCCGCCACACTTCCGAAAGCCTCGAACTTTATTGGAAGTCACCACTTGAATCCCTGCAAACGCCCGGCTGGAAAGGACTGGGAAATTACAAAACGCTGTCGCTGCTCCTGGCTGTCATCATGTGTTTTTTGTTCTGGTTTTTTCGATAGAAAATGACTTTCTAAATCGTCGAAAAGGGTGATCTAAATAATCGTATTATCCATGTTTTTATGCGGTTAGTCCATTTCAATGTGATTTTCCGTGTTCTAATTTTACCCCATCAAATAGTATAAATTAATGAAAGAATATGGAAAAATTTACCTTAGCCAAGTGGCATTTTCCCAGGCTGCTGCTCACTTTTTTGCTTTGTGCCGTTCGTATAGTTTCTGCATCGGCACAGGCGGTTGACATTACCGGAACAGTCACTGCGGGAGACCGTGCGGGTTTGCCGGGCGTTTCGATCACTGTGAAAGGCACAAATTCGGGCACGGTAACCGATCTGAATGGCAAGTACACGGTAAATGTCACCGACGAAAATGCCGTGCTGGTGTTCTCTTACATTGGTTACGAGGCGGTGGAGCAAACCGTGGGCGGACGCAGTGTCATCGATGTGTTGATGAAAGAAGATTTGAAACAACTGAGTGAAGTGGTTGTGGTCGGTTACGGAACCCAGAAGAAGGTGAACCTGACGGGCGCTGTTGCCACGGTGAGCGGCGACGAGATGATTAAAAGACCCGTTACCAATCCCACCGCCATGTTGCAGGGAACCATGCCTGGCGTCCAGGTGACGCAGGGTCGGGGAGAGCCTGGTAATGAGGGGATTTCAGTGCGGATCAGGGGCACCGGAACATTCAGCGGCGCAGGTTCCGACCCACTCGTGCTGATCGACGGCGTGCAGGGCAATATGTCCGACCTTAACCCGAACAACATTGAAAGTGTGTCTGTTTTGAAGGATGCGGCTTCGGCCTCCATTTATGGTGCACGCGCAGCCAACGGGGTGATTTTGGTTACTACAAAAAAAGGAAGTGAAGGCAAATTAAGCGTGCAATACAGCGGAAATTATGCCATCAACAAGCCCACCAAGCTCTTTGACCTGATCACCAATTCAGCCGAATACATGGAGCTTTACAATGAAGCGCGCGTGAATTCGGGTTTGACATCGGGCTTGTATTCGCAACAGCAGATCGACGAATACCGCAATGCAACCGACCGCAATCTTTATCCCAACACGGATTGGCTGAGCCTTATATTCCAAACCGCTCCCACGCATCAGCACAACCTGACCTTCGACGGTGGTCGCGGCGGAACGCATTTCAATGCCTCGATAGGCTATGTGAATCAGAAGGGTGTAATGAAGGGTTTTGATTTTGAAAAATACAATGCGCGGCTCAACATTGCGTCCCAGATCAACAAGAAGATCAAATTCGGCGCAAACATTGCGTTGAAATCCGGCAAGACAGAATCACCTGTTTTCGGCTCGGAGGATATGTTTCTTTCAGCAATGTCGCAGGCACCTACCTACGGCCCGCGGCTGGCTGATGGCAGCGGCCGGTTTACTTACAAAGCGTACGATTTGGAATACAATAACAAAAACCCCATCGCGCTGTTGGACGGGCACATTAACCGTGACAAACTGGATTATTCGGCCAACACCCAGGGCTGGTTTGAGGTGAATCTTTTGCCAGGCTTAACCTGGTATGCCAAAGGCGCTGTGAATGCGGATTTTTACAAGACAAAATCCTTCAAACCGCCTCTGCAGCTTTACAACTTCCGCACCAATGCGTTCATGGCAACATTGGATCTCGGCGGTGGACTGGAAGTGAAGGACGAGCAGAATATTTATACCAATTTGTTCTCCTATCTGGATTATGAGCACACATTTGGTCAAAATCACGCCTTCAAAGCGCAGGTGGGTTACAGCACGGAAAAGAGCACTTACCAATATCTGGAAGCGATTCGCAGGAATTTTCCGACGGAGGTTTTGCGTGAAATTGACGCCGGAAGTCCGTCCATCCAGTATGCCAACGGTTCACAAAAGCAATGGGCGATCAATTCGTTTTTTGGCAGGCTGAACTACAATTTTAAGGAGCGTTATTTGCTGGAAGCCAACATGCGGTATGACGGGACGTCGCGACTTGCTACTGACTCGCGTTGGGGAATTTTCCCTTCCTTCTCGGCTGGCTGGCGTGTTACTGAGGAAGATTTTATCAAAAACCTAAACCTCAACTGGTTGAACAGCATGAAGTTCCGTGGTTCGTGGGGTCAGCTGGGCAACCAGAACATTGGAAATTATCCTTATCAGGCGATCCTGAGCTTTACCGGAAACTATTCGTTTGACGATTCCAATTTGTCGTCCGGCGTGGCGCAAGCGAATCTTTCGAATGCGGGCATCAAATGGGAAACCACAACCATTGCGGACTTCGGCCTGGATCTGACCATTTTCCGCGGCCTGAACCTGACCGCAGACTGGTATCGTAAAACAACGACTGACATTCTCAGAAGCTCACAAGTGACTGGCGTTGTAGGCCTTGGTGCACCTACGATCAACAACGGAACCATGCAGAACACGGGTGTGGAGCTGGGACTTTCCTACAATCATCAGATGAATAGCGGCGTGTTCTCGGGGCTGGGTTACAATGTGGGCGTGAATTTGGAACATTATAAAAACAAGCTTGTGAAATTCGGGCAGCGCGAAATCGACGGTTACCGCATTCGCGAGGAGGGCAAGGAGTACAACACCTATTATATGCTGGAAATGGAAGGCATTTTCCAATCTGCCGATGAAATTGCTGCCGCACCCAAACAATACAATGATGCAACCGTGCCCGGTGATATCCGCTTCCGCGATGCCAATGGCGATGGGAAAGTGAATGATGATGACCGCGTTGTGATGACGGGCAATTATCCCGGCCTGAACTATTCATTCAATGCGTCGGCAAACTGGAAGGGTTTTGATATTTCTGCTCTTTTTCAGGGTGTTAACAATGTTAAGTTTTTTGTCGACAATTGGGGAACGGTGCCTTTTGTACAGGGTTCGCCGCCTACAACAGATTGGAGAAATCGCTGGACGCCTGAAAATCCATCCACCACCATGCCCCGCATTTACTGGGGCTGGGGCGCTCCCGACCGCATTCGCAGGGCTTCTTCTTACTTTTTGCAGGATGCATCTTATCTGCGTTTGAAGAATCTCACATTCGGTTACACCTTGCCGCAAACCGTTGTGAAAAAAATCGGCATCGACAATCTCCGTGTGTTTTTCTCCGGTGATAACCTGTTGACGGCCTCCAAATATCCCGGCCTCGACCCCGAGCGCGGCGGAAGCGGGAGCTTTGTGCAATATCCTCAAAACAAGATTTTCTCATTCGGACTAAATATCAAATTATAATGAAAAGTCAGAAACTAAAACTGCTCATGCTGCTGACTTTGGCGTTCAGCGCATGCAAAGATTCCCTTGAACTGAACCCGCTGGACCAGATCTCTTCCTCCACATTCTGGAAGACCAAAAGTGATTTCGACAAAGCATTAACTGCCAATTATGCGTCCATGCAAGCCGATCCCTGGGCGGTTGAGCTGCCCGTCTGGAACTGTCTTACCGACGATGGTTTCGCGCAGCACAATTCAGGAGCGGCCAAAGAGATTACTTCCGGCAGCATTAGTCCGTCCACGGGTGGCTATGTTTCAGGAGTTTATAGCGAAAGTTATAAGGCAATTGCGCGGGTGAACATTTTCCTGGCGCAGCTGAAAGCTTACACCAATTCGGATGTTACCGAAGAAACCAGAAAGCTTTACGAAGCGGAAGTGCGGTTTTTGCGTGCATACTATTATTTTCAGCTCTATCATTTGTACGGCGATGTGCCACTGGTTTTGGAGCCGCTTACATTGGAAACACAAAATCAGCCCAAAGTGCCTGCTGCTGAGATCCTGGCGCAGATCAATACGGACCTTGACTTCGCCATTGCCAATCTGAATTCGAACGCTTATCCGCAGAACGGCGGCCACGCTGCTGTGACTTCCGCGCAAGCTTTGAAAGCGCGTGTGCTCATTTTCGCAGCTTATGGGGAGAATGGAACGCCGGACGCTGCCATGCTGACGCAGGTAAAAGCGCTTGCCAGCGCCATCATGCCAAAGTATAGCCTGAGCCCGAACTTCGAAGACGTGTTCCGCGACGCCGGACAAAAAAACAATCCGGAGATCATTTACTCAACCAATTTCCTGGCTCCAAACAACACGCGGCCATGGGATATGTATTATGGCGATTGGCTGGTTGCGAGCCCGTTACAGAACTTCGTGGATGCCTTTGAATGCACCGACGGCCTTCCTTACGGGGTTTCGCCGCTGACGGACAAAAAGGAACCATTCAAAAACCGCGACTCGCGCCTGGCCAAAACGGTCTTCGTAGACCACCCTGATTTCGGAGGCGGCAGAGTGCACATTCCCTCCAACAGCCGACCGTCGGGTTATGGCGTGATGAAATTCCTTGCGCCTGAGAATATTCCATTCGGTTTCTCCACATTAAGCCAGCAAAATGCAGTAGTGCTGCGCCTGGCTGAGGTTTTACTCATGTATGCCGAAGCACAAAACGAAATCGCAGGTCCGGACGCGTCAGTTTATAAAGCCATAAATGACATTCGCCTCCGCTCCAAAATGCCGGCATTACCAGCAGGACTAACCAAAATCCAGATGCGCGAAAGAATCCGCTACGAACGCCGCATCGAGCTAGGTTTCGAAGGATTGCGTTATTACGATTTGAAAAGATGGCACATTGCAGAACAGGTTTTGAACAATGTCAAAGACAGCTTCGTGCCTTATAAGTTCGAAGAGAAGTTTTACAAATGGCCCATCCCTCAGCCTGAAATTGACAAGAGCGGTGGAGAGTTAAAGCAGAATGAGGATTATTTGTGAGACGCAGCCTGTCAAAAAAGGATTCTGCCTGAAACAAAATAGAATGATAAGTAAAACCACTAACGATGACATACAAACTCATAACAACGTTCCTGCTAACCATTTCAATAACAACTAATTCCGTCGCTCAGGTTAAACCGCAACGCCTTTGGTTTAACAAGCCTGCGACGCAGTGGGAAGAAACCATTCCGGTTGGTAACGGGCGGTTGGGAATGATGAGTGATGGCGGGGTGCTGCGGGAGAATGTTGTGCTGAATGACATTACCCTTTGGTCCGGGGGAGTGCAGGATGCAAATAATTATGAGGCGCATAAAAGCTTGCCTGATATCCGTAAACTGCTTTTGGAAGGCAAAAATGATGAGGCGCAGCAATTGGTGAATAAGAATTTTGTGGCCAAAGGCGCGGGTTCGGGACATGGTGATGGGGCTGATGTGCCTTTCGGATGTTACCAGGTTTTGGGGAATCTGCGTATGCAGTTTGCTTATAAAGGGGTTGATTCTTCAAACATTCAATTCCAAAATTATAAGCGGGAATTGTCGTTGAATGATGCGGTTGCCAGCCTGGTTTACACTGTTAACGGTGTGACTTACAGGCGGGAATACTTTACGAGTTTTGGGGATGATATTGGCATTATCAAAATTTCTGCCGACAAGCCCGGACAGTTGAATTTGCGTCTGGGTCTTGATCGGCCTGAGCGTTCTGAGACTGTTGTCAAGAACAATGCGCTCGAAATGTCCGGCCAGCTCAACAATGGGACGGACGGGAAGGGAATGAAATATCTGACAAAGATCAAGCCGCAGGTAAAGGGGGGGGAACTGGCCGTTTCTGACAAGCAACTGGTCATTACGGATGCCGATGAGATCATGCTCTACTTTTCAGCCGGAACCGATTTTAAAACCAAAAACTTCGAAACGGAGACGCAGAGGTGGATTGATGTCGCAGTGAAAAAATCTTACATCGTTCAGAAGCGAAATCACATTGCTAATTATCAGCAATTTTTCAATCGCACAATGTTGTATCTGGGCGGCTCGAAAGGAGACAATTTACCGACAGATCAGCGGCTTTCCGCGTTCCAGAAAGATCCTGGCTCCGACAATGAACTGCCTGTTTTGTTTTTCCAATATGGCCGTTACCTGAGCATTAGCAGCACACGGGTGGGATTGCTGCCTCCGAACTTGCAGGGACTCTGGGCGAATCAGATCCAGACGCCCTGGAACGGGGATTATCACCTGGATGTGAACATTCAGATGAACCAGTGGCCGGTTGAAGTGGTCAATCTTTCCGAGTTCAACTTACCGCTGGCCGATCTGGTGAAAGGAATGGTGAAGCCGGGTGAAAAAACGGCGAAAGCTTATTACAATGCCGACGGCTGGGTGGCGCACGTCATTACCAATGTCTGGGGTTTTACTGAGCCGGGCGAAGAGGCTTCCTGGGGTGCTAGTAATGCGGGTTCGGGCTGGATCTGCAACAACCTTTGGGAACATTATGCCTTTACATTGGACAAAAATTACCTCAAAGACATTTATCCGATCCTCAAAGGTGCAGCTGAATTTTACAACAGCGCATTGGTGAAAGATCCAAAAACGGGCTGGTTGGTTACTGCTCCTTCCATTTCACCGGAAAATTCATTTTATCTGCCCAATGGAAAAACGGCCGCCATTTGCATGGGCCCGACCGTTGATAACCAAATGACACGTGAGCTTTTTACCAATGTCATCACGGCTTGTGAAGTGCTGGGCGTAGATGGTGCACTAAAGACTTCGCTGCAAAACAAACTAAAACAATTGCCGCCGCCAGGCGTAGTAGGAAGCGACGGCAGGCTGATGGAATGGCTCGAAGAATACAAAGAAGTGGAGCCAAAGCACCGCCACATTGCCCATTTGTATGGACTTTTCCCTGCGCCGCTCATTACGCCTGAGAAGACGCCGGAACTGGCGGCTGCTTCTGCTAAAACGCTGGAAGCGCGCGGAGACGACAGTCCGGGATGGTCGAAGGCTTATAAGCTGCTGTTCTGGGCGAGATTACACGATGGTAACCGCGCCAACAAATTGCTGAAAGAACTGCTTGTGCCAACGCTCGACACAAATATGAACTACGGAGCAGGCGGCGGTGTGTATCCCAATATGCTTGTTGCCGGCCCGCCATTTCAGATCGACGGCAACTTTGGAGGCACAGCCGGCATTGCCGAAATGCTGATCCAAAGCCACGACGGTTACATTGACATCCTGCCCGCAATGCCGGATGCCTGGAAAGCTTCGGGCGAAGTGAAAGGTTTGAAAGCGCGCGGCAATTTTACCGTGAATTTTAAATGGGAAAATGGTAAAGTGACGGATTATCAGGTGCTATCAAAAACCCCTCAAAAAGTCTGGGTAAAAGTGAATGGAGAGAAAAAGGAAGTTACATCAACTCACTAAAATATTCGTCAGGAAGACTCATTGCCAGACGTGATCACACTCTTCGATTTTTGGTTTAAGACGGCGCCTAAATGCCGGCATTAATGGAATTGGAATAGTTCATCAATACTATCGAACTCATTCAGGTTGACTATCCACTAATAAGGCCTACCTTTCCCTATATCATTTTCTTGATTCCTCAACATTACATCTCACATCAAAGAGCGGCGAGGGAGCCTGCTTTATTTGAAAACATAATCTTGCCAATAACCTGATCCATTGATTGACTGGGCGCAGGCCATTGAGAAAACAGCTGTTCATGGATAAATTAATTAGAATTCTGCATCTTGAAGATCTGCCCGGCGATGCACTCTTTGTTAAAAAAGCGCTCATTAAGGCAAACATAGACTTCCAGGTGCTTGTCGCTGACAGCAAGGAAAAATATGTAACTGCACTGGAAGCATTCTTACCAGACCTCATTCTCGCCAACCATTCCCTGCCAGCATTCAACGCCATTGAGGCATTAAAAATATTAAAGGAGAGCAGATCGGACATTCCTTTCATTGTCGTCACGGCAGCGATGAATGAAGCGTCCGCGGTAAACCTGATGATGCAAGGTGCGGATGATTATATCCTGAAAGATCGGCTCAGCCGGCTGCCCATCGCTATTACCAATGCGCTTGAAAAATATCGCCTGAAAAAAGAACATGATCGGTTTTTGAATGAGCTCATTGTAAGCGAACAGCGCTACCGTGCGCTCATCGAACACAGTGCAGACGGTGTTATTATATTGAATGCGATGGGAAGGCCAACATACGTGTCCGTTTCGGTTTCAAATGTCTTGGGATACGATCCAACTGAAATCCTGGATATGGACCTTTATACACTGCTTCATCCGGACGACATTGTTGATATGGGTCTTATGCTGGAAAAAATTCTGGACAGTCCAGGAGTTACGATGAAGGGCCATACCGGAAGGATGCTTCATAAAGACGGCAGCTGGCGATGGATCGAGGCAACCATTACCAACTTACTGGACGATCCGGCTGTGAATGGAATTGTGGATAATTTCCGGGATATAACAGAACGGAAACTGGCCCAGGATGCGATTACAGCCAGTGAGGAAAAATACAGATTATTGTTTGAAACCAGCATGGACGGCATTCTTTTGACATCACAGGATGGACAGGTGCTGGAAGCCAACCAGGCTGCATGCAGCATTTTTCAAAGGAGCGAAAGCGAGATTATTCATGTCGGCAGATCGGGCCTTGCGGATCTTGACGATTCCAGGCTATCCAAACTTCTGGAGGAGCGGCTAAGGACCGGAAAGGCCAATGGAGAAGTCTCACTTTTAAGGAAGGATGGTTCCAGATTTGCCGGTGAGATCTCATCAACTGTGTTTAAGAATGCCCATGGAAAGGCGAATACTTCCATGATCGTACGTGATATCAGCGAAAGAAAAAAGGCCGAGCAGCTGCTTTTAGAGAGCGAACGCAGGCTGGATAGGGCAACCACCATGGCGCGGGTCGGTAATTTTGAAGCGGATCACGCCAACAATCAGATATTCTGGTCATCTATGATCAGGCAGATACATGAAGTGGACCCCGATTTCAATCCTGAGCTGGAAACTGCAATGAATTTCTACAAGCCGGGCGCTAACAGGGAAACGATAGACAAAGCGACTGAAGAGATCATCAAGCATCAGACGCCCTTTGATTTGGAACTCCAGATCATTACCGCGAAGGGAAATGAGCGGTGGGTCCGGGTGATGTGCGAAGCAGAACTTGTCAATGACAAACATATCCTCTATGGCAGCTTTCAGGATATCGATAAAATAAAGGAAACGGAGTCGGAAGTTCTCCGGTCATATGCAGAAAGAAACGTCATCTTTGAAAGTATCGGAGATGCATTTTTTGCGATTGATAAAGATTGGGTAGTAAACTACTGGAATAAAGAAGCAGCCCGCCTTCTGGAACGGACCAAGGGCGAAGTACTTAACCGATATCTCTGGGACTTATTTCCGTTGAGCATAGGTTCCGAGTCTTACAGGCAATACAATCATGCTGTTGAAAGCGGTCAAACCGTTCATTTTGAAGATCATTATGAGCCATTGAACAGATGGCTGGAAGTGAGTGCATATCCCTCTGCAAATGGTTTGTCCGTCTTTTTCAAGGATATTACGGGCCGCAAATTGTCGGAAAACAAACTCAATGAACTGAATAATAACCTCCACCAATACTCAAACGAACTCGCTCTTTCCAACAAAGGCCTGGAACAATTCTCATATATGGTCTCGCATAACCTGCGGGCCCCGGTTGCCAATATCATTGGACTGGCAGGCCTGTTGGGCGATGAAAGCTACCCATCTGAATTGAAAAGGGACTTTTTAAACGGGATTCTGGAGAATGTCAAACGCCTGGATGAGGTGATCACGGATTTAAATTCCATTTTACAAATCAAAAAAGAGATTGGAGAAAAAAGTGAGACAGTCAATTTTCAAGACCTGGTAGATAGCATTAAGGAGAGTATACAAAATGTCATCCTGAAAGAAAATGTGCAGGTCGTGACTGATTTTAAAAGTGCCTGTGAATTATTTACGCTCAAAACATATCTGTATAGCATTTTTCATAACCTTATCAGCAACAGTATCAAATATCATCAGGCTGGTCTGAACCCGTTCATTGAAATCAGCAGCAGCGTATCCGATGGTAAGCTGACTTTGTCTTTCAAGGACAATGGGATGGGGATAGACCTGCCTAAGAAACGTGATCAACTTTTTGGGCTTTATAAACGCTTCCATCACCATGTGGAAGGCAAGGGTATGGGCCTTTTCATGGTCAAAACGCAGGTGGAGATACTTGGAGGGACAATATCTGTTTTTAGTGAAGTGAATAAAGGAACCGAATTTTTCATCGAATTTAATTTGTAGCAGTACAATAACCCGCCAAAATGACAACACCCAACCGATTTATCGTTGTAGACGATGACCCGCTCAACAACCTGGTATGCAACCATATTATCCTCAAAGTTGACCCTGACGCAAAGATTACGCTTTTCACAAATCCCGAAAAAGCACTCGAAATGGTCCAGACTTTCGGGGAAAGCAGCGAAAAGGGTGACTTCGTGCTCTTCCTGGATGTAAATATGCCCAGTATGAGTGGTTGGGAATTTCTGGACGCGTTCGAGAGCTTGGATGAAAAGATCCATGAGCGATTCAGAATTTACATGCTTTCTTCATCAATCGATCAGGGTGATATTGAAAAAGCTGCTGCCAACCCGTTTGTCAGAGGCTACTATCCCAAGCCGCTCAGTTTTGAAACGATGGGACTGTTAAATTTATAGCAACAGATTTTCAGGCGCATTTCCCTCGAAACTGATCGTCATTACATACTCCCAGGGGCCACCCAGATATCGCCACAACTGAAAACCGGTTACAATAAAGCTGAATGGTTTAAAAGTCTGGGCGAGCTCTGATTGCAATTTTTTGGCGAGCTGAGGGTCTACTTTGTTTTGAACTGTAATATGGAAGTTTCTTTTTTGCTGGTCTTGCCGGCTTAAGAACTCAAACCAGCGTTCACGAAGCTTTTGATGGAATGCCGGGAGTTCGGCGGATGAGATTTTGAAAGCAGTTCCTCCGCCAAGGGAAATGATTGTCTGGGCGGTAGCTTCAAATGGCGTTTGGTCTTTCGCAAGCTCTCTTAAGTCTTCAATGATCCACGGCTCATGTGGTAATGCATGAAAAAGGGTAAGGTGCGCGTTTAAGTAGTTACGTTCTGCAGGAAAGTGCTGGCGGCGCAGCTGATTGAAATATTGTTGCGTCGAAGGCTCTATTTCGAGCGTGGCAACTAATGGCCTTCGCTCTGGGTCTTTTGTCGGAATATGGCGTTTTTCACTGTTCATTTACTTATTTGCATTATGGTTATGAACCTCATCACAACCGGCAGTACAATAGCCATGCCTGAGATTATAGATAAAAGATCATGAAACATGCCTGTATCATTCGTCCCTATAACAACTTGGACTACCCTGGATGCATATTAGGATTTGAGAGTAATTGTCCGGCGTTTTTTGCGCATCACGAGAAAGAAGAATTTTAGGTCTTCCTCCAAAACTTGTTTGAGGAAAGCGGCGAGCAATCAATGTATTATTATGTGGTGGAATTTAAAGGTCAGATCGTGGCATGTGCTGGCTTTCATTTGCCGGAAAACGAGGGCAAGACAGCCGGTCTCGTATGGGGTATGGTAACGCGCGAATTTCAACGGCGGGGCATCGGGGAAATGCTGCTGGACTTCCGGTTGAACAAGATACGCGAACTTCGCCCGGGTGTTTCTGTGGTATTGGATACCACGCAACTCAGCTTTCCGTTCTTTGAAAAAGCGGGCTTCCGGACCACCAAAATAACCAAAGATTACTATGCTCCCGGCCTTGACCGCTATGACATGATCCTGAAACCTGCATTTCAAATAGACCGTTCCAAATTATTGTTGATATGATCGAATTACAACCAGGGAAATACAGACATACAATTGTTCGACTCTGGAAAATTAGTGGTGCATGCATTGTGCTCTTTGTGTTTTTTATTGTCGCGGTCAGAGTCAATCTGTTATGGCTTTTTGGCGGTATGCCCGATTTGGTTATGCTTGAAAACCCACAGAGTGAGCTAGCCTCGGAGCTGATATCGGAAGATGGAAAATTACTTGGGAAATACTATTCAGAAAACCGGATCCGCATTGGGTTTGATCAACTCTCGCCTGTATTGGTTAATGCATTGATTGCAACAGAAGACGCACGATTCTCTGACCACTCTGGGATTGATGGTCGCAGCATGTTGCGGGTGGTCAAGGGAATATTTACGGGGAATTCGAGCTCGGGAGGCGGAAGCACCATTACTCAGCAAGTTGCAAAAAACCTCTTTGAAACCAGGTCACGAAAGTATCGCGGAATATTGCAGAAAGTCCCTGTCGTGGGTACGGTCGTTATGAAGACTAAGGAGTGGATACTTGCTGTGATTCTGGAACGCAAATACACCAAAAGGGAGATCATGATGATGTACCTGAACACAGTTTCGTTTGGCAATAATACTTATGGGATCAAAGTGGCGTCGAAAAGCTATTTTGGGAAGGACCCGCTGGAACTTACCGTGTCCGAGGCGGCGCTGCTGGTGGGTATGCTGCAAAACCCATCTTTACACAATCCTTTGAGGCGGCCAGCCAATGCGACCAGGCGTAGAAACGTGGTCATGGCGCAAATGGTCAGATACAACTACCTGACAGCCGGAGAGTTTAATGAGCTAAAAGATAAGCCTTTGAACCTGCGATTTAAGCTTGACGGCCCCAATGCGGGTCTGGCTCCCTATTTCCAGGAATCCATGCGCGGTTATTTGCAAGCATGGCTCAAACTATACAATGAGGAGAACGACACAGATCTTGATTTAAAAACCAGCGGCTTACGTATCTATACGACAATTGATTCCCGTTTGCAACAGCAGATGGAAGTCGCGCTGAATGACCATATGCGCGAGCAGCAAAGACTTTTTGATGCGCATTGGAAAGGTCGTAATCCGTGGGCGTACCCGGATGGTCGCGAAGTGCCGGGATTTATCGAAAAAGCGGTTAAATCCCTACCGCAATTCATTGCGTTAAAAAAAGACGTCGGGGAGGCAGAGGCATGGAAAGCTATGCGTAAGCCATATAAAATGAAGGTTTTCTCGTATGATGGCGAAAAGGAAATGCTGCTGAGCCCGATGGATTCAATCCGGTATTACAAACGTTTTTTGCATGCAGGCATGATGTCTATGGACCCGCGCAACGGACATGTGAAGGCTTGGGTTGGCGGGGTTAACTTTAAATATTTCAAGTATGACCACGTCAAGCAAGGCCGTAGGCAGCCGGGTTCTACTTTTAAGCCGTTTGTGTATGTTTCGGCGCTGCAAAAAAACTTTCTGACACCTTGTGACCGCATTACAGACCAACCCGTGGAAGGAAACTGGAACCCTCCTTCGAGCCAGTACACATACCAGTCGTTAACGTTGCGGCAGGCACTGGGACAATCCGTTAATTCGATCAGTGCCAATATAATTCAAATGGTAAAACCGGCCACGGTTGCAGACTATGCTCATAAACTGGGCATCACAAGCCAGTTGGATGAAGTGCCCTCACTTTGCCTTGGCATCAGCTCCGTCTCGGTCTATGAGATGGTCAACGCATATTGTTCTTTTGCCAATGGCGGTTACCGAACCGAACCACTATCAATTTTGAGAATCGAAGATCGAAACGGGCATGTTCTGCAGCAATTTCACCAGAAGCAAAATCAGGAACTCAGTGATGTAATGGCTTACAACATGTTATATCTCATGCGCGGCGCTGTCGAAGATCCGGGCGGCACTGCAGGGCGGTTAAGATCCTACGGCGTCACAGAAGGAAACCAAATTGCAGCAAAAACCGGAACAACACAGAACCATTCAGATGCATGGTTCATGGGCATGACACAAAATCTTGTTTCGGGAATATGGGTTGGCGGAGAAGATATGCAGATCCATTTCAGGACCATGGCACTCGGGCAGGGCGGTCATGCGGCATTACCGGCTTGGGGACTGTATATGAAAAAAGTATATGCAGACCACACTTTGGAACATTACAAGAAAGCGCCCTTCAACAAACCTGCAAATTTCACGCTCACATGCCAGGAAACCGCCACTGATACAACCGGCAATTATATTCCGCCTGCATTATCAGACGATGAAGGTGTGTCGTTTTAAATGCTGGATTAAAGCCATATTTCGAAAGGATTAATCTATGCGGCCAAGCTCTTTTTTGAGATCATACCATACGTCGATATTGCTCTCGTCAGCATCAGTGTAATTGGCCCTGAGGTGATTTATAAACGAGAACTTGATTTCGTCCGATTCGAGATGAAGGCTATCCTCATTTCCGTCGGCTTTTACCAGATATTCGTAACCGTCATTGGTAACCTCTTTCGAAGTATAAAATTTACCGGACTGCTCAAAATTGCTTATCGAATTATACAGATCATATACATCTTCTTTGCCTTCCAAAGCTACATCGGATAGCCAGGTCTCAAAGTTTGTCGTTTTTCCCATTTTAAGGTTTTGTTAATTAAAATTCAATATTCTTAATACTCGTGACCATTGTTACTAAGATCGTACCGACCCGTTTGAGGTTGATGATTTGGGGTTTCTCTCTTTGTGCACCCTGATAATATGCATTTTCCTCCCGCACCAGCATTAGCTCGGCAGCGTAGGTTGGGCAGTTCCATGCCGTTACTGGGGAAACCTCAGGATCAGTTCAAACTCCGATATTCATTGGGCGTGACTCCGGTCTTTTGTTTGAACAGACGGGTGAAATGCTGCTGGTATTTGAACCCGAGCTGGTAGGCGATCTCCCCGAACGACATATTGGCCTCGAAGATCTTTACTTTCGCTTCCTCGATCAACCTGGATTGAATGAAGTCCAGTGCGGTGTGGCCTGTTTCTTTTTTAATGAGGTCGCCAAAGTAGTTGGCGGACAGATGCAGCCTATCGGCGCAGTAAGCCACGCTGGGCAGGCCCAATGTCTGTGTTTTTCCTGACTTGAAATAATCCTGCAGCAAGGCTTCGAACCGCATCAGAATGTCCTTGTTTACATTGCCGCGGGTGATAAACTGTCGGTCGTAAAACCGCATGCAGTAGTTCAGGAACAGTTCGATATTGGAAACAATGAGCGTTTTGCTGTGCTTGTCAATGTTCTGTTCGATCTCTGCGGCAATCTTCTCAAAACAATCGGCAATGGTTTCTCTTTCTTTTTTGGATAAATGCAAAGCTTCATTTACCTCGTAGGAAAAGAACGAATAATCCTTAATCATTTTTCCTAAATAGGTGCCCGCAATCAGATCGGGGTGGAAGACCAGCGCATATCCGGATGGTTTTGTAACCTTGCCCTTGCTATCAATGCCATAAACCTGCCCCGGTGATATAAAAACCAGTGTTCCATCTTCGTAGTCGTACGGCTGGCAGCCATATAACATATCGCCGCACTTGATGTTTTTCATAAACACCGCGTAAATACCCATGTAGCGCCGGAAATGCTGAACAGTAGGGATCTCGTTGAAATTGATCACACTTACCAACGGGTGCAGCGTGTCCACGCCAATCCAATCGTTGTATTGCCTTACCGAATCAATTCTTTCTACTTGCTCCATATCCTTGCTGATTTTCATTCAAATATAGCAGTTCCCCCTCGCGGTCGGCAATGTTACAAGCCGGATCAGTAAAAGTGGTAAACAAACCAGTAATGTATATAAAAACCGGCGGGCTGTATACCCGACCTTTGGCATTGAATTAGAGGGTAATAAACGGGTTGGAATTCAGCCCATTAATCTAAACTGCAACTATGAGGTATTTCATCAAATTAACAGCAATCGTGCTGATTATCGGGACGTTGTTACCAGGTTCGGCATGTAAAACAACTAAGAATCCAACCAAAATGACAGATCAAAACAGCGCTCTTTTTCCGAAAGGAGACCGGTTACCGGACAGCTATTTCACTGGGAACGCGTTCCTGACGCCCCTTATAGCAAAAGATAAAAACAATGACTTTATGATGGGCAGCGTAACCTTCGAAGCGGGCGCACGCACCTTCTGGCATTCGCACCCGAGAGGACAGGTCTTGATCGTTACCGAAGGAAATGGTTTTTATCAGGAAAAAGGTAAAACAGCGCAGCCCATTAAAAAGGGCGACGTCGTCAACATTCCCGAAAATACGGAGCATTGGCACGGAGCTGCCGCGAAAACCAAAATGGTGCATATCGCAATCACCAATTACGAAGGGGAGACCAATGTTGTTTGGTTAAAGTCCGTTTCGGAAGAAGATTATAATGCAGTAAACAAACAATGAAAATGATCAGCATGAGCCGGAACAAAACTCAGGTTTGGATATTACTTCTAATACTTATGTTGAAAGTGAACAGCATGAATGCACAGCCTGATAAAGACCGTAAATGGACGTTAAGTCCTCAACAACAAAGCATTGCGAGCATAGCAGCATTAACTGCAACCGGCGATATGCAAAACTTGCCTTTGCAGCTTAATGCAGGTCTTGATGCCGGGTTAACCATTGAAGAGACCAAGGAAATTCTCGTCCAGCTTTACGCTTATGCGGGTTTTCCCAGAAGCCTGAACGCAATCGGTACGCTGATGAGCGTGGTTGAAAAGAGGAAGGCAAATGGCATCAAGGATAAGCAAGGAAAGGTCGGCACTGCCAATAAAAATACAGTTGATAAATACGAGCAGGGGCGAAAGGTTCTGGAACAACTCACCAAAACACAGCAGTCCAAACCGGCACCCGGTTTTGGAGAATTCGCTCCGAGGATTGATGCATTTTTGAAAGAACACTTGTTCGCCGACATCTTTGAAAGCCATGTGCTGACCATGCAGCAGCGGGAGCTGGTAACCATTTCTGCGTTAGCATCTATGACCGGCGTTGAATCACAATTGCAATCTCACGTGAAAATGGGTACGAACATTGGCATCACTGAAAATGAACTGGCAGATGTGGCGAAGCTGATTGAGAAATTTATTAACAGAACCCAGGCAAATACATTAAGAAAAGCCATTTCAAAACACGTTACTCCCGTCATTGAACCGGATATGATGGTGCGGATCTCTGAAATCGGAATCGTTCCTGAATTTCTGAACGAGTATAATGCTATTCTAAAAGAAGAGTCATCTGCGTCTGTCGAAAAGGAACCCGGCGTAATAGCGATTTTTCCGATGAGTACGAAGGAACAGCCGACGCAAATCCGGATCGTTGAGATATATGCCGATAGTGCTGCTTACCAATCCCATTTGAAAACCCCTCATTTCCAGCATTACAAAACGACTACGCTCAAAATGGTGAAGTCCTTGAAACTGGTGGATATGAATTCACTCGACCAGCAGACGATGCTGGGAATTTTTAAAAAATTAAAGTGAGGTATTGAGCTATTTAAAATGACGTAAACATGAAGCAGCCACTTTCTATATTTCTAACATTAATCATTTTCTTTATTGGATCCATGGCTTGTAAAACGGACGACAACATTATTGGCAGAGATGAAGACGCGTTCATAACCCATAATGACCCTGCGGATTCTACCAGCAGCCGGTTAAGGATCAAAATTGGGTCACAAGCTTTTACCGCGACCCTCCTGGATAATCCGACCGTAACCGCATTCAAAGCAAAACTCCCGCTGACAGTCAGTATGAGTGAACTGAACGGAAATGAGAAGCTTTATAATTTCCCGTCAAACCTTCCAGCAAACGCTTCAAACCCCGGGAACATCCGGAATGGCGACCTGATGCTTTACGGCTCCAACGTGCTGGTGCTTTTTTATAAAAGCTTCCCCACACAGTATTCATACACCAGACTTGGGCGCATTGATGACACGGCTGGACTTGATGCAGCGGTTGGCACGGGTAACGTGACGGTGACTTTCGAATTGGAATCAAAAAAATGAACACAAACAAAGACATTTTCGAGAGAATGCGGGCCGGCGAGCCGATTCGGAAAGATGATGCCGAATATGGAAAGTTTGGAGAGGTCGTCTCCCGAACCATCCGGTTGTGTGTGGAAATGAATGTGTCGGCAACGGATCTGGATCAGGTGAGGAAGCAGCTGAGCGAAATTATTGGAACAGATATTGACGATTCGACAACCATATTTCCTCCGTTTTACACCAATTTCGGCCAGTTTATCCGTTTGGGCAAAAATGTTTTTATCAATCACGCTTGCTCGTTTCTGGACATTGGTGGGATCACCATTGAAGACAATGTTCAGATCGGGCCGAGGGTAAATATTACTTCTGAAAATCATCCGCTCGATCCTGCCGACCGAACAACGCTTCTACTGCAACCGGTCGTTATTAAGCGGAATGCCTGGATCGGGGCGGGAGCAACGATACTGCCGGGTGTTACAGTTGGAGAAAACTCAATCATTGCAGCCGGTGCGGTGGTGAGCCGCGATGTGCCACCTAATACCATCGTAGCAGGGATTCCTGCAAAAGTTGTGAAGTCTATTTAGAATTCGGAGCAATTAATGTTCATCACAATCAAAAGCTCAGCCTGTTCATTTCGGGCCTGGATTGATTTTTATAGCATAACCGCACAATTACACTTATCACCATGGACAAAACGAAGTCACAATACGAACCTGAAAAGGGAGATAACAGCGAATCGCGAAGGGATTTCCTGAAAAAGTCTTCCATTCTGACTGCAATTTCTGTCGCGCCCTTGGCCGTTGCAAAAGCTGCGGAGCATAATCTGGGCGAAAAACTCAGCGCTGCATTTGAAACTACACCCGTGAATCTGACGGTTAACGGAGCTAAAAAACAGCTGAACGTGGAACCGCGCGCGACGCTGCTGGACACATTGCGCGAGCAGCTGGATTTGACAGGAACTAAAAAAGGATGCGATTACGGTCAATGCGGAGCCTGCACGGTGCATGTGAATGGCCAGCGCGTGCTTTCCTGCCTGAGCCTTGCCGTAATGCATGAAGGACAGGAAGTTACAACCATCGAAGGTCTGGCAAAAGGTGAGGAACTGCATCCCATGCAGCAGGCTTTTATCCAACATGATGGTTTCCAATGCGGTTACTGCACGCCCGGACAAATTATGTCTGCCGTTGCTTGCATTAACGAAGGTCATGCCAATAATGAGGCGGATATCAGGGAGTTTATGAGCGGGAATATATGCCGATGCGGGGCTTATCCCAACATTGTGAAAGCAATTCAGGAAGTTAAAAACGGGGGGCGGAAATCATGATACAATTTCAATACGAACGCGCAGTAACAGCGAAGGCGGCAATAAGCGGTTTGGCAAATAATGCAAATGCGAAATTCATAGCGGGCGGCACAAATCTGATCGATTTGATGAAGCGGAATGTAATGGCACCTACCAAGCTGGTGGATATCAATGCAGTCCCGCTTAAAGATATTCAGCAGCAAGGCGGCAAAACCAGCATTGGCGCACTGGCTTTAAATAGCGCAGTTGCAGATCACAAACTGATCCTGGAAAAACTTCCGCTGCTGGCGCAGGCATTAAATGCCGGCGCATCCGCGCAGATCAGGAATATGGCAACCGTAGGCGGCAATATGATGCAGCGCACGCGATGCTCTTATTTTTACGATACTGCACTTCCCTGCAACAAAAGAGAACCCGGATCGGGCTGCGGAGCATTGGAAGGATTGAATCGGATGCACGCCATTTTCGGGACGAGCGAGCAGTGCATTGCCGTACATCCGAGTGATATGTGCGTGGCTTTGGTGGCATTGGATGCAAGCGTGGTGGTTGCTGGACCAAAAGGCGAGAGGCGCATTCCGTTTGAGGAATTTCACCGGCTGCCGGGTAATCAGCCTGAAAAGGACAACACGCTCCAAAACAACGAAATGATCATTTCCGTCGAAATACCCGATAATGCATTCAGTAAAAATGCCCATTATTTCAAGGTCCGTGATCGCGCTTCCTATGCTTTTGCATTGGTGTCTGTGGCAGCGGCCTTGCATATGGATGGGAAGGTGATCAAAGAAGCGAGGCTTGCAATGGGCGGAGTGGCGCATAAGCCGTGGCGATTGAAAGAGGCCGAACAAGCATTGGCAGGAAAACCGGCTACGGAAGAAACTTTCAGGCAAGCTGCGGAAATTGCAATGCGTGGTGCGAAAGCATTCAAATACAATGCATTTAAACTAAAACTAGGCCCGAATGTGATCGTGGAAGCATTGAAAAATGCAGCTGGCCTTGTTTAACTCCTTAACCCTGAATTGAAAGATCATGAACGAAGCATTTTTTGATAAAAAAGATTACAAACCGCTCGATAGGGTGGATGGCCGCTTGAAAGTCACGGGCGCAGCCAAATACTCAGCGGAATATGCATTGCCCAATATGGCGTACGCCGTGCTGGTCGGCAGCCGGATCGCCAAAGGCACCATAAAAAGCATTGATTCCAAAGCTGCGGAACGTGCGCCGGGCGTGCTTGCGGTTATTTCGCACCTGAATGCGATCAAAGTGCCGGGTTACCATCCAAAAGGTGAGCACCCTTCCGAGCCCGCAACCCAGGGTCAGCCGTTGCGTGTGTTTTTTGATAATAAGATTTATTCAAACGATCAGCCCATTGTGGCCGTCGTTGCCACCAGTTTCGAAAAGGCGCGGCACGCGGCTACACTGGTGAAGATCCTGTATAATAAAGAACAGCATAAGACTGATTTGGAGGCAAACGCCAAAGACGCGAAGCTGGCTGCCGCAGCAAAAAAGAACCCCAAATCTCCAACCGCAGACTACGACCGTGGGCAGACAGATGCATTTGAAAGTGCCCCGGTAAAGTTCGAGGCTGAATATGTATTGCCCACCGAAATGCATAACCCGATGGAATTGCAGGCCATCACCGCGCATTGGGAAGCGGACGATAAACTGACCGTTTATGATAAAGTTCAGGGCACCAAAATGACCCAGAAGAATTTTGCCAAAGAATGGGATCTGCCGGAGGCAAATGTCAAGTGCATTGCCACATTTGTGGGAGGTGCATTTGGTAACGGACTGCATAACTGGCCGCATGAAACCGCCGCGATCATCGCTGCGAAACAGGTGAAGCGACCTGTAAAGCTGGTTTTGACACGTGAGCAAATGTTCACAATGGTCGGTTACCGTCCGAGGACCTGGCAAAAGATACAGGTAGGCGCGACCAAGGATGGAAAGCTGGTGGCGATTAACCACAATTCTATTGGTCAGACGTCGAGCTATGAAGAGTTCACGGAATCCACATTGCAGCAAACCCGGATGATGTATGCCTCGCCTAATGTGAGTACGCGTTACCGGATTCTCCCGCTCAATCTGGCCACCCCAATCTGGATGCGCGGCCCGGGTGAGGCCACAGGCGCTTTTGCATTGGAATCGGCCATGGACGAAGTGGCGCATGCCATTGAAATGGATCCGATTGAATTCAGGTTGCTGAACTACACCGAATCGGACCCGGATAAAAATATGCCGTGGTCTACAAAATACATGCGGGAATGTTATGAGGAAGGCAAGAAGCGGATAGGATGGGAGAATCGCAAATTGAAGCCCGGTTCCCTGCGTGACGGAGAGTGGCTTGTAGGGTATGGAATGGGGACCGGGACTTTTGGTGCAAACAGGAATTCGGCCACCGTGCATGCAGAACTTGATAAGGAGGGTAACCTGGTGATGCATTGCGCGATCACCGATATCGGCCCGGGAACCGGAACGGCAATGGTGCAAATCGCGTCGAATACAACCGGTATCCCGACTGAAAAGATCGCCTTTCACTTAGGCAGTTCTGAATTTCCAAATGCCGGATTACAGGGCGGGTCTTCTACTGTGAACAGCGTTGGGCCAGCAGTGCTTGCAGCTTGTAATGCATTGAAGGAGCAACTGATCACGATGGCTGCGGCCAAAGGCAATTCCAATTTTACTTCTGCCAAGCCGGATGATCTGATGTTTGATAAAAACGAAATCCAGTTGGGCGGGAAGTCATCAAATCTTTCTCTTGGAGATTTATTTAAACAAAATAACATTGCGAAAATAGAGACAACCAACGAATCCAAGCCCGACGAAAATCGGAACAAATATTCGATGAACGCATTCTCTATGCATTTTGCCAAAGTCCATGTGCATCCGTTTACAGGCCAGGTGCGGGTAAAGAAAATCGTTTGCTGCGCAGATGCAGGCACGATCGTGAGTCCGAAAACTGCTGCAAGTCAAATGATCGGGGGCGCGACGGGGGGCATTGGAATGGCCTTAACAGAAGATGCCATGATGGACCACCGGTTTGGTCGCTACATTACCAAGGACTTCGCAGACTACCACGTGCCCGTAAATGCGGATGTGCCTGAGATTGATGTCTATTTCGTAAATAAACCCGATTTGCTGGCTGATCCCGTAGGCAGTAAAGGCCTGGGAGAGATTGCCATCATCGGTGTCGCGCCCGCAATTGCCAATGCTGTATTCAATGCAACAGGGAAACGGATCCGGGAGCTGCCGATCACACCGGACAAGCTTATTTAAAGGCCATTATCGGTTTCCCCGTTGCTTGCAAATGATTTGTTTAGATTTTCACTTTTGAAAAAACATACAGCGTTTCTGTTGCGATCTGCTTGCAACGCTCATCATATTTCACTGTTTCCTGCGGCGTACCGTCAAAGGCTTTCGGGTCATCATACGGAACAGCAACCCGGGCGGTAGAACCTTTAACAACGGGGCAAGCTTCATCCGCCTGGGAACACGTCATGATAGCGCAGAAATCACTTTGGGGGTTGCTGGCTTCGTCATATTTCTTAGAGAATGCTTTTACAGGTTCAGTATCGGCCCCATAACTTACATGATAGACCGGGTTTTTGCCCTCTGATGTTTTGGTGATCTCAAAACCGGCCCTTTCGCAGGCAGCTACCGCCCTTTCATTGAACGCAGTGGCCTCTGTGCCGCCGGAATAGGTTTTTACATTGGGTATATTATAGTAAGCGCCAGCAACTGCTGCCCAAATCTGACCGAAATGGCTACGTCTGGAATTGTGGGTACAGATGTAGGTGAGCTGTACAGGCTGAGAAGCGTTTACTTGCTTTTGGATAAATGCAGCAATCTTGTCAAGCTCTTCTATCCGGTCCAGGGGTATTTTCGAGAAATTGGCTTTGACTGTTTCAATGTATGCGGACAGCTTTGGGTTAAGGGCCTTTTTGTCATTAAGATTGTCAGAGGACGAGGCGGCAGCAGTGGTTATAAGGGTCATAATTAGTAAATTGATCAGGTTCATGTTTATTAAAGTCATTTACAGTTAAATATCAATCGTAAAGATACGATAGATTTTATCATACCAAAAAATTATCGATCGTAATATTGCAATTAGTAATTTGCCTTATATATTTGCATCATGGGAGTTACGAAAACGGAGATATTTACTGAGGAGCAAAACCGGGTTGCGGATTTGGCCAAGGCGTTCTCGCACCCGGCCAGGGTTGCGATCCTGCAATTGCTGATCGCCAGGCAGTCCTGTGTGTGCGGAGATCTGGTTGATGAGCTCGAACTGGCCCAGGCCACAGTTTCCCAACACTTGAAAGAGCTGAAACGGATCGGGATCATTCACGGTGAAATCAATCCGCCACGTGTTTGTTATTGCATCAACCCCGTTGTGTGGGAGGAAGCACAAAAAACTTTTGGAGCACTGCTCAGCACTTATGCACTCACCACATCCTGCTGCAATTAGCAGGGTATTTTTTTGAGCATATTAATCGTAATATTACATTTAACCAATAGAAGCCATGAGCCAATTGAATCCGATGACATGGGGTGATTTCAAAAACACCCTCGAACAAAATCCAGATTTGCACCTGCAATTCCAATATGAGGAAGGCAAATTTGTCGATAGTTCCTACCACATTACCGAAATCAAGCAAGCCCCTATTGTATCGGTAGACTGCGGCGGGCAAATGAACAGCTGGACAGAAGTAATTGTGCAACTCTGGGAGCCTTCGGTGAAAGAAGCAGACCGATCGATGAAAGTTGGTAAGGCGCTAAAAATTGTGAACTTGGTTGAGAAAACCTTGCCCCTGAATCCAAATGCAACTGTTAAGATCGAATTTGGCAATTCAAAGCTTGATACACGCCAGATGTATCCGGGGGAATTTATTTCCGACGGCGAAGCATTTACGGTTAACCTGGTTCCGGATTTCACGCAATGTAAGGCGCTTACCCGCAACCAAAGCTGTGGCACAACGTCAGCAGAAGCGTCATGCTGCGCGCCTGCTCCTGCAAAACAAGAATTGGAATTAGTAACCTCGGATGGGGTCAGCTGCCAGCCCGGCTCCGGATGCTGCTAATCAAATAATAATGATTTGGACCAGGAGTAATTTCAATTACGCTTAAATTTTCAACAAAGTATAAGTAAGTCGCGTATACAATCTTGTAGATGAAATATTCAACTAACAACGTCGTCATGACGGATCAAGATGAAACGACTGCTTTGCCTTGCTTTAATCAGTTTGCTCGTTGCTTCCTGCAATCGGGTCGAAAAGCCTGACAAGCAGGTTGAAAAGCCAATTAAATACGGGTCAAATAATGGCAAGTATGCAACAATACATGCTAAGAAAATTTATTACGAGGAGTACGGGCAGGGCATTCCGTTGCTGCTCTTGCATCAGGGGCTTGGCTCGATCGAAAACTTAGCCGGCATTATACCAGAACTCTCCAAACATTACAGGGTTATTGCGCCTGACGCCCCGGGGCACGGCCGTTCCGAGCACGCTGATAGTTTAAGTGGCGAACTGCTGGCGGAGTATTGTTCGCAGCTGATCGACCAACTGAAACTGGATAGTGCTTATGTCATGGGTTGGAGCACGGGCGGAAACACATCGCTATTACTTGCTGCAAGCAGGCCCGACAAAATAAAGAAAGTGGTGAGCGGAGCTTCAAACTCGAAATCAAGCGGACTGACTGATGATGCGCGCAGCCTGTTAAAAGAATATACCATTGAAGCGGTTAAGGAGGACAAGGATTGGTTAGAGAACTATCAACGGATGAATCCCGAACCTGAAAAATGGATTGAATTTTGGAAGGAAAATCAGAAAATGTGGGAAAGGGAGATCAAGATCCCGGATAATAAGCTCGCCGGAATCGACGTGCCGGTGTTATTGATTCGTGGTGACAGGGACATGATCAAACTGGATCACACGATATCAATGTTTGAGGCGCTCCGCCATGGACAATTATGCATTTACCCCAACGTGGGACACGAAATGCCAGACGAAAAAGGGGAAATGCTATGCAGGATCGCAATTGATTTTCTGAACGAAAAAAGTTCGCCCAAATAATGTCCGGTCCGTCTTATGATCTCAGGATCTATTACACTTCATGGTGTCTTGCTTTTCCGGGCCTTATACGCTGTCGGAAGCATGTTGAACTTGGCTTTAAAAGACTTTGCGAAATAATTGGGTGCTGTAAATCCGGTCATATAAGAGATTTGCGAAACGCTCAGATCACTGCTTTCCAATAGCAATGCTGCCTTTTCAAGTTTAATGGAACGGATAAATTCAATGGGCGTTTGTCCGCTCATTTCTAGGACTTTGCTATATAATGTTCCCCGGCTCATGCCTACGTGCTTGCTGAGATTTTCAACACTTAGCTGGGATGTGTGCAGGTTTTCTTCAATGTAGGATAGCATGTCTTTCAACAATTTTTCCTGGCTGGATTCCATTTGCGGAGCCTGGCCCGAAACCTGGATATGACGGGAGTACACGCCTTTTAACAAACGGTTTAGCAGAATCAGATTGTTAATTTTAGCATTCAGAATGTCGAAGTTAAATGGTTTGGTCAAATAATCATTGGCTCCTGAGTTGAGGCCTTCGAGTTGTTGCTGCTCGCCGGTGGAGGCGGTCAGCAAAATGATCGGAATGTGTTTGGTGCGTTTGTCTGATTTGATTTTCTGGCTCAATGCAATGCCGTCCATTTCGGGCATGGCCACATCACTTACAATGAGTTCAGGATGATGGCTCAGCGTTTTTTGCCAGCCTTCTTTCCCACTACTGGCTTCAATGACTTGATAAAACGGCATCAGGCTTTCTTTCAGATAATGCCTGAATTCATCATTGTCCTCAATGATCAGCACATTGGACGGATCTCCCAAATTGGCCTTTTCCGATCTCGCAAAGCCATTTTCCGTATCAGTAAGCGTCTTAGGCGCTGTTGCAGGTTGCTCAACCACTGGAAGAAGTGGCTCCGCAACAGGAAGCTCCACCGTAAAAGTGCTGCCCGCGCCAGGCTGACTGTTGACACTTATTTTTCCCTGATGCAACTGAACAAACTCGCGTACAATCGATAAGCCGATGCCACTGCCCTGGTTCAGGACGGTCAGGTCTGTATCGCTTTGGAAAAACCGGTCGAAAATTTTCTCATGCTGGTCTTCCGCAATGCCAATTCCGTTGTCCGAAATGTTGATTTGAAGCCAATGTTTTCCCTCCAAATCCATTTGCTGCCATACATGCAAAGCCACCTCGCCGCCCTTTGGGGTAAATTTAAATGCATTGGATAGCAAATTGAACAAAACCCGTTCGAGCTTATCCGCGTCAAAGTCCATGGCAAGCTGATCGAGCGAGCTTTCAATTTTAAACAGAATTCCTTTTCGGATGGAAAGGTCGCTGAACTGGTCGCAAGTGTCTTTGATAAACAAAATAATATCCCGCCGTTTTAAATCCAGCTTCACTTCCTGTTCCTGCATATTTTTAAAATCCAGCAACTGGTCTACGAGGTTAAGCAGTCGTTTTGCATTGCGTTTAATGGCATTCACCGGCGGGTGCAGCTCAGTGGATTTGGTTTTGACGAGTAAGTTGTCAACGGGAGCCAAAATCAAGGATATGGGCGTCCTGAACTCGTGACTCAAATTGGTTAAAAATTTGATTTTCATCCTGTCCAGTTCCTGTGCCCGCTCCACTTCTGTGCGCTGTTGCTGCTCTTTGAATTGTCTTTGCAGCTTCTGAATCCCGCGGCGCCGCATATAGTATACAACCGCAAATGGCGTGAGAATGTAAAAAATGTATGCGTAAATGGTCAGATAAAATGGCGGTTTGACGATGACAGCCACCGACTTCGTTTGCGGGCTCCAGTTAATGCCGTCTCCACTGGCCTGCACTTCAAAAACATATTCGCCCGGGCTCAAATTGGTGTAACTGGCAAAGTTGGTAAGCCCCGTTTCGTTCCATTCAGATTGCATGCCCACCAACCGGTGCCGATAATGCATTTGTTTCGGATTTGTATAATCCAGCGCGGCAAAGCCAATCGAAAAATTCTGTTTGTAATCCAGGCTGATCGTCTTGGCAACAGCAATATGCGCGTCAATAAAGTTGGAATCCGCAGGTGTAATGCTGCGGTTACCAATTTTCAGATCTTTTAAAATAACAGGTGGAATGCGCTTGCTATTCGGCAAACTGCGTGTGTCAATATAGTTGAATCCCGCAATGCCACCGAAAAAAAGCGTGTTATCGGCAGTGCGGATGCCCGAGCCAAGCACAAACGTTCTGTCCTGAATGCCATTATAAGAAGTGTAGTTAATGAATTTTTTATTTTTCAGATCAAAATAGCTGATCCCCTGATTGGTACTCACCCAAATCCGCCCTTGCGCATCTTCAAGAACTTTGTTTATAATATTGCTGGCCAGTCCTTCCTTTGCTCCGTAAGTGATAAATTTTTTAGTGCGCGGATTGTACAATGCCAATCCTTCACCGGACGTTCCGGCCCAGATATTGCCTTTCTTGTCTTCCAAAAGGGAAAAAACAATGTTCCCGGGCAGATCACTGCTTTGCCGGTCGAGCAGCACTGATTTTCGTGTTATCGGATCAAAAACCGCGATGCCGGTCCCATGCGAAGCGATCCAAAGTTTTCCTTTGTTATCGATGTGCATATCCCGGATGTAACCATTGAGTGGAATGGTTCGCTGAAAAGCCGGAACACCCGCGTCGTGGAGTCTGGTGAAGCTTTTGGTTGCAGGATCAAACAAGTTCACACCGCCGCCATTGGTCCCCACCCATAACTTGCCCGATTTATCTTTCTCCAAACAAAAAATCTCGTTGTTGCTCAGGGTTGAAGAATCTTTTCCTCTCAAATATTGCGTATAGCTGCCCGTTTTGGGATTGAACTGAAAAAGCCCGTCCTGAAATGTCCCGATCCATAACTCGTTCGCAGCACCCAGTTCCAAGGTCAGAATTGCGAGCCCGGATGCTGCATTTTTATTTTTTGGATTAATGGGAAACTTCTTGAAGAGATTGGTTTGCCGGTTGTACAAGTTCAGCCCTCCGCCGTCTGTGCCCACAAACAACTCGCCTGATTCTGTTTGGGCAAAAGACGTAACAAATGGTGCGCTCAAACCGTAAGGATCATTCACATCCGACCGCTTCAAGCCGAAAATCGCCAGATTTTTATCATACTTATTGACGCCGCCCTTGTAAGTGCCGAGCCAGCAAATGCCTTGATTATCAAACAGGATGCTCCGCACCGATTTGTTGCTTAAACTAAACTGCGTCCGTGCATCCGGGCCGTAGCGCGTAATGTTGCCGTTTTGGGTATCGAGCCTGTTTAGGCCCGCATCAGTACAAATCCACAAGTGCCGGTCATTTTCGAAGGTAACCGCAAACACCATATTGGTGCTTAGGGAATTCTTGTCATTGGGTTCATATTTAAAATGTTTGAGGATCTGTCCATCTGCATTCAACTTGAACACCCCGCTGAATGTGCCAGCCCAAATGTTCCCTTCGCGGTCTTCCACTATGGACTTTACAGTTCGTGCACCCGCTTCGTCGGGCAACGATTGCAGGTAATTGATATATTCTTCACTTTTATCGTCCGGATCAATTTTGAACAGCCCGTTTCTGGCTCCGATCCAAACCCTTTTTTTGTTAGCTATCACAATGCTCAGGATCATTCCTTTTGAAATCTGATCAGGCATGTTGGGTCTGGATGCAAATGTGCTGATCTGATGGCTTTCCGGGTCTACATTGATTAACCCCGCTGTTGTCCCAACCCAGAGTTTTCCCGTGGCATCGCTCGTAATGCTGGTCACGCTGTGCGGGCTGGGAAAGCTTTCAAAAGAATCTTTTCTTCGGTTATAAAGGTGCAGCCCGCCTTCGATTGTGCCGACCCAGATCCGTCCTTTGCGATCCTGATGCAAGCAGGAAATGTCATTGGATTTTAGCGAGGTGGAATCCTGCTTATTGTGACGGTACACCATCACATCTGTGCCATCAAACCTGCTCAATCCATCGTCCGTTCCAAACCACATGAATCCGTACTGATCTTTCAAAATCGCAGTCACCGTGTTGGACGACAGTCCGTCCGTTGAGGTCAGCGATGTGAATTTGGGTTCAGCAGGCTGCGCCCATGCAGCCAATGTCGCTGCACAGCATGCAATCACCAGGCAGACTAAACGGAATGTGAGCAAAATCTCTGAACGCATGAATGTAATGGGGTTAAATACAGAGGCCAGGACGAAAGTTATCCCAAAAATGCAAGTTTGTCCCAGAATCAGGCATTTTTTTGGCCCATTTGAACAATTGTATCCTTAATATGAACAAATGTGCTCACAGCACGGTGCCTCGCTGCGCTACTTTTGTCGACAATAAATCAAATAATATCTGGAAAAAGTGATGTAGTGATAGTGGGGACAAAAGCCAAAGCTACACCCAAAATAAGTATTGTCAAATTGACACTTTCATTAAAACACCAAGATGGCACCATGATTCAATTTAAATTAAACATCAAATCATACACAAAATGCATGAACGTTTATTAACCAATAAGTTGGCCAGGATACTGGGTTTTTCAGGCCTTCCCATTTTGCTGCTCGGAGGCGTTTCGATAGATGCCATTGCCAGCAATGCTGCTCGGGCAGACTATGCCACCAGGCAGCGGTCGGCACCAGCGGCTGACATTGAAGTTACTGGAAAAGTGACCGGACCCGACGGCGAAGCGCTTCCCGGCGCCAATGTGCTCATCAAATCGACCACAAGAGGCACCAGCGCGGATCAGGATGGAAATTTCAGATTGTCTGTTCAGGATGCCGATGCGGTTCTGGTGTTTTCGCTGGTTGGTTACGCGCCCAAGGAAGTTGTTGTGGGCACGCAGCAGATTATCAATGTAACATTGGCCGTCGATAACAAGACGCTGGAAGAAGTGGTTGTGGTAGGTTACGGCGTACAGCGGAAGCGGGACGTGACGGGCTCTGTAGTTTCGGTGAGTGAAAGCACATTAAAAGAAGTGCCTGCGCCAAATTTGGTGAATCAGTTGAAAGGCCGTGCGGCCGGGGTTTCGATCATTAGTAATGGCAGCACGCCCGGTTCGCAGGGACAAATCAGGATCCGCGGAAACCGGACATTAACCACCAGTTCAGGGTCCAGCGACGGTCTTGACGGTCCGTTAGTTGTGGTTGATGGGATTCCTTTTGGTGGTTTGAACGACATTAACCCGGATGATATTCTAAGTCTGGAAGTTTTGAAAGATGCTTCTGCAACAGCTATTTACGGTTCGCGGGGAGCAGGCGGGGTAATCCTGGTTACCACCAAAAGAGGGAAAATAGGCAAGCCAGTATTCAGTTATGACGGCTATCACGGACAAACGCAGGTGATGGGCAAGTTCAATGTCATGAATGGCCAGGAATACGCACAGTTCAAAGCCGATGCAGCCAAATACAACCGGACCGCTCCCGGAACATCAGGATATTTGCTTACTCAAAAAGAGCAGGAAGCGCTCGATAACGGCGTGTCCACAGACTGGCAGGACCTGATTTACAAACCAGGCTTTATGACCAACCATCAACTGGGACTGCAAGGTGGGGTTGAAAACACGCAATATTCGCTCGGATTGGGCTATTTTAATGAGACAGGCATTATTCCAAACCAGAGTTTCCAGCGTTTCAATATCCGGGCAACCATTGATCAAAAGATCGGGAAAAATGTTAAAATCGGCCTCAATACGCTAAATACGCTGTCTTATACGGATACACCCGGCGGCGGCGGTGTGCCCGGCGGACTAGTGCGCCTTACGCCACTCGCATCTCCTTATAATGCGGATGGAACGGTCAATATATTTCCCTCGGAAGGTTCCATCGATGCAGCTGGCGTCAGTCCGCTGACGATCATGACGAAGAAAGAATCAGCTTTGGGACGCACACGTTCGATACGCACATTCAACAGCCTGTATGCGGAGGTGAATATTTTACCAGGCCTGAAATATCGTTTCAATGCAGGTCTCAATTTCAGCCAGTCCAATTACAATGGTTACAATGGCCCGCTGACCTATTTCAACACAGCAACAACCCAGGCCGGATCCACGGCCGAGATCAGTAACACCGAATATTGGGATGTGAACCTGCAACATTTGCTTTATTTCGACAAAACATTTGCAGACAAGCATAAACTCGGTTTCACAGCGCTGTACGAATACACAAAAAACCACTCGCTGGGCAGCCGCTTCACCGTAACAGGTGTGCCTGCGGATTATATCAAAACTTCTAATTTCTCACTGGCAGCAGGACAGCCGGTCGCAACTTCGGATTTCGGGAACTCGTTCTCGGAAACCGGGCTGCTATCCTATATGGGAAGGCTTAATTACAGCTATGCTGATAAATATTTGCTGACATTGACATTGCGCCGCGATGGTTCCTCAACATTGTCTCCGGCCAACCAGTATTTCAATTATCCTGCGATAGGTCTGGGCTGGAATGTGGTGGAAGAAGGTTTTATGAAATCGGCCACATTCATTTCTAATTTAAAACTGCGCGGCGGCTGGGGGATATCAGGGAACCGGAATGTAGGCGCTTATTCGACATTGGGCGCATTATCTGCGGGCTATTACAACTTCGGATTGGGCACAGCCGGGCAGCAATTGGCTTACACAGTGACCAGTTTGCCTTCCAGTGACCTGAGCTGGCAATCGACTTCGCAGGTGGACATCGGGATTGATTTTGGTTTGTTCAGTAATCGCATTACAGGTTCAGTCGACTGGTATCACCAGAAAACCAAAGACATTCTTTTATCCGTGCCACTTCCTCCGAGCAACGGAGCCGGTTCTACGCTGAAAAACTTGGGTAAAACAGAAGGCAAGGGATTGGAAGTTGCAGCCAGTTTTGAGATTGTCAGAAAGCCAAAAGGCTTCAATTGGAGCATTGATGCAACTTATTTTTTTAACAGAGAAAAAATCACACAGCTGACCACGCCGGATGAAAAATCCAACCTCGGTGCGGGATGGTTTGTCGGACAGCCGCTCTCAGTCATTTTTGATTACAAAAAACTAGGCATCTGGCAGACCAGCGACGCAGAAAACGGAACATTGGCCCAGCAAACTTCACCCGTTCAATTTGCAGGACAAATCAGGGTGGAAGATTTAAACGGGGACGGAAAAATCGACGCCAATGACCGCCAGATCCTGGGCAATTTCCAGCCTAAATGGGAGGGTGGATTGACGAGCCGTTTTAGTTTCAAAAACTTCGACGCATCTGTCGTGACCTATGCGAGAATGGGCATGAAAGTGCTTGTGCCGTATCTGACGGGTAACTCCACAGGTTCAGGAGGTTTTGCATTCTTTAATCAAAGCCGCGTAAACCAGGTGAAAGTCGATTACTGGACCGACACCAATCCAACCAATAATTTCCCAGCGCCCGACGCGAGCGGCGCTGTGGCAAACTTCGGTTCGACATTGGGTTACTATGACGGTTCTTTTATCAAATGCAGGAGCATTAACCTCGGCTACACATTTGAGAGCAATGTGATTAAAAAGATCGGCGCTGCTTCGGCCCGGATTTACGTCAACCTGACCAACCCATTCATTATCTATTCTCCATTGGTGAAAGACGATCTGGCTGTTGATCCCGAAGGAAACAGCTACGCAACGGGCCAATCGACGCTGAACCCGCAAGGTGCCAGCGACCGCGGCGCACCGGAACGTCAGATTTCGGTAAACCTGAACTCTCCGCCGGTAAGACAATTCACTGTGGGCGTCAACCTTAAATTCTAATCCGACTATGAAATCCATAAAAACGCTGATCACCGCAGCCCTGATCGCTTCTTTCAGCACAGGTTGCGAAAAAGTGCTCGAAGAGCATCCCCAATCCCAGATCGTTCCATCTTATTTCAACAGCCCCTCGGGCGTCCTCGGCGGCATTGCCGGGGTTTACAACGACATCCGCGGCCAGTGGGGAACCGAAGGTTTCACCGTGGAAATGCAGGCCGGGACTGATGAGTTTATTCAGGGTGTAAATGCCGGTGGAGGCTCCGCTTACACTTACAATGGTCTCAACAGCAGCAACTTTGGCGCTGCATGGGGCGTTGCATTTCAGGACATTAATACATTAAATGGTGTCCTTCAATACGGCGCGACCATTGATTTGCCGGAAGCAACGCGGAAGCAATATCTGGCGCAGGCGAAGTTTTTGAGGGCATTCTGGTATTTTTATCTTGTTCAAACCTGGGGCGACGTGCCACTGCACACGGAGTTTATAACCGTGCCTTCGCAAGCCGCGTCCCGCCAGCCGGCAGCAGATGTTTACGCGCTCATTATCCAGGATTTAACAGAAGCTGCGGCCGATCTGCCTAACCAACCCACGGCGCCATTCCTGGGCAAAGCGGCAACAAAACCAGTGGCGCAACTCCTGCTCGCCAAAGCATACCTGACGCGCGGATGGCTGAATAACACGGCCGCAGATTTTACCCAGGCCGCAACTATTTGCGACGACATTATTGCCAAAAAAGCAGATTATGGCCTTGATTTATGGCAGGATTACGGCGATGCATTTGTGCCCGCTAATGATTATGGTAAAGAAACCATGTTCGTAAGCGACCACGTGCTGGATCCGAAATACGGCTACTATCAGGTCGGCGGTCAGGCTGGGGGAGGCGCGGCGCAAAATCTGAGCCCTTGGTTTACCAATTGGAATTATCCGAACAATAGCGGAATCAATTCAATCAAAAATGCAGCAGGCGCTTTTGTCAACAATGGAACATCGGGCATGATCCGGGATTCGTATTACGGCCGTCCATATGTGCGGATGCGTCCGAATTCAGATAAAATAGCCACTGGGCCACGTGCTGGCAAGAACTACTTTCTGGATCAGGCATTTACGAACCGCAATGTGGATTCGCGTTATGCCAATTCGTTTTACACGGTTTATATTTCAAATACTGCGGTTACCAACCAGGCGAGTGCGGCCAACAACTTACGGGGGATCACTTACACGACCGTTCCGGGTGCGGATACTGCCGTTTGGTTGCCGGATTACGAAGTGCCTGGCGCGCCGCAATTTGTTGGCAAAAGACCATTCAAGGGCATCGTAGTGCCGCCAAGTCTTTGGAACAATGGTATTTTCCCGGCATTGAAAAAATACATGGACCCAAGTCGTGGCGCGAATTTCAATGATCCTTCCACGCGGCCAGCCGTTCTATATCGCTTTTCGGATGTGTACATGACGGGCGCTGAGGCCTATTTTAAAGCTGGGAACAACGCAAAAGCGGCAGCATTGATCAATGTGGTAAGGCAACGCGCAGCATTCAAAAAAACCAACTCCACCGCAGAAAATGCCGCTGCCGCTACGGTTTTAACCATCACCGCCGCGCAAGTAACATTGGATTTCATCCTCGACGAGCGCAGCCGCGAATTCTTTGGAGAATGGCAGCGGTGGCATGATCTTGTACGGACGCGTTCGCTCGTACGTCGGGTGCAGGAGTGGAATCAGGAAGCCGCGCCGTATGTGAAGGAATTTAATATGCTTCGCCCCATTCCCCAAACACAGATCGACAGGGTGGTGGATGGACCGAAATTCCCTCAAAATTCCGGATATTGATACAAAAAATTCAAATGATGATAAATCGAAACTTACTAGCAGGAATATCGGCATCAGTGCTGGCGTTTGGTTTGGGTGCTCAAAATGGCCTTTGCCAGGGAACCAACATAAAACCATTGGTAACCGACTTGTACACCGCTGACCCGTCGGCCCACGTTTTCAATGGAAAAATCTACATTTATCCATCACACGACATTGAGGCCGATGTGCCGCAGGATGATGAAGGCGGGCACTTTCAAATGCGGGATTACCATGTTTATTCAATGGATAAGATCGGCGGAAAGGTAACCGATCACGGCGTGGCGCTGGATGTGAAAGATGTGCCCTGGGCTGACAAACAAATGTGGGCACCCGACGCAGCATTTAAAAACGGCACTTACTTTCTTTATTTTCCTGTAAAAGACAAGGAAGGCGTGTTCCGCATGGGTGTAGCAACAAGCAAATCACCCACGGGGCCTTTCAAGGCCGAGGCTGAGCCGATGAAAGGCAGTTACAGCATTGATCCCGCCGTTTTTACGGATACAGATGGCAAGAGTTATATGTATTTGGGCGGCATCTGGGGCGGTCAGTTGCAACGTTGGCATACAGGAACTTATGACAAAACATTAATGACCGACCTGGGTAAAGGGCATGAAAACGAGCCTGCATTAAGTGCCAAAGTGGCGGTGATGAGCGATGATATGCTGTCATTTTCCGAGCCATTGAAAGACGTCCGGATCCTGGATGAAAACGGCAAGCCAATCCTGGCATCCGATACGAAACGCCGGTTTTTTGAAGGCGCCTGGATGCATAAGTTTAATGGTAAATATTATTTCTCTTATTCCACCGGGGACACGCATTTGCTGTGCTATGCCGAAGGCACTTCGCCTTACGGGCCTTTCACTTATAAAGGCGTGATCATGAACCCTGTAGAAGGCTGGACAACGCATCATTCGATTGTAGAAGTGGAAGGCAAGTGGTATATTTTTTATCATGATGCAGCACTCTCCGGGAAGACGCATTTGCGTAATGTAAAGGTGAGGGAATTGCTGCGTGACAGCAACGGCAATATCAAAACGATCATTCCTTAGCATAAAAAACTACGTTACAGCATGCATATCTGCTGCTGTAACGTAGTTTTTATCCTTTAATCAAGAAATAATTTTGTTTTATCTAAAAAACCTCATACCATTGTATTTATTAAAGTGTCATATTGACACATTAATAGCAATTCAAATTTCAGTCTTGATATGAGGAATTTTTTTTACCTGCTCTTTTTGACGGTAACTATTGCGGGTCATGCACAGTCTCCGCGTGTCCAAAAGCTTTGGTACAATACACCTTCGGGAAAAACCTGGGAAAATGCTTTGCCTGTTGGAAATGGCAGGCTCGGCGGGATGGTGTATGGCAATGTGGTGAATGAAACGATTCAGCTCAATGAACATACATTATGGTCGGGCGGACCGAATCGGAATGATAATCCCGAAGCATTGGCCGCATTGCCGGAAATCAGGAAATTGATTTTTGACGGAAAACAAAAAGAAGCAGAGAAGCTGGCCAACAAAGCCATCATTACTAAAAAATCGGATGGACAAATGTTTCAGCCGCTTGGTGACCTGCGGCTGAATTTTCCAGGCCATGAAAATTTCACCAATTATTACCGCGAGCTCGACATTGAACGCGCAGTTGCTAAAACCACTTACCAGGTCGACGGCGTCAATTACACCCGCGAAGTCCTCGCTTCCTTTCCAGACCGAGTGATCGTCATCCGATTAACTGCTGACAAGCCGGGTAAACTAGCATTCGACGCTTCCTATGCTTCTTTACACAAAAATAAATCCAATAAAACAACAACCTCCAAAGACCTTACCATTGCCGGAACGGCCGCGGATCACGATGGTGTAAAAGGAATGGTTCGCTTCAAAGGAATAGCCAGAATCAAAACGGAAGGCGGTTCGGTCATTGCCAATGACACTTTGTTAATGGTCAAGGGAGCCAATGCAGCCACGATCTATATTTCCATTGCAACCAATTTCAAAAACTATAATGATGTAAGCGGGGATGAAAATGCGCTGGCGGCTTCCTACTTGGACAAAGCATTTTCAAAAACTTACACTGCGATCCTGAATCCGCACATTGCAGCTTATCAGAAGTATTTTAAAAGGGTCAAATTTGACTTGGGCACCACAGATCTTGGCAAGTTGCCAACGGACGAAAGGCTGAAAAACTTCCGCAATGTCAATGATCCTGAATTGGTTACGCTTTATTATCAATATGGTCGTTATCTGCTGATTTCCAGCTCGCAGCCAGGCGGTCAGCCTGCCAATTTGCAAGGGATTTGGAACAACAAAATGATGCCGCCCTGGGATAGCAAATACACGATCAACATTAATGCGCAGATGAATTACTGGCCCGCAGAGCGCACAAACCTCAGCGAGCTGCATGAGCCGTTTTTGAAAATGGTTGAAGAATTATCTGAAACCGGAAAAGAAACGGCCAAAACCATGTACGGCGCAAGAGGCTGGATGGCGCATCACAACACGGACATTTGGCGTGCAACGGGCGCAATCGACGGCGCATTCTGGGGTATGTGGATCGCAGGCGGCGGCTGGACAAGCCAGCATTTGTGGCAGCATTATCTCTATCATGGCGACAAAGCCTATTTAGCCAAAATTTACCCGATCTTAAAAGGCGCAGCCACATTCTATGCCGATTTTTTGATAGAACATCCGAAATACAAATGGCTCGTTGTAAATCCGGGAAGCTCTCCCGAAAATGCCCCGGCAGCGCACGAAGGTTCCTCGCTGGACGCCGGAACGACGATGGATAACCAGATCGCATTTGACGTTTTCAGCAGCACAATCCGCGCAGCCGAGATCCTGAAAAAAGATGTAGCATTCACGGATTCCCTCAAACAAATGCGCAAACGCCTGCCTCCAATGCACGTTGGTCAGCACGGACAATTGCAGGAATGGCTCGACGATGTGGACGATCCAAACGACCATCACCGCCACGTTTCCCATTTGTACGGACTCTTTCCATCAGATCAAATCTCAGCTTACCGCACACCGGAATTATTCTCGGCCGCCCGCACTACATTGCTGCATCGCGGCGACGTTTCGACCGGATGGAGCATGGGCTGGAAAGTAAACTGGTGGGCCAGATTGCAGGATGGAAACCATGCGTTCACATTAATTAAAAGCCAGCTTTCGCCATTAGGAACCTCAAAAGAAGGAGGCGGCACTTACAATAATCTTTTCGACGCGCATCCGCCTTTTCAGATTGACGGCAACTTTGGCTGCACTTCGGGCATTACCGAAATGCTGATGCAAAGTGCGGACGGTTCCGTGCATTTACTTCCCGCGCTGCCGGATGTTTGGCAAGCAGGAAATATCGGCGGGCTGCTCGCGCAGGGTGGTTTTGAACTCGTGAATATGGATTGGAAAGAAGGAAAATTGACTAAGGTTGAGGTGAAATCAAAACTTGGTGGAAATTTGAGATTACGCACGCCTAATGAACTAAAATTGGCTGATGGTAAGGTAGTGAAAGTTGCTTCCGGGCAGAATGCGAATGCATTTTACCAAAATGAAGAAGTGGCCAATGCTGTTATTTCTCCGAAGGCAAATGCTTCTACGCCAGACTTGAAGAAAACATTCCTTTACGACATTCCGACGCAGGCAGGAAAAACTTATGTATTTGTTGGTCAGTAATTTAACTGTAATCGTTGACTAGTTCAATCTGTAATGATTAGAAAATTTATCTCCGCAACGCTGGTTGCATTGCTTTGCCTGGCAAAGTCTGTCTCGGCACAGACCACCAAATTGGTGAATCCGATATTGACAGGTTTTTATCCTGATCCGAGCGTGGTGCAGGTGGGCACGGACTATTATCTGGTCAATTCTACATTCTCTTATTTCCCCGGCATTCCTGTTTTTCACAGCAAAGACCTGAAAAACTGGAAACAGATCGGCAATGTCATTGACCGTGCTTCACAAATGGATTTCATGGGAGAAAAGCTGACAAGAGGACTTTTTGCGCCTGCTATCAGCTACCATAAGGGCACTTTTTACGTCACTTGCACGGACATTGATCATGATGGAAACTTTGTGGTTACTGCCAAGAATCCGGCTGGCCCGTGGAGTAATCCCATTCGTGTTCCACAAGCGCGCGGCATTGATCCGTCCCTGTTTTTTGATGAGGACAACAAGGCCTACATCATTTATAACAGCGACGCGCCTGACAGAAAACCGTTGTATTCCGGTCACAGAACGATCCGGATTTATGAAATTGATCCCGTTACTTTAAAGGTGATTGGTGAAGAAAAACAGCTGGTTAATGGTGGCGTGGATTTGAGCAAAAAGCCCGTTTGGATTGAAGCGCCGCACATTATGAAGCGAAATGGCTGGTATTATTTGTATGCAGCAGAAGGCGGGACTTCCGTCAATCATACAGAGGTCGTTTTTCGCAGCAAGTCGGTTTGGGGGCCATTTGTTCCTTATGAAAACAACCCGATTTTAACCCAAAAAGGATTGCCCGACGATCGCAAAGATCCGATCACTTCGGCTGGCCACGCGCAATTTGTGGATGGGCCGGATGGGAAAACCTACGCCATTTTCCTGGCCGTGCGGCCTTACGAAGGCAATTATTATAATACAGGCCGAGAAACATTCATCGCACCTGTGGAATGGAAAAACGACTGGCCGGTGATCAATCCGCCCAGCAACAATGCTGAATATCAATATAGTGTCAATTACAAGGAAGTAAAACAAAAAGACGCACTTCCGCAGGCAGGCAATTTTGAATACACATTGACATTCGACAAAAAGCTGGACCCGGCGTTGCTTTTCATGCGCACCATTGACAGCAGTTCCTTCTCATTATCAAAACAAAACGGCTTAACCATGAAGTTGAAACCTGAAACCATCATGGAATTAGTCAATCCTTCATTCATTGGAAAACGGCAGCAGCATTTATACTGCACCGCCGAAACGGAACTTGATTTTTCTCCTAAATCAGAAAAGGAAAAGGCAGGTCTGACAATTTTTCAAGACGAATCTCACTTTTACTTTTTGAGCAAATCGGTGGAAAATGGAAAACCTTTTGTGCAGCTTTTCAAAAGTGGTGCGGATGGAAAAAGCATGGAGCTGCTTGTCAAACAGCCTGTTACTGATGCTTTAAAACCTGTCAAACTGCGCATTGTAGCGGAAGGCGGTTTTTACAGTTTTTATTTTTCCAAAGGCGATGCGTGGGAGTTGCTTAAAGACAAAGTTGACGCCAAATTCCTGAGTACGGAAGTTGCAGGGGGCTTTATCGGATGCCTGTTTGGCATGTACGCAACTTCCTCAGGCGAGTCCACCACCAATTCCGCTTCATTTAAATACCTGAAATACAGCGGCAATGATCCCATGTTTAAAAACAAGTAACCGATTTATGCAAATGTTCATTTTTGAGAAACTGAACATTTAGAACTGATCGGGCCCAAGGAATAGGGATGGAGCATTTTTTGCTTTTAATAGATAGTCAACTGCTGGCGAAGGTTTTTTGCAGATCAATAAAATTTACCATTATGCTTAGAAATTGTCTTGTCCTTATCCTTTCTGCATGCGTTTCCATTAATGCTTTGGCACAAAAAGCGAAGCCGATACGCGTTTTGATCGTGGATGGGTTTAGTAACCACGACTGGAAGCAAACAACCGCCGTCACAAAATGGATATTGGAAGAAAGCGGGCGGTTCGCGGTGGAGGTCACTACGGTTCCGGCGGACAGTTTGGAAAGGAATGCTTGGAACCCGGATTTCAGCAAATATGAATTGATCATTCAAAATACCAACAACATTCAAAAGCCCAGTCTGCGCTGGTCAAGGCAAGCCGAAAAGCGATTGGAGGAATATGTGAAGAATGGCGGTGGTTTGTACATTCTTCATTCGGCTAACAATGCATTTCCTCATTGGAAAGAATATGACAAAATGATCGGACTGGGTTGGCGGCGGGCCTCGGAAGGATATGCGTTGGAAATTGACGCAACAAAAAGCATTACCCGGATCGCACCGGACGAAGGAAAAGGGACGGGCCATGGCGACAGGTTTAACGCATTGATCCAAGTTTTGACGCCACATCCCATCAATAAAGGATATCCGAATCAATGGCAGACGGCCAATACGGAAGTTTACTATTTCCCACGCGGACCGGCAGAAAACATTACCGTGCTTTCATGCGCTTTCGACAGCACGAGTACGAAAAAGATCTGGCCGGTGGAATGGGTTGTGAAATATGGCAAGGGACGGGTTTATAATTCAAGTTTAGGCCACCTTTGGAAAGGTGAAACTTACCCGCCGGCCTATCGCTGCATTGGTTATCAGACGACGGTTATCAGAGCAGCAGAGTGGCTGGCGACAGGAAAAGTAACGTTCCCGGTTCCTTCTAATTTTCCAACAGCGGTTACCCAGAGTCTGCGCCCGGAAGATTCGTTCAAAATGCCTTAGTATAACAGAAACGATCCATTAATGCTGAACCAATATCCTTCTTAAACCATGAAACGATTTTTATCTATTGTAATGAGCCTGATGCTGCTTGCATTCGCAAGCCTTGCGCAGGAGATTTTGAAAGAAATGCCCAAGGGTTATGACACTGTGCAATCGGGCGTGCCTGCGGGGAAGATTGATTCGGTTCAGTATCAGTCCAAAACGGTGGGGACAAAGCGTAAGGCGCTGGTTTACACGCCGCCTGGATTTGATAAAAAGAAAAAATATCCGGTTTTGTATCTTTTGCACGGCATTGGGGGGGATGAAAAGGAATGGCTGAAAGGCGGCAATCCGCAGCTGATCCTGGACAATCTTTATGCAGAAAAGAAAATCGAACCCATGATCGTGGTCATGCCAAACGGCCGGGCGATGAAGGATGATGCTGCGACGGGCAACATTATGGCGCCCGACAAGGTGGCTGCATTTGCCACATTCGAGCAGGATCTGCTGAAAGATCTGATCCCGTTCGTGGAAAGCAAATATCCCGTTTTGAAAGATAGTGAGCATCGCGCTATTGCCGGACTTTCGATGGGCGGCGGCCAGTCGCTGAACTTTGGATTGGGGAATCTCGATCAGTTTGCCTGGGTAGGAGGGTTTTCGTCTGCGCCGAATACGAAGGCTCCTGCCGAACTAATGCCAAACCCTGAGGAAGCAAAAAAGAAATTGAAATTACTGTTCATTTCCTGCGGCGATGAGGACCGGCTGATTACATTCAGCAAGCGCACGCATGATTATTTTTTTGAAAACAATGTTCCACACATCTTTTACATTGAGCCGGGCGTGCATGATTTCAAGGTTTGGAAAAATGGTTTGTATATGTTTTCTCAGTTTTTGTTCAAACCTGTGGATGTTCCTTCTTTGACCAAATACACCATTCTAGGTTCACCGGCAGCAACCAACATTCGCAATGTAAAATATCCGCAGATCCTGCCGGACAATCGGGTTGTTTTCCGCACCAAAGCGCCCAATGCACAAAAAGTGCAGGTCGATCTGGGGAAAAAGTATGATATGGTGAAAGACACTGCGGGCGTCTGGTCGGTGACGACGGATTCCATTGGCGAAGGTTTTCATTATTATTCACTGCTGATCGATGGCGTTGCATTAGCCGATCCCGCCAGCGAGACATTTTATGGAATGGGACGGATGGCGAGCGGCATTGAAATCCCATTCCGGGGCGGCGGCTATTATGCCATGCGCGATGTCCCGCACGGCGATATCCGCGTAAAAAAATACCTGTCCAAAGCCAGCAATTCCTGGCGTGAAATGTATGTATACACGCCTCCTGGCTACGACCAATCGACCGAAAAGTATCCCGTGCTTTATCTTTTACATGGCGGCGGCGAAGATCAGCGAGGCTGGGCGACGCAGGGTAAAACAAATCTGATCCTCGACAACCTCATTGCGGAAGGCAAAGCGAAACCGATGCTGGTGGTGATGATGGACGGAAACCCGGGCAGTCCGATGGGTCCGGGCAGTATGGCTACCGCTGGTGATGGCTTTTTGAAAATCTTCGAAAGTGAGCTGAACTTGGGGGCGATCCCATTTGTAGAAAGCAACTTCCGCGTGCAGGCCGATGCAGCCCATCGCGCACTCGCGGGCCTTTCCATGGGTGGCATACAGACGTTGTATGCAGGGGTGAAAAACACCGATATGTTCTCGTCCCTGGGAGTGTTCAGCTCCGGGTGGTTTGCCAACAACGATGCACTATCCGGCCCGCATTACGCATTTGCGAAGGACAATGCGAAAACCATCAACGGAAATCTTAAAAACTTCTGGATTTCGATGGGTGGAGAGGAAGATATCGCTTACAAAAACTGCAAGATCATGCTTTCGAAGTACGACGAGCTAGGCATTAAATACCAGTACAGCGAATATCGAGGCGGCCACACGTGGCCGGTTTGGCGACATGACCTATTCGGGTTTTCGCAGCTCTTATTTAAATAATATTTTCATCAACTCTGACATTAAATCATGGTAAAATCATCCCCATTAAAGTCTTGGGTGCAATGTATGGTTGTCTCGACCACATTGTTTTCGTCGCACCAGCTTTTCGCGCAAAAGTCCCTCAAAGAAGCATACAAAGATTATTTCCCAATCGGAGTCGCGGTTTCTCCCAGAAGTGTGACCGGCCCGGAGGCGGAACTCATTAAGCAGCAGTTCAATAGCATTACGCCCGAAAACGCCATGAAAATGGGGCCGATCCATCCGGCGAAAAACCAATACAATTGGAAAGATGGAGACGCAATTGTTGAATTTGGACAATCGAACGGCATCAAAGTCAGAGGCCACACATTATGCTGGCATAACCAGACGCCAAAATGGTTTTTTACAGATTCAACCGGCGCACAGGTTTCACGGGAAGAATTATTGGCCCGTTTGAAACAGCACATTACCGACGTTGTGACGCACTACAAAGGCAAAATCTACGCCTGGGATGTTGTGAATGAAGCCGTTCCCGACACGGGCAAAGGCATTTACAGGGAATCGAAATTTTACCAGATCATAGGTGAAGATTACATTCAAAAAGCATTCGAATATGCACATGCTGCCGATCCCGGTGCCAAGCTTTTTTACAATGATTACAACACCGAAAGCGCTGTTAAAAGGGAGAAAATCTATCAATTGGTAAAAAAACTGAAAGATAAAAACGTCCCGATCCATGGCGTGGGCTTGCAGGCACATTGGTCTATTTTCGAACCTACGCAGGCAGAACTTGAAAAGTCGATAACGCAGTTTGCGAGCCTGGGATTAGCGGTTCAGATCACGGAACTCGACGTTTCAGTACATCCCAAAGAGCACGAGCGCCGCGAAAGAAAAGCTGGCGATGAAAAGAGCGTTTTTACGCCGGAAATGGAGCAAAAGCAGGCAGCCCATTACAAGATGATTTTTGACACTTTTCGTAAACACAAAGGCACCATTACCGGTGTGACATTCTGGAATGTTTCAGACAAAACGACCTGGCTGGACAATTTTCCAGTTCCCGGCCGCAAAGATTATCCGCTGCTTTTTGACCAGAACTTTAAACCCAAAAAAGCGTTTGACGGCGTAGTGAATTTTTAAAAAGCGCTAGTTCTTTCCTTGTAAGCAAATGCGTTCCATTCAGTTTTTATTGTTGCTAATCTTTTTTTCCGGCTATACAGTCGGGCAAGTCCGCTTGCCCAAGCTGGTTGCGGATAACATGGTTTTGCAGCGCGACCAGCCGATCACAATTTGGGGATGGTCAGCGCCGAAAGAAAAGGTGACTGTAACATTCAAAAACAAAAGTAGGAGCGTGGTCACCGGCGCAGATGGCAAATGGGAAATTCAACTGCCGGCGCAGCCTGCCGGGACGGGTTTTGAGATGTTGATAATTGGCAAAAACCAGATCAGGATCAAGAATATCGCGTTTGGCGATGTGTGGCTTTGCAACGGACAGAGCAATATGGTCATTAACATGGAGCGTGTAAAGGAACGTTTTCCCGACGATATCGCTTCGGCCAGTTACCCGGATATCCGCAATTTTTTTATCCAAACAATCACCGATCTGAACGCTCCGCAGGCGGACTTCCCAAACGGTGAATGGAAAATGGCCAACTCCAAGGACGTGCTCAGCTTTGGCGCTGTTTCCTATTTTTTTGCAAGAGATCTTTATGATCATTACAAAGTTCCGATTGGAATCATCAACAGTTCGGTAGGAGGCACGCCGATCGAAGCCTGGATCAGTGAAGATGGTTATAGGGATTTTGCTGATATCCAGAAGGTTATCAATCAAAATAAAGATACTGCCTATGTGCAGGCCAGGAAGCAGAACAATTTAAACAACGCACCAAAGCAGCCCAAATCCACCGATTTGGGACAAACAGAACATTGGGAAAGCCTAGATTATCAACCGAAAGGCTGGCGTAACTTCAACATTCCGGGTTATTGGGAAGATCAGGGGCTGAAAAATCTGAATGGGGTAGTCTGGTTTCGCAGGGAATTTGAAGTGCCCGAAAGCTGGATCGGGAAGCCGGTGAAGCTTTATATGGGACGCATTGTGGATGCGGATCAGATGTTTGTAAATGGAAAAAGCATTGGCAATGTTACTTACCAGTATCCACCACGGCGCTATGAAATTCCGGCTGGATTGTTGAAAGCGGGCAAGAATACATTTGCGATCCGGGTTACGAATACAGGCGGGAAAGGCGGTTTTGTGCCTGATAAGCCTTACTTCATGACAGCCAATGATCAGCAGATTGATTTAAAAGGAACCTGGCAATATAAGGTCGGACAGGTTTTTCCACCAATGAAAATTGCTGATCCTAGCAACATTCCATTCGTCGCGCAAAACCAGCCTGCTTCACTGTACAATGCAATGATCGCGCCGGTGTTGCCTATGAAATTGAAAGGTTTTCTCTGGTATCAGGGCGAGTCTAATGTTGATGAACCAGATGCTTACAATGTGCTTTTGCCAGCTTTGATCAATGATCGGCGGAGACTTTGGAATGATGAGAATTTACCATTTCTAGTGGTGCAGCTCCCTAATTTTCAAGACATTGATTTTACACCCGCAGAAAGCAATATGGCGTTGCTACGGGAAGCGCAGAATAAAGCTTTAACATTAAAAAACACGGCTGTAACTGTAACATTGGATCTGGGAGAATGGAACGACATTCACCCGCTGAACAAGAAGGATATTGGAAAAAGACTAGCCCTGTCTGCCAGAAACCTGGCTTATGGGGAGAAAAATGTCATTCATAGCGGCCCGACATTGAAATCGCAAAGCATTGAAGGCGACAAAATTATCCTGACTTTCGACAATGTTGCCGATGGCATAAAATCCATGGACGGAGAAGCATTGCGCTGGTTTTCGATGGCCGATGATGATCAGAAATTCGTTTGGGCTAATGCAAAAATTTTGGGTAAAGATCAGATTGAGTTATCCAGTGAAAGTGTAAAGACGCCCAAATATATTCGCTACGCATGGCAGGATAATCCCGAAGGAATCAACTTTTACAATTCAGCAAATCTTCCGGCCTCGCCTTTTCGCACGGACGGCGAACAACTGGATGAAACCAAACCCTGGAAAGGGAAGAAATGTGCCGTTGTACTAACCTATGACGATGCATTAAATGTTCATCTGGACAATGTGGTTCCTGCGCTGGATTCTCTCAGCTTGAAAGGCTCTTTTTACTTGACTGCATCTTCCGACGCGGCGCGTAACCGGATCAAGGACTGGCGGGCGGCCGCCGCCAACGGACATGAACTGGGGAATCACACCGTTTATCATCCCTGTGACGCAACCGGGCCGGGTATGAGCTGGGTGAAACCTGAGTACGATCTCAGCAAATACAGCCTTGCCAGAATTCAGGATGAGATTAGAATGTGCAATGCTTTTTTGAAATCCATTGATGGCCAAAGCAAGCGCACGTTTGCTTTCACCTGCGGACATAAAAAAGTGGCGGAAGGCGAATTTATACAAACCCTTTCAGATGAATTTATAGCGTCGAGGGCAGTAAGGCATGAAATGCATTCGATTGAGGAGCAGAACCTGATGGACATTGATTGCTATGCTATGGCGGGCGAAACCGGGGAAGAGCTGATCGAATTGGTTAAGGAGGCGCAGCAGAATGGCAAATTACTCGTTTTCCTCTTCCATGGCGTGGGCGGAGAACATGCATTAAATGTATCCAACGAAGCGCATAGCAAATTGCTGCATTACTTAAAGGAGCATGAAAAGGACATTTATATAGATACAATGCGCAATGTTGCTGAGCACATTCAAAATGTGAAAAAATAATTTTTGTAAATACGAGACATGACCAGAGGCTTCTTACTACTCTTTTTCAGCTTGATCTTCCTTGGTTCACCATCATTGGCAGCTGGTCCATTATCTGCCGATGGTGATGACGGATATCAGTTGTGGCTAAAATATGAGGCTGTTACTAACCCGACCATTAAGGCCGAATATTTGAAATACACAGCATTTATCGGGCAGCCAACCGAAGGTAAGATCCTACAAAGTGCATCCCAGGAGCTGCAAACGGGGTTGAAAAAGCTTTTAGGTAAAACGGTCAACATTACAAATTCATTTGGCAGCCGTTCAGGTGGAATTGTTTTTAAAATAGAAACGGGTGCAGATTCTGCGCAAAAACCGGAGGGTTATCAGATCAAATTGTCGGGCGGCAATATTGTTGTTAGTTCAAAAACTGAGCAGGGAATCTTGTATGGAACATTTGCGCTGCTGCGGCATATGCAAATGCAGGAAACTATCAAGGGTTTAAGCATTGCCAGCAGCCCGAAAGTGCGTTATCGGATGCTGAATCACTGGGATAATCCGGATGGCACGATCGAGCGCGGTTACGCGGGACAATCGCTTTGGAAATGGTACGAACTGCCTGAGCGCGTGGACCCGCGTTACGAGGATTATGCCCGGGCCAATGCGTCTTTGGGAATCAATGGAACTGTGCTGAATAATGTGAACGCCAGTGCGCGGTTTATGTCGCAGGAATACATTGTCAAGGTTGCAGCGGTTGCCAATGTGATGCGAAAATATGGGATTAAAACTTATTTGTCGGTATATTTTGCTGCACCCAAGACATTAGGCGGACTTCCCACTTCCGATCCGCTCGACCCGCAGGTTCGTGCGTGGTGGAAAGAAAAAGTGGCTCAGATCTATAAAGAAATTCCGGACTTTGGCGGGTTTTTGGTGAAGGCCAATTCAGAAGGGGAGCCAGGCCCGCAGGATTACGGCCGGACGCATGCCGACGGTGCCAATATGCTGGCCGAAGCATTCAGACCCTATGACGGCATTGTGGTCTGGCGGGCATTTGTTTACAAGGCCGATCCCAATGCGGACCGGTTCAAAGCGGCTTATGAGGAATTTGTGCCGTTGGACGGCAAATTTGATCCCAAAGTAATCGTGCAGGTAAAAAACGGTCCTATCGACTTTCAGCCCCGTGAACCATTCTCTCCTTTGTTCGGAAATATGCCGAAAACGCCGCTGGGCGTGGAGTTTCAAATCACGCAGGAATATTTGGGCTTTGCTACGCACGCTGTGTATGAAGCGCCCATTTTTAAAGAATGTCTGGATTCGGACACTTTTGTTAATGGTTCTGGATCAACTGTGGCGAAAGTCGTGGACGGAAGTTTACACGGTTATGCGCGTACGCTCATGGCGGGTGTGGCCAATACAGGAAACAGCCGCAACTGGACGGGCCATCCGCTAGCGCAGGCGAATTGGTATGCATTCGGAAGACTGAGTTGGGACCATCAGCTGAGTTCGGCGCAGATAGCCCAGGAATGGGTCGCGCTGACTTTAACACGAAATCAAAAAGCAGGCGAGCACATTACGGCATTAATGCTGAGATCGCGGGAAATCTACGTCGACTACAACACGCCGATCGGACTTTCGCGTCCGTGGATGGGCGTTCACTTCGCCCCCGAACCCTGGCAAAACAAAGGCTCCCGGCCCGACTGGACAGCTGTATATTACCACCGGGCCGATTCAATTGGGCTAGGCTTCGACAGAACCGCGTCCGGAAGCAATGCACTGGCGCAGTACCGGCCGGAAGTGCAACAGCAATGGAATAACCCCGACAAAACGCCTCTTCCTTATTTGCTATGGTTTCATCATGTACGCTGGGATCAAAAATTAAGCACCGGACGCTCGCTCTGGGAAGAACTTTGTACCCGATTTTACACCGGCGCGGATTCTGTTGTATGGATGCAGCAGCAATGGGACCTGGCGAAAGAAAATCTTGATACACAGGTTTATGCCGATGTGGCGGAGCGGTTGAAGGTTCAGCGGCGAGAAGCGCTTTGGTGGAGAGATGCCTGGGTGTTGTATTTACAAACATTTGCCAGACAACCTGTTCCTGCAGGTTTTAACCCGCCCAAGCAAACATTGGATGAAATCAAGAGATCCGTCAATGTATATCTGATGCGATAAGGCTCACTCTACTCCGAGAATAACAAATTTTTCATAAAAAGTTAATATTTTCTTTAAGTGTAGCATTGACAGATATTGAAAAGATATTATATTTGTTTATTGGATACATCTCATTAAAAATTAGATTAACCGTAGCTTTTTATTGCTGTCATCGTTCGCATTACAGTTTCTCGTAAGGGAAAATTTTGTCCTGTTCAACAAGTGTCATCTAAACATTTAAATCAACGCTTATGAAGAATCGATTACAAGTGTTTTCTTATCTCCGGGCTAGTTGGCTGAGGGGTTCTGCGCTTTTCATGCTGCTGTCTATGCAGTTGGTGTACGCCGGAACTTTTGCAGATCAGCAGGTTGCCGGAAAAGTTACGGCTGATAATGGCGAGGCCTTGCCGGGAGTGAATGTAACTTTAAAAGGCAGCAATACGGGCACAACCACGGACACCAAAGGGGAGTTCTCAATCAATGTTCCTTCGGAAAATAGTGTGCTGGTATTCAGTTTTATCGGCTACATGAAGCAGGAAGTTGTGGTGGGCACCAAAACCCGCATTGACATTCGCTTAGCCGCAGAGGATCAGGCTTTGGAAGAAATGGTGGTGATCGGTTATGGTTCGCAAAAGAAATCATCCCTGACCGGAGCCGTATCGTCGGTTTCACCCAAAGAACTGACCGCATTACCCGTTGTCAGCGCTGAACAGGCCTTGCAGGGTAGGGTGCCGGGCGTTCGGGTGGTTAATAATGGTAGCCCGGGGCAAACACCGGTCGTACGTATAAGGGGTATCGGTTCAATTAATTACGCCTCCGGACCACTTTATGTGATCGACGGAATCCCTGCCGGCGATCTGAACAACCTGGATCCAAAGGACATTGAATCATTAGAGGTGTTGAAGGATGCAAGCTCGGCCGCCATTTACGGGTCGCGGGCTTCCAATGGTGTAATCATCATCACCACCAAAAAAGGTTCGAAAGACGGCAAGCTGCACGTAAACCTGGATACTTACTATGGCACACAATCGGCCTGGAAAAAGCTCGATGTGCTTAATACAGACCAGTATATTCAGTATGCGACAGCACTGCTGGGAAATGCAGGCATCGCGATGCCGGGCCGGTTGACAGATCTGAACCAGCCTATTTATCAGGGGGCTACGCAAACATTTGCACAAACAAATACCAACTGGCAGGATGTGATGTTCCGCAGCGCGCCCATCCAGCAGCACCAGATTTCAGTGTCGGGCGGCAATGCTGTTTCCCGTTTCTTTACGTCTGCGGGCTATTTTGATCAGGAAGGGATTTTAATTGGTACAAATTACAAACGTGCCAATGTACGCCTCAACTCAGACCATCAGGTTGCCAAATTTCTGAGCATAGGACAGACCTTAACCGTCTCATTTGATAAATCTCGCGGTGAACAAGGCTTTGGAGGAGGACGCACGGCTGTGATGCAAATGATCCGTAACCTGCCTTACTGGCCTGTTACAGATCCCACGAAACCAGGTGGTTACAGTTCCCCAACCGCTGCGGATGGCAGTGACCCGGACAACCCGGTCCGCATTGCACTGATGGATGTTACACGCAATCAGCGTTTGAAATTGCTTGGATCGTTATTTGCCGAAGTTCGATTGGCCAGCTTTCTGAAATACCGTTTCAGTTTTGGTGCAGATGTCGTTTCCGCGAACACCGTTAATCAGTTTCCTATTTATAATGATGGTTTTAAATCCCGTACTCAATATGAGATCCAGGATAACCGCACCAATTTCTTCTCACCTGTGCTGACAAACCAGCTGACATTTGAAAAGAATTTTGGCAAACATTTGCTGAACATTACGGCGATCGTTGACAAGCAAACTTTCCGCACCAGCACGCTGAACGGATCCGGTTACCGCCCAAACAACGACATAGACGAATTGCAAGGTGCTTCCAACCCGAATGCCACAAGCACACTGGACGAAAGTTCGCTAATCTCTTATGTGGGACGTTTGAATTATGAATATGCAGGAAAATATCTGTTAAGCGGCTCTATCCGCCGCGACGGATCTTCGCGCTTTGCCCCGGGAAACAAATGGGGAACATTCCCTTCGCTTTCGTTGGGATGGCGTATCAGCGAAGAGGAATTCCTGAAATCTGTTCCTGAAATTTCTGAGCTGAAAATTCGCGCGAGCTACGGACAAACCGGTTTTAATGGAATAGGAAGCTACGCATGGCAGGCACTCGTGTCGGCTGACAACAGCAATTATGTTTTCGGTGGGAATAAAGTGCTGGGATCTTATTTCAGTTCACTCGCCAATACGCAGCTGAAATGGGAAAGTACAACCATGACTAACCTGGGAATAGACCTGGCTTTGTTCAACAACAGCGTCACATTTACCGCAGAAACTTATCGGCGTAATACGGATGGGTTATTGTTGCAAGTGCCGATCCCCAATTCGGTGGGTTACTCAACCTCGCCTTTGTCCAACATTGGAAGCATGAAAAACTGGGGCTATGAATTCCAGTTGGGTTACAGCAAAAACGACGGCGATTTCAAATGGAATGCTTCTGCCAATCTGGACATTACCAGAAACAAAGTGCTGAGCCTTGCAACCGAAAGTGCTACGCTTTTCTCAGGATCCAATGCAGATTTCGGAGGTTCTGATATTACAAAAACGGAGGCCGGACATCCGATTCAGTCATTCTTTGGATGGCAGGTGGACGGCATTTTCCAGAACAAAGGTGAAATTGATGCCGCAAATGCACTGGATGGAGATGACAAAACCAAATATCAGGATGCGGCAGCTCCGGGAGATATCCGGTTTAAGGACCTGGATGGCGATGGCCGGATCACGCCTTCTGACAGGGCTTATCTGGGTAGCTTTATTCCAAAGTTCAGCTACGGCGCCAATTTGGGAGGAAGCTATAAAAACTTCGACTTTACATTATATCTGCAAGGTGTTCAGGGAAATAAAATTTACAATGGAACGAAGGTGATCGAGCAGGGAATGCTGCGATTGTTCAATGCGGGAACGGATGTGCTGAGCGCATGGACGCCAACCAATACGGATACGGATGTGCCAAGAGCGATCAGTGGTGATCCTAATAACAACAGCCGTTCGAGTGACCGTTTTGTAGAAAACGGCTCATATATGCGGATCAAAAACCTGAGCATTGGCTACACAATTCCTGTGAAAATACTGTCTGCATTGACGAAAGAAACGATTACCAAAGCGCGTTTCTATGTTTCAGCGACTAACCTGCTGACCTTCACCAAATATTCGGGACTGGATCCTGAAATTGGCGTGAATGGTTCTTCTACGGACACAGCAACGCAGCTGATCAACGGGATCGATTACGGTATGTATCCGCAGCCAAGAACCCTCCAAGTGGGATTGAGCGTAGGGTTTTGACATTAAAACTTTTATAAAATGAAAAAGAAACTAATCATCATATACGCCTGTCTGTTTGGAATTGTGTTCGCCTGTAATGATGACACTCTGGAAAAGACAAACCCCAATGGCGTGACCGTGGAAGGTTACTACAAAAACGGGGCTGAGCTGAACAGTGGCGTTACGAGTGTGTATTCCATGCTCAAATCCAATAACCTCGTTGCCAGGGAATGGTTCTTTCTGCACGACCTGCGCAGCGACGATGTAGCGGCAGGCGGCGGGCAGCTCGAAACCCCGCGTAACCAGCTGCTGCTCGGGACGCATGACACCAGCAATTCTGTTTTGGGAACGGTTTGGCTTGCTTATTACCGTTTGATCCACCGCGCCAATGCAGTCGTGGACAACTCCGAAAAAGTAACAGACCTTGCAGATGGCGACAAGAAAAGGTTGCTTGCGGAAGCGCGTTTTCTGAGGGCTTATGCTTACTACGAGCTCGTAAGTCTTTGGGGTGATGTGCCGCTTTATAAAAATTATGTACTAACTGTCGACGGCAGTTTGCCACGTTCTCCGGCGGAAGAAGTATACGCCTTCGTGATCTCCGAATTGCAGGCGATCCAGGCTGATCTTCCATTGACTTACGATGCAGCGAACCAAGGCCGGGTGACCAAAGGAGCCGCCCAGATGCTTCTGGCAAGGGCACATATGCAAAAAGGTGATTATGCCAATGCCAAAATTGAGTTGCTTAAAGTTTACAGCTCAGGCGTTTATGCGCTTGTGGATAACTATAATGATAACTTTTTGGAAGAGACTGAATTTAATAAAGAGTCTATTTTCGAGGTTAACTTCTTTCCTTCGGGCGGTGTATACAACTGGGATGGTGACGGAAACGGCGCCACGGCCGGAACTGAAACGGTGCGTACGCAGGAATATTCGGCCATTGGATGGCGTAATGTTATCCCGTCGAACAGTCTGCTCTCGGAATTTGAAAAAACCAAAAAAGGCGACGCCAAAACCGACCCGCGTTATGAGGACTCTTTCTATTTCACAGGAGAAAAATATAACAAAGGCGCTAATACATTAACAGATGGCCAGCAGAATGGTAACGCCTCCGTGGTGGATGGTGTGACGCAGAAAGTAAGCTGGCAGAAATATTCGCTGATGTATAAAATGAATGAATCATTCCTGACCGGGGCGATCAACCAGCGGATCATGCGTTTTGCGGAAACAATTCTTTCGCTTGCCGAGGTTGAAAATGAGTTGGGAAACACGGCACAAGCAGTGAAATATCTGAACTTGATCCGCGCGCGCAAGAGCGTGAGCATGCCAGCCTATCCAACGTCAAGATTTCCTGTTTCAAACAAAGACCAGGTCTTCGCAGCCATTGTCCACGAAAAACGCGTGGAGCAAAGCGGCGAACAAATCCGGAACAGGGACATTGTAAGATGGAGGAAGCTGAACAAGCAAAAAGCTGAGCCACTGACCTATTTCCAGGCTAACAAGCACGAATTGCTGCCCATTCCGCAACAGGAAGTGGATAACAATGCGAAGATCGAGCCGGGCGATCAGAATCCTGGGTATTAGTAAGCTCGTCATCACACCTGTCACCCCGAGCGGAGCGGCCGCCGCTGCGGTCGAAGGGAAGGAGCAGGACGCTTTGGCATCCTGCTCCTTCCCTTCGGCTCCGCTCAGGGTGACAATCCAATAAAAAGCAGCATTTCACATATGCATAAGACCGCCCTTCTGATCTTACTCCTTGTTCTTTCCTTCTCCTGCAAAGACAAGCAGGAACCCTTGTTCACGTCACACAAATCAACAGAAACCGGAATCAAATTTTCCAATACATTAACCCCCAATGACTCTATCAACCCTTTCACATTTACCAACTTTTATAATGGCGGTGGGGTCGGGATTGGGGATGTGAATAATGATGGGAAGCCGGATATTTTCTTTGGCGGGAACCAGGTGAGCTGCCGGTTGTATTTGAGCAAAATTGATACACTCACTAAAAAATGGGCATTTGAGGATATAACTGAGGCGGCTGGCGTGAAAACAAACCGCTGGTGCACGGGGATTTCTATGGTCGACATTAATCAGGATGGCTTGCTGGACATTTATGTTTCCGTGGCAAAACACATTAAGATTCCTGCCGCAGACACTGAAAATTTGCTTTTTGTGAACCAGGGTCCAGGGAAAAATAAGGCGCCGGTTTTTAAGGAAATGGCCAAAGCATATGGTTTGAATGATGCTTCATTCACGGTTCAAACTGCGTTTTTCGATGCGGATCTGGACGGCGACCTGGATGCGTTTATGATGAATTCTGCACCCGATCTTCAAAACCCTAATTATCTCCGCAAGACATACAATGATGGCTCGTATCCAAGCACTGGAAAACTGTATCGCAACGAAGGCACGGGCGCAAACGGAATTCCCGTATTCACCAATATATCCAAAGATGCAGGCATAAAATACGAAGGGTTGGGCCTGGGTCTGGCAATAAGTGACTTAAATAAAGATGGTTACCCGGATATTTACTGCTCCAATGACTTCATCAGCAGCGACATATTGTATCTGAACAATGGCGCTAAAACTACGGCAGCGCCCGGCTTTGACAATGTGATCCGTGAGGCAACGGCGCATACCAGTTTGTTTGGAATGGGGCTGGATGTGGCCGATATCAATAACGACACTTACCCGGATATTTTTCAGCTGGATATGCTTCCTGAAGATAATTTTCGTCAAAAGAAAATGCTGGCGGGACAGGATTACGACCGGAAGGAAATGAGCATTTCGGACCAGTATGGTTACCAATTGCAGTACATGCGGAATATGTTGCAACTGCACCAGGGGCCAGCTCCGGGAGATGGCGGAATGCCGGTTTTCAGTGAAATTGGTTTGTTGGCGGGAATCGCTAAAACCGATTGGAGTTGGGCGCCGCTGATTGCGGATTTTGATAACGACGGACAAAAAGACATCTTCATCACCAATGGTTACCGCCGCGACGTGACGGACCGTGATTTCATCCAGTTTAAAGAAGATTTTTCAAATTTTGGCACCAATAACTTCAAGCAGCAGAATGCATTGGAACTGATCAAAAAAGTGCCTGAGGTGCAGATCGCCAACTATGCCTATAAGAACGCAGGTAACCTCACATTTTCCAACACTTCCGAAGATTGGGGACTCGACGAACTTTCCTATTCCAACGGAGCCGCCTATGCCGATCTGGACGGTGACGGTGACCTGGATCTGGTTGTCAACAACATTGATTCCGAAGCATTTATATATCAAAATAACAGCCGGGAAAAAGGAACATCAAATTTCCTGAGCATTGCATTTGAGGGAGCCAAGGGCAACTTATCCGGGATCGGCAGCAAGGTGACAATCTGGACTGGTAAGGCGAAGCAATATGCCGAATTGAGTGTTGTGCGGGGATTTCAGTCTTCGGTGGATCCGATATTGCATTTTGGAGTCGGGGATAAAACTTTGATTGACAGTCTGGAAGTTGTGTGGCCGGGGGGGAAATCGCAAAAACGCTATAAGATTGTTGCGAACAAGCGGTTGACTTTAAGTCAGCGAGAGGCATTGGATTCAGGAAAACTTGTCTTAATTAAACCGCATTTAAAACCCTATTTTACTGATATTACGAAACAGGTAAACATTGGTTTCCAGCATGTGGAAGGCAATTTTGTTGATTTTAAACAAACGGCCACCATGCACAAAATGCTGTCCAAAAGCGGTTTCGCGATTGCGTCGGGCGATGTGAATGGAGATGGTTTGGATGATGTTTTCGCAGGTGGGAGTTATCGCGGTGGTAAGCCGACGATTCTTCTGCAAACCGCCAACGGTCGGTTTGAAAAGCGCATTGTTTCCCAGGATTCTTTGCATGAAAATGCTGCCGCTGTTTTCCTGGACGCCGATCGGGATGGCGACCTCGATCTGCTGGTTTCCAACGGAGGGAATGAACTGCCCGCGACGGAGAAGGCTTTTTACAATGTGCAATTGTATCGGAATAATGGTAAGGGAAACTTCTCACCAGCAGCTAAGAATGTCTTTCCGGACATTTCGCTAAGCAGTTCCTGCATGGTAACCAATGATTTTGACAAAGACGGCGATCTGGACATTTTCATCGGCGGGCGCAGCGTTCCGGGCAAATATCCGCTTCCTGCCAGCAGTTATCTGCTTAGGAATGATTCCAAAAACGGACAGCCGCATTTTACCAATATAACCTCCCAATTTTGTCCTGAACTCCTCAACGTAGGCATGGTTTGCGATGCATTGTGGGCGGATACGAATCAGGATGGGTTCGACGATCTTGTGCTTGCGGGTGAGTGGATGCCAATCCGGATCTTTGAAAACAAAAAAGGCAAATCACTGCAATCTCAAAAAGCGCCAAATGGGTTGAACAATTTTACGGGCTGGTGGAACAGTCTTGCAGCCGGTGATTTTGACCACGATGGTGACATCGATTTCATTGCCGGAAATGAAGGATTAAACACATTCTACCGAGCCTCTGAGAAGGAGCCGATCAAAATTGTCGCGAAAGATTTCAACGGCGATGGCACTTTCGATCCGCTGATGGGATATTTTATCCAGGATCAACGCTACCCGAGTGTGCCGCGCGACGCATTAAATCAGCAAGTGATTCAGTTTCGCCGCAAATTCCCCCATTATGCAGACTATGCGCAGGTAACTTTTGATAACCTGCTTTCCACTGAGGAAACCAAAGATGCATATGCAGCCGAGGTAACTTACTTGCAGAGTGCCTATATGGAGAACGTGGGCCAAGGAAATTATAAGATACACGCGTTGCCGGTTGAAGCGCAGAAATCGCCTGTTTTCGGGATCGTAACGGGTGATGTAAATGCAGACGGCCACGAAGATGTGATCCTGACAGGCAACTTTTATCCCAATGAAGTCAATATGGGCAGGCAAGATGCTTCGACCGGGCTGCTGCTTTTGGGAAATGGAAAAGGAAAATTCACTCCAACAAATTGCGCCACAAGTGGATTAATGATCCACGGCGACGCCCGAAAAAGTATTTTCATCAAGAGTAATAATCGGGAAAAGTGGCTCCTTACCGCTATCAATTCGGACGTTATTCAAGTTAATAGGCTAAATAAAATCAAATAATGGAGAAAAGGTGTTCATGCAACCATTATCCATGTTGCCGGCTCAATTACGCTTCACTTCTGCTTTTCGCATAGGCATGGCATCGATCAGGCCGAACAATTTTTCAGCCTTTACGATTTCGTCGGATCGTAACTTTTCACCGCCGTCGCGGCCGATCAGGAGAAATGTAAACTTGCTTGTGCTGTCGATTTCCCATTTTCGCCATTCGGAGCGATTTTCCTCATTATAAGGGATGGATTTAATCTTGATATCCCGCTCGTTAATGCCTTTCTGAGATGCGCTGAGCGTCTCTACCTGCGACTTCCATATTGCTTCACCGCTTTCAGTGTAAAAAAGCAGAACCTTGCGTGGTTGATCGGCCATGAGCGATGCGATGAGTATTAATCCCAATAGTGTTTTCATAACTGCATTGTCAAAAAAAGTCTGCCAATGATGAAATCAATAAGGCAGTCACATTGGCTATTTTCGTGTCACGTGAGAAGTTCAGCACACATTAATATAGCATCCTTCCGAAAGTGATCTACATCACGTAACGCCCTGCGGATTCCTGCGCTCCTTTGTGCTATCAAATTATTAACTGATAACATAAAGAAAATGGAAACAAAAAGATTTGCAGTCGAAGGTTCGCAAAGCAGCATCGACTGGACAGGAAAAAAAGTTACAGGCGCACATAATGGCACCATTGACATTAAAGCGGGCGAACTGCTGTTAAATGATGGGAAGTTGGCCGGAGGAAATTTCGTCATCGACACAACTTCAATCAAAATTCTGGACATTACTGATCCGGGTTATAATGCACAATTTGCAAGCCACCTGTTTTCAGCGGATTTTTTCTCGACAGAAGATTTTCCCGAAGCGCAATTTGTAATTACTGAGGCAGATCACCTCGCGGGTGAGGGCTATTTGATCACTGGCGATCTGACCATTAAAGGTATTACACACGAGATCTCCTTCCGGGCCGAGGTACATGTTTCGGGTGACAGGATCACTGCTGCCGGCAAAATCGTGGTTGATCGTACGCACTACGACATGAAGTTCCGTTCAGGTAACTTCTTCACCAACCTGGGCGACACGCTCATTTACAACGAATTTGAACTTGAAGTACAATTGACTGCATTCGCAGTCCTTTAAGATTCACAATGATGCCATAAGTAACAAAAACCGGCGCATACCGGCTAAACTGAAAGCACAATGACTAATCACACAGATCACGCAGCGGCTATTGCTGCTGTATTATCGGACTATTTTAAGGGGGTTTTTAAAGGCGACATTAACCGCCTCCGCAGCGTATTTCACCCGCAGGCACTGGTGGCCGGAGATGTGAACGGACAAGGTTATTTCAAAACACTGGAACAATATCTCGACGGTGTTAAGAACAGAAAAAGCCCTTTTGAACTTGGGGAAAGCTATCGCATGGAAATTATTTCCATTGAAGTCATCAACCTGATCGCTGTTGCAAAGCTCCGTCTGCCCATGTTTGAATTTAATTATTACGATCTGTTGTCGTTGACGATAGTTGATGGAAAATGGGTGATTGTGAACAAGTTATTAACCAATGTATCCGTCGTCCCGGGTGATATCTCCCCACAGGCCAGTCAGGAATAGCAGTAGTCGGCTACGGCTTGATAGAGAGAATGTCCTGATACTTTTCTTCCGGAAAAAATATAATAGACACATGCCAGTAGCATGTGTTTTTTTACCTTTACATTATTCGCAAAACCGTCGGATATATGTCAGGTGACAACACCTCTTACGGAAATATGCCTTTTATGATGATAAATAAAACAAAGCAGTTTACAATACTTGGTGTCGTGCTCGCCACGCTCATTGCGACGACGGGCTGGCAATTTGCGGCAAAAGAAAATAAGGCATCGAAGCCCAATATCGTGCTGATCAACCTCGATGACCTGGGTTACGGCGACGTGGGTGCGTACGGAGCCACGGCTTTGCAGACGCCGAATATGGATCGGATCGCGAATGGCGGCATTCGTTTTACAAATGGTTATGCCACTTCGTCGACCTGCACGCCGAGCCGGTTTGCACTGGTAACCGGCGTTTATCCCTGGCGTAACAAGGACGCGAAGATCTTGCCCGGTGATGCCCCGCTGCTGATCGATACAGCCCAGATGACCATTCCCAAAATCCTTAAAAAAGCGGGTTATGCGACGGGTATCGTAGGGAAATGGCACCTTGGTCTAGGCAATGGCAACACAGATTGGAACCAGGAAATTAAACCCGGCCCCAACCAGCTCGGTTTTGATTACTCCTACATTTTAGCTGCAACCCAGGATCGCGTACCAACCGTTTACATTGAAAACACCCGCGTAGTCGGCCTTGATGCTAATGATCCGATACAGGTGAGTTACAAAGAAAATTTTCCGGGCGAGCCGACAGGGAAGGATAACCCCGATTTATTAAAAATGAAGTGGCATCATGGTCACGATCAGAGCATTACGAATGGAATTTCCCGCATTGGTTACATGAAGGGCGGTGCAAAAGCCAAATGGAACGATGAAGAAATGGCTGATCTTTTCCTGACCAAGGCACAGCAATTTATTACCGAGCATAAATCGAAGCCATTTTTCCTGTACTACGCCATGCAGCAGCCGCACGTGCCGCGCACGCCTAATCCACGCTTCAAAGGCGTAACCGGCCTGGGGCCCAGAGGCGACGCAATTGCCGAAGCCGACTGGTGCCTGGGCGAGTTGCTGAAAACGCTCGAAAAAGAAGGAGTGCTGGAAAATACACTGATCATCTTCACCAGCGATAACGGCCCGGTGGTCAATGACGGTTACCACGACGAAGCAGTTGAAAAACTGGGAAATCACAAGCCCGCAGGCCCATTACGCGGCGGGAAATACAGTTTATTCGAAGCGGGCGTGCGGGTGCCGTTTATGACTTACTGGAAAGGCACGATCAAGCCAGCAGTTTCCGATGCAGTTGTTTGTCAGCTCGATTTGCTGAGCTCGCTGGCGCATTTGGCAGGGGAGGAAGTGAAAGGTTTGGATAGTCAGAATTACCTGGATGTGTTTTTGGGTAAAAGCAAAAAAGGAAGGAACGAGCTTATTATTGAAGCCAGTTCACGCACAGCGTTGCGGCAGGGTGATTTTGTGATGATACCGCCTTACGACGGTCCGGCGGTGAACAAACAGGTTAATATCGAATTGGGAAATGCAAAAGAATATCAGTTGTACAATGTGAAGAAAGATATTGGTCAGCAAAATAATCTGGCAAAGTCGCAGCCCGAAAAGTTGAAGCAATTAATCACCGCTTACGGCCAGTTGCAAGAAGGTAATTCAAAAATAAAGGTTGAAAATCTTAAACTCGAATAGCAGCAGTGGATGAAAAAATAAGACACTTTCGAAAGCTGCTTGATTACATACTGATCGCCATGAGCATCATTTGCTCCATGGTGGTTGTTTTTCACTTGGGCTATAATACCGACCCAGACATCGAGCATATGACGAACCGTATACTCGAATGGTGTTTTTTCTTTTTTGCCCTGGCATTGGCTGCGAAGACATTCACAGCATTTAAGAGCAAATCCTCTGTCATTTCAAGGGTAGGCGAGGCGTTGCTGCTTTTCTATTTTCTTGCCGTTATCATTGCCGACAGCTATCATTTTTCTGCGACCGATGGCACCGAACTTGTCAAGCCGGAGTGGATGTACCTGGGCATTTTTGCCATTTTGATCATTGAAATTTCAAAGCAGACGCTGTTTTTCGACAAGTTCTATTTCAATCCGACACTGCTTTTCGTTCTGAGCTTTTTGGCGTTGATACTGGTCGGCACGGCACTGTTACTGCTTCCTAAAACGACCCATCATCAGCAACTTAGTTTTGTAGATGCGCTTTTTCTGGCAACGAGTGCAGTTTGCATTACCGGTTTGTCAGTGGTTGATATTGCGGGCGAATTTACCCGCTTCGGCCAGACGATCCTGCTGGTGCTGGTTCAGATCGGCGGGTTGGGAATCATGACATTCACGGGCTTTTTTGGCTACTTTTTCTCAGGTGGATTTTCGTACAAAAACCAGCTGATGTTTACCGAGCTCATTGGCGAGAACAAGGTAAGCTCGGTGATTTCTACTTTATATAAAATTATCCTTGTTACCTTCTTTTTTGAAATACTGGGTGGCTTTTTCATTTATCTGAGCCTCGACCCCGCACAATTCGATGACCGGGCCGAGCAGCTTTATTTCACCATTTTTCATGCCATAACAGCCTTCTGTAATGCAGGCTTTTCCACGTTGCCTGATGGGCTGAACAACGAAATGGTCCGTTTTAATTATGAGCTGCATCTATCCATTATCGGGCTTTATGTAATGGGCGGGCTTGGTTTCGGGATCATTTTTAATTCATATGAATTCATCCGGCGCTGGGTTTTTAACATTTATCATAAGGCCAGATATGGCCGCCATTTTCTGCACAGGGCACGCATAATCGCCTTTAATTCCAAAATAATAGCCTACACCAGCTTTTTTCTGATCCTCTTTGGGTTCATCCTGGTTTTTATTTTGGAATACAAACACACGCTCCGTGCGCATGAAAGCCTTTACGGCAAGATGGTCACTGCCTTATTTATCGGCACCAGCCCGCGCTCGGCAGGTTTTAATACCGTGATGATCAGCGGACTGGCTTTTCCTACTGTAATGCTGATCTTTCTGCTGATGTGGATCGGGGCGGCTCCGGGCTCAACCGGAGGAGGCATTAAGGTGACTACATTCGCGCTTGCCACCCTCAATATTGCTATGCTGGCGAAGGGGAAGGATAGTATAGAGATTTTTGGGAGAAAAGTATCCGATGATTCCGTCTCGAGGGCGCTGGGCATCATTTCCCTGTCGCTTATTTTCCTCGGCGCAGCCATATTTATGCTAACGGTTACGGATCCCGATAAAAACCTGCTGTCCCTGGCATTTGAAACCTTTTCAGCTTACAGTACAACCGGGCTGAGCCTTGGTGTAACCCCGCAATTGAGTAATGCAGGGCGGTTGGTGATCATTTTAACTATGTTTGTCGGCCGGGTAGGCTCGCTCACATTGCTGGTGGCATTTATCAGAAAGTCAAAACCAACAGATTACCGGCTGCCGGCAGAGCAAATGAACTTTTAAAACGGAATCTTATGAAGTATATCATATTTGGACTCGGAAGCTTTGGAAAATCACTGGCTATTCGCCTGACGGAACTTGGCCACGAAACGATCGGGGTAGACAGTAATATGCAGAAAGTGGAGCAGCTGAAAGATCGCATCACGCATACGGTGTGCATGGATTGTACGGATAAAAGTGCAGTGAGCTCACTCCCGCTGAAAGATGCGGACTCGGTGATCGTTGCCATCGGGGAGGACGAAGGCGCGTCGCTGCTGGCAACAGCGCTGCTCAAACAGCTCGGCGTTAAAAAGATCATCGGCCGGGTCGTTTCGGATCTGCAGAAAACGGTTTTGGAGGCGATGCAGATTGAAGAATACATTCTTCCCGAAGAGGAATCGGCCGAAAGACTGGCCATGCGCCTGGATAATTCCGGCATCGTGGATTCCTTCAAAGTTTCCGAAAAATACAGCATTATCGAAACCCGTGTCCCGGAACGATATATAGGCATGACACTTGCAGAGGCGGATCTAACCAATCGCTATAATGTGATTGTACTCACGGTGCTTACCCTTTCCAAAGAGTCAGAAAATGGGCTGGCCAAAATCTTTAAAAGGGCCTCCGGCATCGCGACACCTAACACCGTAATGCATGAAAATGAAGTGCTGGTCCTGTTTGGGGAATTAAAAGATATTGAAACGCTCATGCATTAAGCGCGGCCAGCCATATAATTTTATTCAGCTCGCAAACTGGTAACGGGGTTCAGCCATGCAGCCTTGATCGCTTGAAAACTAACCGTGAGCATGGCTATGGATGTGGCTGCTACGCCGGACACCGCAAAAATCCACCAGCTGAGCCCGGTGCTGTATGCGAATGTTCCGAGCCAGTTGCTCAAAGCCCACCATGCGAGCGGGGAGGCAAGTAGCATTGCAACCAGGACTTTTGCTTAATCCGACGCTTCACATACATTTTTGAAAAACATATTAATCCGGTCGTAAAATGACTCGGATATCCGGTTGATATCGATTGGATACTCGGTTTGCAGGTTTTCTGGTTTTCCGTACATTTTATATGCATCTTTTGCGGTTGCAAGGTTTTCTCTCACTGCCGGAATGTTGGTATACCTATCCAGAACCGGCGCAATCACAAGCAACGGACGCGGTGCAATACGGGAAATGATTTCGGGGTAATCCACTACGGAATGAGCGGGATTTTCAGCGTACCATCCTAGTTTTGGAATCAACCCGTGCGCATGCGAAAGGGTCCTGATGCTTTCATATCTGCTGTTTGAGACACGCAGCGGAGAAAATGCTGCAACCGTGACCAGCCCGGCCACTCTTCTGTCCTTCGCTGCTGTAAACAAGGCTACTTGTCCTCCCAGCGTATTTCCCAAAAGGAATATCTTGTTTTTATCTATATTTTCAAAAGTTTCCAGGGCATCAATGCATGCCCGCGTATCACTCACCATTTTTCCCATTTTCGACCATTCCGGGTAACGCGAATAGAAATGCTGCGCTTCTTTCATGCGTGTTCCAAATCCAAATAAATCGATGGCCATCACAGCGAAACCGTTGTCTGTCAGGGATTGAAAAAGCCGGCTGTTTCCTTGTCGCTCTGCGGAATAACCATGTGCATATCCGTGCGCATAGGCGAATTCATGCAGGTAAATGATAACCGGTATTTTTCCATTCGCGCGCGTTTTTTTATTCCCTGCTGCGTCGGTCGGATAATAGATTGTGGCTGCTACATGGTCGCTAAGCGCGGTATATGGGCCAATGTGCTCAGATTTTGTGTTTTTAACGATTGGTCGGCCGGTAATTTTGTCCATCCAATCCACGCGGGACGGATCTGTGGGAGCCACTATGGACGGTTTTGCGCCGGACGGCTCTTTACCTAAAAGCCAATCGATGCTTTCCGCTATTCTCTCTTCCTGCTCTTTGCGTTTTCTCTGATCCTCATAAATTTTAAAATGAAGGGGTTTTCCGGACAAAGCTTCCGTTTTCTCTGCGGCGCGGGTAGCCGCCCATTTCTCAAAATCATAGTCAAAGTTTAAGGTCGTATTCCAGGGAATGTTATTTCTTTTAAAACTTGCATCAAGAAAATCGATGCATTGCTCCACATCTCTTGCCGCCACTGCGTGTTCACCCATCCGGGGAGCAAGCGCTATGTTGTTTGCAACACCCATAAAGGCAAAGACTTTTTTGGCAGAGTGATACGACTGCTCGTTGGCCCACGGATTGAGTTGCTGCTCAACGGTCGAATATTGAAAAAGGATATGCCTCGGGGCCATCAGCGCGATCAGCAAATTTTGATCGATGGGTAATTTATCCTCCCGGCCAAAGAAAAAACGCAGTCTCGGATGAAACCAGTGCGCTGCGTTGGAGGCGATATCGTCGAGGGTCTGATTCACATATTGAGGATCGCTCATACGCCATGGCGTGATGCCTCCCGTGCCGCAACTGCTGGCAACTACTGCGGCAATGCGGTCGTCAAATGCACTGGCCCATAACGCCTGCTTCCCGTTGCGGGAATGTCCGGTAATCGCAATTTGTTTTGGATTGATTTCTTTGCGCGTTACCAGGTAATCTATCACACGGGATGCTCCCCAAGCCCGGCGCATCAATGCCGTGAAATCATATTCGGGGTAAAGTGATTGGTAAGCCTGTGTGTCATCTTTACTGTCGGCTCCGGCATATACACAGGCTACATAGCCTCTCCTGAGTGCGAGTTGTGCCCAGTTCCGATGGGTCCATTGCGTCATGTAAACGGGGAATGGCCCTTTTCCACCAGGTATCATCAGTTCAAAGCTCATTTTGGCTTTGTAGCCGGGCCCGAACGATAGTTCTATCATTTGAATTTTTGTGGAACCTTCTGTACGCTCACTAAGAATTCTGACTTTAAAATCGCTGGGTGCAGGAGGCCGCATTCCGGATACCCAGTATTGAAATTGTTCTTTTATCCAATCTCGTCTTTGATCCCACTCACCCCGGGTTTTAATGTGCTGCTTCTTTCCATCTTTTTCAGTGATCAGTGGTTCGGGTAAAAAGGGGTAGGAGCGTAGTTGTTCGAAATCCGGGGGTAACTCGCCCGTTCTTTTTTGCCACTCGAGCCATGTGCTGTCCAGGTCCGTCACCCGACGACTAATCGGGTGACGGTGGTCCGACGACTGGTTAATAAGAAGCGATTCTTTAAGATATTGCTTTCGCCTTTCCTCCACGGTTTGTCCATGAGCAGTAAGGGCAGAAATAATCAGGAGAAACACAACTTGACATTTCATTAGGATGATGATAAGGGTTTAGGATGTCCTTATTATTTGTGTTCGGCGAAATATTAAAAGGTATAATGCGGGTTTTGTTCCAAAGCCTTATTCTTGTCCCAGGCTTCACGCGGAATCGGGAACAGGATGGGCACGGTGGCTAACCATGGTTTTTTATCAATTTCGAGCTCAGCAACATTTGGGCGGTTTGCCTTTACAAAGGAAATGAAACGTCCCCGGCGGTTCAGGTCAGAGAATGCACCAACCGGTTCCCAGATAAATTCCATTCGTCTTTCATAGAATATAGCATCCAGAACGGCTTCTTTACTTAGAGCGATCGATTTTGGGGTCAGACCTGCACGGCTTCTAATCCGGTTAACCAATTTCATAGCTTCCTGCGACTGACCTGTTTCATTCAATGCTTCGGCGTAGTTGAGCAGCACCTCGGCAAAACGGATAACCGGCGTATTCACACCGCTGTTGGTAAGCGCGGGAGCTTCCCAGTATTTGGTAACAATGTATCCGGTCCTGGACCAACCAGCGGGCACATTAGCAGGCATTACGAAGGCAGCAATATCCTGATGCGCTTCGCCAGGGCCAATGATCACATCCCAGTAGCGGCTGTCTTTTATTTTGCCTGAGGCGTCCTTTTCAAAAGCATTTACCCAATGTTTTTGAGGCACAAAATTGCTCCATGCGGCGCTGCCCGTATAAGCGGATGGTGCTCCCCGCGGAGCGGTTCTTTTGACCAGATTGTTACCTTCCGCGTCCACAGAAGTACGGAACTGCGTCGAGAATAATATTTCCTTATTGTTCTCATTTGTTTCGCGGAACACATCCCGAAACTTTGGAAGCAGGTCATGCGCGTTGGTTGCCAATATATCTTCACTGTATTTGACTGCATCTGCCCATTTTTGTTGCCAGAGGGCAGCTTTTACAAGATATCCCAAAGCGGCTGTCTTGGTAGCCCGTCCTATGTTTGCATCAGCCCAGGTTGCGGGCAACACAGCTGCCGCCTCTTTCAAGTCCGCTTCGATCAGGGCCCATACTTCCGCGGCAGAAGATCTCGGGATTTCGAGGTTTGAAGATGCGTTCAGTTCTTCGGTGATCAGCGGGACGCCTCCCCAGTAACTTACCAGGCGATAGTAAAAAAGACTTCTCAGGAATTTGGCTTGTGCAATGATGTTTGCTTTAACCGCCGGGTCCAGATTTTCCATTTTGCTCACTCTGCCAATGACAATGTTCGCTCTGCCTATTCCCTGATATGCGCCCTGATATACATCCCGCAGAATGGTGTTATTGGATGGAAGGCTTAATGAGTGCAGTTCAATACGGTTGGCGCTACCGTCCATTTCGTACATGTCCCCAGCCATAGCCCATTCAATATCCGCAGCATCACGCACATTACTAAATGTCTCTTCTCTTTGAAGGATCGCATATATTCCGGTAAGGGAAGCCTGGGCGTCCGATTCGGTTAGAAAGAAGTTTGCATCCGTGAGTATATCCAGCGGTTTCAGCGTAAGAAAGCTGTCACCACACGAAACCATTGTGAGCGTGGCAACGAAAATGCTTATGTATTTTATGAATTTTTTCATCTTATTTGCTTTTGAAGGATTTTAAAAACCAAAATTAACACCGGCCATAAACGTTCTCGGCTGTGGATAAACACCATTGTCAACACCAGACTGCAGCGGGTTTGTACTTCCTATTTCAGGATCAAAACCAGAATATTTCGTGAACGTGAACAGGTTTTGTGCACTTACATAAAAACGGGCACTCTGGAAAAGCTTCGTTTTGCTGATCAGCGTTTGTGGGATCCTGTAACCAAGAGCGATGTTCCTGATCCGCATGTAGTCACCGTCTTCTACATAAAAAGAAGAGCTGTTAGCATAGTTACCATTGGCGTCCACGTAGGCTAGGCGAGGGATCTCATTGTTGCCGCTTCCCGGCGTCCACCGGTTGAGCACTTCTCTGGAACCATTCACAACCCCTGATCCGCCGAAATATTTCAAAGGATAAGTTGCAAATTTGTTGGAGTGGAATATCTGATTGCCGGCAACACCCTGAAACATTACATTCAGGTCAAACCCTTTGTAACCAAAGTCGAAGTTCATGCCGTATGTCAGGGTCGGCCATGGACTTCCCAGTTTCACACGGTCGGCATCAGACAGCTGGTTATCGCCATTCATGTCTTTGTATCTGAAATCACCTGCTACGGCATTAGGCTGCAAAGTTTTGTTCACTTCATCATTGGTCTGGTAGATCCCATCCACTGCATATCCGCGGAAATAGCCGATTGATTCTCCTACTTTGGTATAGGATGAGCTGATACTTGTAAAGCCGAGCGTAGGGCCGGCAATGGGTTGGCCCACGCCAAGGCTGAGGACTTCGTTTTTCAGGGTAGCCATATTCCCGCTTACATCGTAAGTAAAGTCACCTATTTCACCCCGGTAGCCCAGCAGTAATTCAATGCCACTGTTCCTCACCTTTCCACCATTTACGGAAGGTGCAGTCTGGAAGCCCGCTTCAAAAGATACCGGCAGGCTGACGAGCATATCTTTTGTTGTTTTGATATAATAATCAGCAGTCAGGTAAAGGCGTTCGTTGAGAAACGTGGCGTCAATTCCAAAATTGGTCTGTTCGCTTGTTTCCCATCTCAGATTAGGATTACCCGGACGGGACATTGATGCTCCGATTTCGAGTGCCTGCCCGCTTCCAAATACATAGTTGTCGTTCACTGTGCCCAGACGAATGCCGCTCAGATAGCCGAATGAACCAATTGCATCGTTCCCCAGCTGTCCCCAGCTGGCGCGGAGTTTCAGTGAGTTTACCGGTGTTATACTTTTCATGAAAGACTCTTCTGCAATGTTCCATCCCGCGGAAACAGAAGGAAAATTTCCCCATTTGTGGTTGGGCCCGAAATTCGAGGAACCGTCGCGACGGACGCTTGCCGAAAGCATATACTTGTCTTTAAACGAGTAATTAACCCGGGCAAGGTAAGAGGCAAGCGTATACTGCGATCCGGTTCCACTGGCCCTGCGTTCGGTGTCCTTGCTGCCGTTGACGACCTGCAATTGTTCGTTCTGAAAATCCCGAGCAGTAACGCCAATCCAGTTCACATTGTTCTTTTGGGCAGTTTGTCCAACAACGGCTGAAACTCTGTGATTGGCGAGCGCTACCGAGTAGGAGAGGGTGTTTTCGAGCAACCAGTTTAGTCCCTGAGAATATGTTTCTCCCAGAATGGCTTGCAGATTTCTGTAATGTCCCCTTTCCGCTTTTGGCTCCCACGTTGTAGACCGGTTGTTATCGGTGTCAATTCCAACATTGGTTTTCCATTTCAAGCCGGGCAGGATTTCAAATTCGCCGAAAATGTTACCGAACATGCGCAGATTTCGCAGCTGGTTATCCATTGATTTTGCACGGAGATACGGATTGTCTCCCTGCGTTGTGTAATAAGCTGATGAACCATTTACTACGTCCTCCTTACCAAGTGTTGGGTAAAATTGCTGCGCGAGGTTAAAAATCCCGATCCGCATATCCTGATTTTGCTGTCCTTTTGCACGCGAAAACGTAAAAGCAAGGGAACTGCCAAACCGTAATTTATCACTTACTTTCAAATCGCCGGTAATGCGCGCGGTAAACCTTTTGTGCCAGGTCTCAATGAGCGTGCCTTGCTGGTCACGGTATCCTAATGACAGGGCGCCGGTGATTTTTTTGCTTCCGCCGGAGATTCGCAGGTCATAATTCTGAACGGGAGCATTTCTGAAAACCTGGTTGATCCAGTTCGTACCTTGTCCGAATGACGACGGGTTCGCCCATTCGGGATTGGGTGTCATGCCGGAGTTGGTATATAATTCATTGGCAAGCGTTGCAAATTCGGTGGCATTCAGGAATTCAGGTTGTTTCCATAATTGCTGCACACCCGTATATGCATCCAGATTAATCCGGGTTGCACCATCTTTTCCACGTTTGGTAGTGATTAGAATAACCCCGTTTGCCGCGCGTGCACCATAAATGGAGGCGGCGGCGGCATCCTTTAAAACTTCAATGGATTCAATGTCATTAGGATTGACAATGGAGAGTCCATCAATACGGTCCGAGCTTCCCGCAATGTCCATACCGCCTCCGCCCAATGGGAAGCCGTCCACGACATACAGGGGCTGATTTCCTCCTGTGGTGCCCACGCCCCTTATCCTGACTGATGAGGAACCTCCCGGCGCGCCGCTGGTTTGATTAATAGAAACCCCGGGGATTTTCCCCTGCAATGCGCTGGTAAAGCTGCCGGTTGCCACTTTTTGAAGCTCATCCGCTTTCACAGACGTGACCGAACCTGTAAGCTCGCTTCTTTTTTGCGTTCCATAGCCTATCACGACGAGCTCGTCGAGCACATTCATGCTTGGTCGCATCAGCAACTCGATCACGGTTTTTGAGCCCGGGGTAACCTCCTGTTTTTCATAACCAATGTAAGAAACAACGAGTGTTTCGGTGCTCGTGATGCCAATACTGAATTTTCCGTCAATATCAGTCGCGCCACCGCGTGTTGTTCCTTTCACAGCAACATTGACGCCGGGAATACCCGTTTTGGCAAGGCTGTCTACTACTGTGATCGTGACGTTTCTGGTATCCTGTGCCATTGCATCCGGAATGGAGAGCACGCCCAGGACGTTCAACAGCATCACATTGAGGCTTTGGTAAAGGTGTTTTGGATTCATATGGGTATTGGGTTAGGTGGTAATTTTTCGTTAATCAAGCAAATGGGAAATAACGGTTACGTACCCGTAATAAAATCAGGGTATTTGGCGGATATGTTTGTTTTGGGCAAGCATGGCTAAACAGATTATCGGGTACGTACCCGTAAAATTAGAAAAAATTTGCACATATCATTGTACTATTTCAAAAAGTGCATATTTTATTTGTCTAACTTAATAAACGGGAGAATTAAAATTTGCCAATAGCGTTCTGTACGGCAATGCAGCCCAATGATTTCAATGTAAATAATCAGGTAAGCATACGGATGTCAGCAAGCGCTCAGTGCTAAAAAAACTGTTACGGGTAAAAATAGAAAAACTGTATCTGCTATCGTAATGTTCTTTTGCGCAAATTTGCCCTTGTCAGTTTGGGAACATTATGCATTTACATTCAGACCATATTTACATCATAGGGTCTGGCGCCATCGGGAAGGCGCTGGCTGTTTTTTTGAAACTTTCGGGACGTAAAGCCACGCTCATCAGGGGGAGCGTGAACGACGGCGACCAGAAAATCGAGCATATCCGCGTGCAAATGCCAGACGGAACTATGCACGAGGCAGACATCACGATTTCGACCTTAAATGCATTTCCCACGCTTCATGGTATCATCGTTCTTGCCAACAAATCTTTCGGAAATGAAGCCTTGGCGGTTGCGTTGAAAAATAAAACCGGCAGCTCGCCGATTGTATTAATGCAGAATGGGCTGGGCGTGGAGAGACCTTTCTTTGCGCAAGATTTTCCGGAAATATACCGCTGCGTCTTGTTTGTAACGAGCCAGATCATGGACGAAACCCTCGTCCGTTTCAAACCTGTGGCGACATGTCCTGTGGGCATCGAGCGTGGTGACGTGGATTGTTTGCAGCGCCTGGTTACGCAGTTGACCACCTCGCAATTCGTATTCAAAAACGAAGCGGACATCCAGCATACCATCTGGAAAAAGGCGATCGTCAATTGTGTTTTCAACTCGGTGTGCCCGCTACTCAGTGTGGATAATGGCATCTTTTACAGAAATGAAGCGGCGCTCGATATTGCGCGGCGGGTGATTGCCGAGTGCAATGGTGTCGCAAATGCAAAGGGTATTTTGCTCAGTTCAAATGATATAGAGGGAAGTTTGTTGCAGATCAGCCGTGCTTCGGACGGCCAGCTCATCTCTACCTTGCAGGATATCCGCGCAGGTCGCAGAACGGAAATCGACACGCTTAATTTCGAGATCGTGAAAATGGCCGGGGAGCTGGGCTTGGTTCAGACAGTAAAGGAAACAAAGCTGCTGGGCGAGCTGGTAAAGCTTAAAGCGGAGATCAATTTAAATCGCAATCTTGAAACAATCAAACCGTAACAAAACATTGAAATAATGAATACAAGCTATTTAGCCAGCGCGATCAAGCAGTTTGAGTATTACAAAATGCTCGGCGAAAAGGCGATCGCACAGTTGCCCGATGCGGCGCTTTTCTGGCAGTACAATGAGGAAAGTAACAGTATTGCCTTGATCGTCAATCACATCGGGGGCAATATGCTTTCACGTTTCACCGATTTTTTGACAACCGATGGAGAAAAACCATGGCGAAACCGCGATGCGGAATTTGAGGACAGTTTCAAGAGCCGTGAAGAAATGATGGCTCATTGGAACAAAGGCTGGGACCGCTTGCTAACGACATTACGAGACCTTCGTGACGAGCAGCTGGAAACCTTGGTTTACATCCGGAATGACGGCCACACAGTAATGGAGGCGATCAACAGACAGCTTGCCCACTATCCTTACCACATTGGCCAAATCGTTTACATTGCGAAAATGGCTGCAAATGAAAAATGGGAAAGTCTGTCAATTCCCAGAAATAAATCGGGGGACTATAATACGCAAAAATTCAATCAGGAAAAGTCAAGACGGCATTTTACAGATGACCTGATCAAAGCGAACCCCGGATATTGAGCTGCCACGGATTTTCAATGGTCAGGATCGCTTTGGTATCAATGAGCTTCGCCATGGTTTTTCCCATCAACCTGAAATCGGTGGAAAGGGTCGTTATCCCGCCGGCCAGCACTTCTTTGAGTGGCGTATCATTATAGGAAATAATGCCAAAATCTTTACCAGGTTTTAATGGTTGAACCAATGTCTGTTTGATCAGATCTGCGAGGTCCTCATCCTTTACAACAATAAACAAATCGCCTTTTTTAATCTCGCGGCCGCCGGTTTCCGAAATGTATTCGTGTGCAAATCCGTGATTGTTACAAAAAGCTTTAAGGCCGTCGTATCTCTCCTCGGGTTCTTTTTCTTCTTTTTGAACCATCAGAATGCGCTTGTATTTGCGGACAAGGTCCAGTCCTGAATCAAGCGCTTCGTATGTGTTTTTCTCAAAATCCTGGTAAACAGCGGAATATTTCCCTTTTAGTTCGGGGTGAAAATGGTCGAGCAGGAAAACACGTCCTGAAATTGATCCGAGCAAGTCGCCTATGCCCTGGAATTTTCCGGACATGATGATGTAATCAGTGTATTTATTGTTGGCCTCACGAACCAGCGTCTCGAAAACCTTTCTGTTGTAATTGTGAAAATACAAATCAACTGTCGCAGCGCTTCCGATGGATTCCATGAAAGATTTGAACAGGACTTCCTTAAAACCATTAAGCTCGTTGAAGAGCAGGAATATGTTATGACCGGTCTCGATTTTAGTACTTTTTACAAAATACCCGACACCATGATTTGGAGCAATAATGCCTTTTGAAACCAACTCACGCAAACCTGCAAAAACGGTGTCCCGTGAAAGATTATAGGCGCTTCGAAACTCATTAATAGACGGAATTCGGTCGCCATTACGATATTCATTCGCTTGGATCCGGTCGGTAACGTGGCTGACAATCAGCTTGTATTTGGATTTGTTTTCAGTCATGCGCTATCAGATTCGTGGCAAAAGTAAATTTTTTTAACGACTTGGTCCTATTTGCAAAGCAATTTAATCGTACCAGTTCGTACCAGTTTAAAACATTTTCTATACATTTGAAAACTTAAAACTGGATATGAAAGAGAATCTGATCTTATTGAGCCTGGCCATTGGCTCGTTATTCAACGTTGGTTTTGCGCAATACCAAAATACTGCACAAAAGCATTTGACACAGCTTAATCAGGTGAAAACCACTGTCATCAATGACCCGTTCTGGAACCCGAAGTTCGCATTATGGAGCACAACTACGGCAATGGATGTGCTGGATAAATTTGAAGGAAAACACCTGAAATCTACTGAGGAACAACGCAAAAACAATGTTCTGGAAAATTTTGATAAGGTGGCATCCGGCAAAAAAGGCCAGCACGTTGGCCTGCCTTGGTTTGACGGTCTTATTTACGAATCCATCAGAGGAATCGGCGATCTGGTGGGTCGCTATCCTGATGCTGCATTGCAAATCAGACTGGACGGCATTATCGACCGCATTGATGCCGCCCAGCAGGCAGATCAAAACGGATATCTAAATACCTACACAGACCTCATGGAACCCAACCACCGCTGGGGTGACAATGGTGGATTCCTGCGTTACCAGCACGATGTGTACAACGCGGGAATGCTGGTAGAGGCGGGCGTTCATTATTATAGGGCAACGGGAAAAACGAAGTTGCTGGGTGTGGCGACCAGATATGCCAATTATATGTCGGGGCTGATGGGCAGTCCGCCAAAACGAAACATTGTCCCGGCTCATGCAGGACCGGAAGAAGCGCTGATCAAGCTTTACTGGCTTTATAAAGCAGAGCCTGGTTTGAAACAGAAATTGAATGTTCTGGTTAATGAACAAGCCTATTTTGACCTGGCCAGGTTCTGGATCGAAAACCGTGGCCAGCACGCGGGTTATCCGTTATGGTTGAGTTGGGGAAATGACCGATCGGAAGCGTGGATCAAGCAGGAAAAGTATAAAGAAGGCAATGCAGGAGCTGGCACGCGGCCTACCTGGGGAGATTATGCGCAGGATTCAATCTCTGTGTTCAAACAAAAAACGATCGAAGGCCACGCGGTAAGGGCCACTTTGCTTGCCACCGGGATCACCGCGGCGGCATTGGAAACCCATGAAGCGCCTTATATGCTCACCGCTGACAGGCTCTGGGATAATATGACGGGGCAACGGATGTTCGTTACCGGCGGCGTAGGCGCGATTCACGATGATGAAAAGTTTGGTGCGGACTATTTTCTGCCAACAGACGCTTACCTGGAAACCTGTGCAGCTGTCGGAGCCGGTTTTTTCAGCCAGCGAATGAACGAACTGACCGGAAATGGGAAATATATGGATGAATTCGAGCGTGTACTTTACAACAATGTGCTGACAGGCGTTTCGATTTCGGGTAAACAATATACTTACCAAAATCCCCTGAATGCACATAAACATTCGCGTTGGGAGTGGCACTCATGTCCGTGCTGCCCGCCCATGTTCCTGAAAATGGTTTCTGCGCTGCCAGATTTTATATACTCTTCGGCAAAAGATCGCGTATACGTCAACCTGTTTATCGGGAGCACTGCGACGATACAACTCGCAGATAACAAGCAAATCAATCTTGAACAAAAAACGGAATATCCGTGGAAGGGTAAGATTGCATTCGTAGTAAATCCGGATAGCGAAACCAATTTCAGCCTGATGCTGCGTATCCCGGGTTGGGCGAGAGGGAAAGAAAATCTAATGGATCTGTACCGGTCAGATTTGACAGCACCATTTACCATACGTGTCAACGGGAAACCGGTTAAGGCAAAGCTTGAAGACGGTTATGCAGTGATTGACAGGAAATGGAAAAAGGCAGATCAGGTCACGCTTGAATTGCCGATGAAACCGCGGATGATCGTGGCTAATGACCATGTTAAAGACTTAAAAGATATGATTGCACTTGCATCCGGACCGATCATTTATTGTCTTGAAGCGGTTGATAACCCCGGTCTGGATTCGATCGGCATCGTTGCTGCACCGATGAAGCTCGAATTCCGGAAAAATCTTCTCAACGGCGTGAACATTGTAACTGGTAATGCAGTCGCGAAAGATGGAAAAACGATCAGCTTTCAGGCCGTGCCATACTATGCATCAGGCAATAGGGAAGGGGCTGGTTATAAGGTTTGGATTCCCCGGGAATAGATTTTACTCAAATAACGGCATCCTTGCAAACTCCGGACGGTCAAGTTCCTCGAACAGAACCGCTGCACCGATGTTTCCTTTGTAAAGACTATGGTTTCTCATTTGCCCGGAATAGATGTGCGGCAGCATTTGTTTGGCTATCCGTTTCGCTTCATTAAGATAAAGACTGTCTTTCGTGGCATTGTAAACACTCAACAGCGCATAACACTCGCCTGATCTGCCGCAGCACAAGCTACCATTCATGCCCGCAGGGGCCGCATCTAAAAAGTGGCCTGCGGTTTTTTTTGCCAATTCAAGATAATATGCATCGGAGGTAAACTGAAACAAGGACGTCCATAAAAACGTATATCCCGCCGATCCGTGGCACCAGCCCGTCCATGAAACCGGTTCGTTATTGGAGATTTCCCAACGTACATTTCCATTTTCTTCAATGCCGAGATGGACCAGTTGCTCCACTCTTGTAAAGAAATTGAATGGTAAATCTTGCCCGGAAATTCTGCACCATTTTAAAGTAGCATATAAAATTCCCGCCCAGCCATGAGCAATTCCTCTGTAATTGATTGGATTTTTCTCGCCAATGGCCGCATAGGAATCCACAATCGACCAGATTTCCTCCATCATGCCTTTGCCAAACACAAGCAGATCATTTTTAATGAATTTGTCGTACGAAGGCATATTTTCCAAAATAAGTGAGCAGCCAATCAGCGCGGCAGACTTGCCCAGCGTTAGATCCAGATTCTCACAGGGCTGCGAAGCATGCATTAAAAAATTGCGGACCCCATTGTAGTAGCTCCCATAATCCCCCGACGCCTGACTTACCAGTGCCTGAACCAGATCTACACCGCTCGGGGTGTGGTAAATCGAGGAAAGCCCGATAATGGACGGAGTGAGATCCATATCTTTTGAATAAAATCCGCTTTCAGGATCGTGAATATAACTCGCTGCCCGGTCACTCCATACATCCGCGAGGGCGAGTGTTACGGGATTTGAATTCACCAATGCCCCTCGCAAAAACATATAGGCAATGCCCGCCGCCCCGAAATTGACCGAGCTTTTCGGAGCCATTTGAAGTCCGGTTTTCAAAAAATGTCCTGCAAAGCCATAGTCTTTCAGAATGGAATCCCGGAAGATCTGCACCGACATTTTCTTGTCTTCGGCAGATCGATCCGGGAAACTTTCCTGCACTTTCATCATGGCTGAATAGAAATCTTCAATGTTTTCAAAGCGATCTTCTTTTTGTTTGGCAAGTGCCTTAAAGATCGTTTTTTCGATATCAGGGTTAATAATGATGTCCAAATTTTCAAACGGAACGGGTGCTTCATTGACAATTTGCGTGAACAGTGTTTTCTTGTCATAAGAAAAGTTGAGATACTGCTTACCGGTAAAAATCTGGTAAAGCAGTGCGCCCAAGGCATATTGTTCACCCGCAAACGTCGAAGGCGGTGCGGGCCTGGAGTCCAGAACTGACTGCGCATATTCAGGTTCGAAGAAAAAACCCAAACCGCCACGCACGGGATTCTGATCTTTTGAAACCATTCTGGAAAGCCCGAAATCGATGATTTTCAATTCGCCTGATCCGGACACGATGATATTAGCCGGATGGACATCCGAATGTATAATTCCCTGACTATGCAAATGCCTGTAAGCGTTGAGAATGCGGCTGGAAATATCGAGCAAAGCGAGCACATTGGATTGGTCGTGCAGATTTTGATATTGCTCAGCTGCCTGCAAACATGTTTCCCCATCGACCCATTCCATGATCAGATAATGATCTGTTTCGTATTCGCCGTGTTCTGTCAGCGATGGATTGATGACGTCATCGAGTGCTTTCAGTATGTCAATTTCGTTGTGAAAATTTGCCAGTAACTGTGGTGTTTTCTTGCTAGTTTTCAGCAATTTGAGTGCATATAACTGGCCATTTTTTTTGATTTTGTAAATTTCCGTATCAGCAACTCCTTCCAGTTTTGACACGATTTCATAGTCCTTAAACCGGTCACCGGCTTTAAAAAATTGCCTTTCTTTTCCGAATGTATCATCGTAGGAAACTAAAAAACCTTCACTCCTTAGTCTCGTCAGAAACGTATAGGAGCCTTCCAGGATCTTTTGTGCATCCAGATTGTTAAGCAGCGCGTACGTAAGGACGCCTTCCGGCAGCGATTTTGGCTTACGAAATTCCTGTAAAAGCGACGCAGACGAGGCATCAATGATCTTGCTTGTATTTCTTGCGTGTGTATAGGTGATGATAAAGTCGTCCGCTTCGTATTCGAATTTGGCAAGCGCCTGTTCCGGCAATGCTTCTACCGGCAGCACCTGCACATCTTCCGGCAATATGTATAGTTGATTGGAAGCCATAATTTTAAGGTTTTCTTTTTCTAAACAGCTGTCCAGGTCGTTGTATCAACTCCTTCCAGCATCATTTTTTTCAATACAAAATCAACACTTTCCTCCTGGTTCAACTTTTCTGTTTTGGACAAGGAGATGGATGCAGCCAATTTTTCGGTTACTGCGGCACGCCAGCTTCCGCCTTCCCTGTTTTTTAAAATTTCGTCGCTGGCGCTGTCCATTCCCCACGATAGCATGCCCGCGTCATCCAGCGAAGCGGTGAATGGAACGCCCTGCGCTTTGTGCGCTTTGAGAACGGGGCCGAGCCGGTCAGCGGCGGTTATCAAATGATCGAATTCAGTGAAGTAGGCGACAAATTTGTCGGGGCGGAGCAGACCTTCGCGGTTCATGCCAATTTTGAAACTGAAAGCGTCCGATCCGGTAAGCACACGGACGGCTTTTTCAAATACAGCGGGCAGTTCTTCTAAAACCGGGCTGATGTAAATCTTGTAAGTAGGCTCTAGCCTGACATCATGGCGCCTGTTCTGCTTTCGGCTCCAAGAGATCCAGCTGTATTTACGATCCGGCTCATGCTTGTTCCAATTTTTTAGCAATTCCTGGGTTAGTGGCTCATTTTTGCCTATTCTCAGAAATGCTTCAACTTCTTCAAACGTTTTTAGCGCATTGGCTGGCATAAACAATAACGGGACAGTGTTGTATGCGTAAAGTTTGCTGGCCAGTGAAGTTGTATCCACCTCATTCAATTGAACTGCGTACCGGATAGCCCCGGACGACAATTCAAGCAACGGGTGCTGGCGATTGCGGCCTTGCTCCTGAAACTCGTAAATGAAATGCTGCGCGGCCGACCCGGAATAAAAACGCTGTTCAACCCTGATTTCAAAAATCCCTTCCAAAATCAGTTTGGCCATCGTCAGGTTGACTTCATCGTCATATCCGGACTTAAAATATTGCGGCAACCCACCTGCATTTCGCAAAAAGTAGAACAGGAGCGCTACTTCTTTATAAGCCAGCTTGGCACTGCCAGCTGCTTCCGTATGCTTTCGCCGGAATACGCCAAAGAATTCAGGGTCCTGGCTTAAATCAGCAAGAGCATGAAGCTCTTGCTGATTTAAATTCCCCTGCTCAATCAATTCAAATGCCGGATTTGACCGGAAAGTTGAATGCAAAAGAAATTTGACTTTGATCATTTGATTATCATTTTACCTGTTTCCCCGTTGCAAACGGATCTCCTCAATGGCTTCCTGCAATTTCTTTTCGAGCATATCCAGCTGATTCGGCGCTTCCTGAATCTTCACCTCGACATACTTTTGAAGTTCAGCCAGGTTATTTCTGAATTCGTTGAGTTCTACTTCCTCTAATTCATCAACCACCTGCTGGTAGGGCGTTCCGGTTTTCCAGATTGTGAAGTCCGTCGGCACGAGTGACGGCAAATGACTGCAGGCAATGACACTGCAACCGCCGCAGGTAAATGCGGGACAGATCGTAGGCCAGTGGCAAAAAGTATGGCCCGGACAGTTGAACACGGTCGGATTCGGACAAGCAACGGATGGATTTGTGATCCGGCATAGGATGATCTTATTTGGATCAAAATTTACTGTGACGGCAAGATCTTTGAATTTGAAAGTTTTCATGTTATTTGTTTTTATATATGGCTAAATGGTCATGCTCCCGACTTTTTGTTTAAGAAAATTCAGGAAAATTGGTATCTCAAATCCTTCTGGCTATCCCATATCGCACCTCCTTTCATTGAAAACTTGAACTGGTTTTGTAACCAAAAAGGCAGCAGGAAGCATCATCCAGCCTATGCCGACCAGCGCCCATTATTTGATTTGTTATTTTTTAACTCAACAAAATTATATTAGTACGGAGCCGTTTTTGAGCGTCAGATTACCCTATTTGAAAATCAGGTAGTCTGACGTAAGCAGGTAAATTCACGTTTCGTGATCCGGGTAGTTTGAACCCAGGGGAGAAATTGGCAGGTGGGGAATAGCCAAACCGCTCGATCAACACGTAGTCTCCGTTTGCTAAAGAAATCTACCGTTTACGCGATCCGCTCTTACCAAATTTTGATTTTCCATTAGTTTTGGGCAAACCTATAAACTGACAGAAAATGAAGCGTTTAAACTATTTGGGCCTCTTGTTTTTCATGTGTCTCGCGTGTCCGTCTTTCGCTCAGGAAAAACTGTGGACAGAGAAAGACCGGCAGTCTACAATCGAGCAATTCAATCGGACGCGGGATGAGTTGGTAAAAGAAACGGAGAACCTCACACCGGCCCAATGGGCATTTCGTGAAAAACCGGATCGGTGGTCCATCGGCGAAATTGTGGAACACCTCGCGTTATGGGAGATTATCTGGGCCCGGGAAATTAGTATGGGAACGCGCAGCAAGCCACAACCGGAATTAAACCAATCGTCCCGGCCGGACAGCTACTATTCGGAGTTCATTATGGAAACAAACCCCCACGTGGCAGCAGATATCTCCGTTCCAACAGGTTTTATCAAAGGCAAGGACAACCTGACATTTTTCCTGAGCCGCCGCGAGCAGAACACCGCATTTCTAACAAAAACGGAGGCAGATATGAGGGCTCACTTTGAATTGACCGCAACGCCGAATCCAAGAAATATGCACCAGGTTTACATTTATCAATGGGGGCATGTCGACAGACATTTGAGACAGATCAGGAAAGTAAAAGCTGACCCAAACTTCCCGAAATAGGTGATTTTAAATTAGCACGCTTCCATATTATGCTCGTTAGCATGTGGGAGCTGCTGGTTTCTCGTAATCACATCCCAACTCACAAAAAACTCCGGTTGCAGCGCCTGGCAGCCCAAAGCCGCCAAGCGCTACAACCGGAGTTCAGAGCGAAAAATATTTATTAGCTAATACCCTTCATTTCAACAATCAATACCCTTCATTTTGCACAATTGCGGGGCTGCTGGTAATTACCGCCAAAGCCGGAATCGGATACAATAATTGGTAAGATTTGATCGGCGTTGAAATGCCTACTGTACTTTTGCCACCGCTTGCAACTTTTGCATTCATAACCGTGAGGGCGCGATCCGTGCGCAGCAGATCGAACCAGCGGTGCCCTTCGAATGGCGACTCCAGACGTTCTTCATTGTAAACTGCTGCTTTGAATGTTTCATAAGTCAGGCCGCTCAGATTAGCCAGCTTTGCGCGCGTCCTTACCTGGTTGATTGCTGCGTAAGCATCGGCATTAGGCCCTTTGTTTACTTCGTTTAAAGCTTCTGCATACATTAAAAGAATATCGGCATAGCGGATTACATACCAATCGGCTCCCGAATCGGCATAACCGCCGCCTGTTTCGCGCTCCACATAACCACGAATGTATTTAGCCGCGACAAATGCAGTACCATTTTGATAGCCATCGGCAATGTTGTTCCGACGCACGTCGCCCGTGGTGTAGGCGGCGGCGATATCTTCGGTGGGCTGGTTAAAGCCGTAAGCCCCGCCGGATGGAATGGTAATGCCTTCCGAGCCTGTTGGCGCGAAGTGATTCGGTAAGTTTGAACCAAGTCCGTTGGCTGCACCTTTATACTGTGCCTGCCAGATCGCCTCCCGATTTCCTTGCTGACCAGCTTTATAGAGATCTGCATACACTGGCAGCAGGCTGTAAGTGCCGGATGTAACTACTTTTTTAAATTCGGCAGCGGCTTCGGCGTACTTTTTTTGTGTCAGGTAAACTTGCCCAAGTAAACTTTGAGCAACACCCAATGTTGCCCGGCCCACAGAAGCGTCATCATAAGAAGCAGGCACCAATCCTTCTGCTTTTACAAGGTCGGCTTCGATTTGTGCATATACTTCCTGAACTGCGGAGCGGCCTACTTTATAACTTGCATCAATATCTGTCACCGGCTCGGTCACGAGCGGAACGGCGCCGTATAACCGCACGAGGTTGAAATAGCCTAATGCGCGCAACGTAAGTGCCTCGCCTGTGAATTGTTTTTTAAGATTATCCGAAACAGTTGAACCGTCGATTTTGGAAAGGATACTATTGCATCTTGCGATCAGGTTGTAACTGGTTTGCCAAAATGCGGTGAGGTGCTCATTGTCGGTCGTTTCCCGAAATTCGTCAATGTTCCTTTTTGCGTCATTTCCATCCCCGCCTGCGGTAAGCTCGGTGGTGTTATCCGATCGAAGGTCGACCAGCAAAGGATAGTAGCCATTGCCGGAATACACCTGCGCGAAAGCGGAGTAGGCACCCACCAATGCCTGGTTAAAGTCCGATTCTGTTTTAAAAAAGTCGGTTTCGCCGATCTGGGAAATGGGTTTTGATTCCAGGAAGTCCTCACAGGATGTTCCCGAAAATGCCAGGATAACCAGGGCAACAGCTATTTTTATATTTTTTGAGATCATAATAAATCAATGTTATGAGGTTGATCTGGGTTAGAAACCAAGGTTAAGGCCAAATACAATCGTTCTTGCCATCGGGTAAGTTCCGTAATCGATGCCGGGTGTAAGTGCGGAAGAAATCCATGGATCACCTTCGGTTGTGTTCACTTCCGGATTGTAACCCGAGTATTTGGTAAAGGTGTGCAGGTTCTGAATGTTCATGTACACCCGTGCATTTTTCAGGATCGACCCGTTGAGCACCTTGCCCAGCCGGTAGCCGATCGTCACGTTCCTGATGCGCAGGAAAGAAGCATCGTCTACCAGGTAAGATGAAATCGTACGGTTGTTGGCCGAGCTGCCCGCACCGAACGTTCTGCCATCACCCGGCTCTTCCGGCGACCGCCAGTAATCGACGGAAATCGTTCCGTTGTTGCGGTAAGCGCTGCGTTTTGTCAAATTCATCACCTCTACATCCTGAACACCTTGCAGCGAAAATCCGAAGTCGAGGTTTCCGAACGTGAAGCTGTTCGTCATACCATAGGTGAACTTTGGCAGGTTATTCCCGATAATGGTTTTGTCAGAATCGTTGATAACACCGTCGTTGTTCAGATCCCTGAATATGGCGTCGCCGGCGAAGGTGTTGGGTAAATGTGCAGAACCGTCCACTTCGGCCTGTGTGTTATAAACACCGTCAAAAATATAGCCATAATAGCTACCCAGCGGGCTGCCGATCTGTGTAATGTGTGTAAGGGAATTTTCCTGGGCCCGGTTCGCAACAATGATCGGCGTGCCGCCAGCACCAAGCGATTCCACTTTGTTTCTGTTGAAAGAAATGTTGGCATTGGTGTTCCAGGTAAACTTATCCGTCTTGAAATTTCTGGTTTCCAATGCGATTTCAAGTCCTTTATTGCGAAGACTTCCCAAATTGCGCAAGGCAGTTTCATAACCGGTTGAAAGCGGTACAGGAACATTGAGAAGCAAATCAGAAGTCAGCTTGTTGTAGTAATCAACATTCAGGAGAATTCTGTTTTGGAAGAGTCCCAGATCAAGACCAAAATCAACTTCCTTGGCTTTTTCCCATCCCAGATTTGCATTGCCTAATGAACCCTGCGCCAAACCGCTGGCGATGGAGCCGTCGCCCGAACCTAAAATATAATTACTGCCGTAGATCAAACCTACAGAAGCGTAGTCAGGAATCTGGTTGTTTCCGATTAAACCATAACTTGCGCGCAGCTTCAATTCACTCACTGCAGGCACATTAGCCATGAACTTTTCCTGGCCGATTCTCCATCCTACCGAAGCCGATGGGAAATTTCCCCATTTATTGTCCGAACCGAAACGAGACGAACCATCGCGGCGGAAGGTGGCCGTCAGAAAATACTTTTCATCCAGGTTGTAAGTTGCCCGGCTTAACAATGAAAGCAATGTCCACTGTGAGCGTATTGAGCTTCCGCCCGTCACGATTCCCGCATTCAACGTCGGCACCAGGTCGTTTGGGAATGAATTAGCATTGACGGCGGTCGAGTTAAAGCTCGACTTTTGTTCTGTCAAACCCACGAGTACATTCACGTGGTGACGCTCGGCAAAACTATTGTCGTAAGTCAACGTATTTTCATTGATCCAGCTGATGTTTGTAGCCGCATAAGAGCGACCAAAAGAAGGATTTACACTGATAAAGGAAGGAGAAAATTTGTTGTTGCTGAACGTATTCACATCCGCATTGATACTGGTTTTGAATTGAAGGTTTTTCAAAATATCAACAGTAGTAAATAAGCTGCCCACCGTGCTGAATTGGTTCATCGTATTTTTGATGCCCTCACCAAAAGCCAGCGCGTTGTTGTAAATGATGTTTTGCGATGTTCCGTCGTCATAATGCAGCGTGTAGGATGTTGAATAGGTGCCATCTGCATTTCGGGCGGGATATAAGCCGGGAACCGACATCACCGTGGTGGCTACCGCGCCGTAATCCTGGATCCCGCCGGTGGTTGCGATCCGGTTGTTTGTATAAGATGGCGCAACACGGAACCCAACTTTGACTTTATCAGACACTTTCGCATCCACATTCAAACGAAATGCATATTTCTTGAAGCCGGAGTTGATCACAATGCCTTCCTGGTTCTGGTAGTTACCAGACAGATAGTAACGCGCATTTTCCGTTCCGCCCGAAGCCGCCAGCTGATAGTTTTGCATCGGTGCGCGGCGATACAGCAGGTCTTGCCAGTCGGTGAATGGGAGGGAAGCCGCGTTTTTGAATTCGTCGGGTATTTTATATTGAGGTCCGCTTCTTGCCGAGTTGGGGTCCGTCGCCTTGCCACCTGCACGCACCCAGTCTGTATTTCGCTGGTCGATTGACCGTTGCGCATATTGCTGGTTGCTCATGATGCCCACCTTTTTGCCAATTTCCTGGAAACCATAGCTGGCATTAAGGCTAATCTGCGATTTACCCGCTGCTCCTGTCTTTGTCGTGATCAAAACCACGCCATTGGAGCCCCGCGAACCGTAAATAGATGTAGCAGAAGCATCTTTCAATACATCAATTGACTGAATGTCACCGGGGTTAATGCTGGCCAGCGGGTTTACAGGCGATTGATCACCAATGTCACCACCCTGGGCCGACGCATTACTTATAGAGTTGTCAAGTGGCACACCGTCCACCACATACAAAGGCTGATTACCCGCTGTAATGGATCCGGTTCCCCTGATTTTTAGCGAAATACCACCGCCCGGCGCCGCAGAAGTCTGCTGCACCTGAACGCCCGCCATCTGGCCAGCCAGCGCTTCACCAAAAGAAACCACCGCCCGGTCCTGTAACTGCTTCGAACTCACAGATGCAATCGAGCCGGTCAGTTCACGCTTCGACTGGCTTCCATAACCGACCACAACAACTTCGTTCAGTGATCTGTCGCCCGTATCAAGTTGTGGGGAAATGGTTGAACGGTTTCCGACTGGCTCCTCAACATCACTGTAACCAATATACGTAAACAGCAGCGTGCTATTTCCAGGCACCTGAATTTTATATGCGCCATTCGCATCGGAAACGACACCGTCCGTGCCGCCCTTCACGCGGATGGAAACACCGACCAGTGGCTGACCAGTCGCTTTTTCAGTAACCTGACCATTCACAGTGACTTGGTTCGCCCGACCAGACGTCTGAGCCTGTGCGGTCGCGCATAAGAAAAACAGAAATAACACTTTAAAGAGCATTCCTGGGGGCAGTCCGCATTTGCTGCGGAAACGCTTGTAACCTCCGGTAAAAATTAGTTTTCCCATAAGTTATGGAAGATAAGGGGTCTATAAATGGTTGAATCGAAAGGTATCGAAACAAATATAATGTATTTATTAAATTTAAAATCTTTTCGTAAGAAAAAAATAATGTTGTCAGTTAAAAAAGAAAGGTAACGTAGGTTTTTAAGGAATTTTATTGATGTTAAGCAGCAGATAAAGAAAATGCTTCCAAACCCGGAGTTAGGAAGCATTCTCTATTGTATTTGCCCAACAATGTTGGCGGCTAAATGACCGAAAGCGCTACTTATACTGCTGCCAATTCAATTGTTTATTCATCAGAGGCAACTGATGTTTATCCGCATAATCGTTTCTGACTTTCTTCACATCGTTCCACCATTGGTCCAGCGGATAATGTAATTCGCGGTAAATCAAATAGCTCAGGTCAATGGTCCGCACCGGCTGGTGGTCCTTGATATCGTCCACCTGATGCAGAAACTTGCGTCCATTCGCTTCTTCAACAAGCGGTTGCCATTCTTTGTACCAAATCTTTGTGACCAACTCTAGCGTACTATCGCGCTGGGTTTTCAGTTTGCCAACCATTTCCATAGCAGCGTCCAGTTGCTTCACCGCCTGTGCGGGATTGCCAGCTGCCGACGCTTTTTGCAGCAAATCTGTAACTTTGTTTAAAGCAACCAACATGCGCAGGTTCTGTCCGCAGATCGCCGCAACCGATTCCAGCACTTCCAGGTTATAAAGCTGGGATCCGGCTCGCGATTTGTTTTCCCGGAGCAACTGTTGGGCGTACGCATTGCGCGGAAGCATCGCCTGTGCGGTTGAAAAGCGTTCTGCATTAACAGGATAAGACTTGTTGGCAATCACAAGTGTCCCGGGTTCCGGCACAGGCAACAGGGGTAATGTCTGGTCTCTTTCAGGTTGAAGGAAAAGGCTATCCGAGTTTCCCTTGATCATGGGCCGCCAAGGGGATGGAATCCAGTCCCAGCTCTCCGTATGGAACTCTGCCTGTTCGCTGAGCACATGGTAAACGCTATCCATATCCTTTTGCGAAGGCCCATAAAACGCCTCCATAAAACGCGCCGAGGCATCCGCAGGAGTCAGGTTTTTACTATTCCATCCGGCAGCAGTGGCCGTAGCGTAACCCAGCCAGAATGTTTCAGGATGCAGCCCGGCATCGGCCCATCCTGCAATTACCACGCCCATGAAGGACGAAAGGTTTTCGGTGAAAGCAGTATTAATTTCCTTCATCATATCCCCAACCCGGCCCGACGAGCGATCGCTTCCATCTGCCATTACCCCGGTCTTTGTATGCAACGGATAGTAATTCGGGAAAACAGGCTCTGCGCCCTGCGTGGCTGTATATACAAACTGCCTGATCCCGTGCTTTTTATAATCGGCGGCGATAACATTATTGTAAACACCATTCACCAAATGCGAAGGCAATGCAGTAATATCCTCTTTCCGCAAAGGAAATTCGCCCCAAAACAAAACAGTACGCCCTTGCTCGTGCAATCTATCGGCCATTTTCTTAATAAACCAAGCCAGTAATTTACCATTCCCACCCAGACTATCCGCCATGGCTTTCTCCGAGGGCGCCTTGCCCGTATAATAGGCTTCATCATTGGAAAGAATAATGAACTTGCTGCCTTTGCTCGCATTAATCAGCTCGCTGAACATTGCGTCCAGCAGTTTAAACGTCTCAGGATTGGTCACCGAAAACTGGTAATTAATGTCGTCAATCAGCCGCAGCTTGCGGTATTCGGGATGTTTGAGGATAAAGGAAACGTGTGCAGGAGCATCAAGAAAAGGCACCAGATCAACATAATGCGCTTTCGCAAAATCCGCCATCTCCTGGTATTCAGCAGGAGACAATGCATGCGGCTCAACAATTGCGGGAGCCGATTTGTAGTTAAAGTGCCCTTCCAATTTGATTGAAAAAGCATTGATCTTGTAAGTAGAGGCTTGCCGGATTATTCTCTTTAATGCGCTCAGTTTCTCCACATGATGCGCATCGTCCCAATAAATCATCCTGACTTCCACATTTGGCCAGTCCGTAATCTCACCTTCCGGCAACTGCATTTTAGGTGCCTGGGACCTTAATAGCTGCAAAAAAGTTTGGACACCGTAATATAAACCTTGTGAAGCATTGGCCGTGATAGTAATGCTCCCCGGCTTCAAGCTCAGCCGATAAGCCTGACGCGCCAACGCAATCTGGTTCGTATCGACACTCGCTCCAATCTTTACTGACCCTTTTTGAACCACCAGCCGGATAGCAGGAGAATGGCCGGCAGCGCTGCCGGCTGCAAGGGAAAGTGGAAGGCCGGCTTCCTTTAATCCTTCTTGTAAGCTCTTCACTGTCTGTTCTTTGGCGAGTGCCGGATCAGCTATAATTTTCCAGTTTTTACCAATTGGGAACAGTTTTTCAGTTAAGTCCAGTTGCTGCGGAAGTGGGAGCAGGGCTGAGCTGGCGTTGTTGGTTTTGATTGTTGCTGGCTGTGAAGCGCTGGTTTGTGCATGGGTATGCAATGCAGCCAGAAAGCAGCAGCAAGCCACAAAGAGGGTCCTGAAAGCTGATATAGCACTACCCAAATGCAGGTTATAATGCCCTAATCCCCGAATAGCGGCTTGCAGATTAGGAATAACTATCTTGGTTTTCTGAAAAAATGTAGTTGTGTACAAGGTTGGAAAATTTAGGGGTTTAGGAACAGCGTTTGCAAACGATGTGTCGGGAAAGGAAAATACGGCACATCAGCGACTCAGCACAGAGCGAAGTCAAGTGCAATTAAAATAAAAAAATAAGGAAACGAAAGAAATTATTTCTCAAAGCCTACCCCTATGCAATGATCACCTCCACATTATGCTGTTTCAGCATCTTCAAATCGGCTTCTTCAATCTTATCATCCGTAACCACCTTATCAATTTTGTCAAAACCACAAATAAAGGCCAGCCCGGACTTCTTGAATTTTGATGAATCCGTGACCACGATGACCTCTTCGGCGATGTCTATCATGATTTGGTTGAGGTGGGCTTCTTCCATGTAGTGGGTGAAAAAGCCGGCGTTTGCCTTCATGCCGTCGATTCCCAGGAAGAGTTTGTTGCAGTAGAGCTGTTTGAAATTCCGCTCCGCCATGGGACCTACCAGTGACATCGAGAATTCTTTCAGATATCCGCCGGGCATATGGACCTGCAAATTTTCGTATTGCGCCAGGTTATTGACAATGTCCAGTGCATTGCTGATCACGGTCAGGTTTTTGAATTTTTCGAGATTGTTCGAGATTTCAAAAGTCGTGGTGCCGGAATCCAGAATGATGCTATCGTCTTCGTTGATCAGCGACACGGCTTTTCTGCCGATCAGTCTCTTGGTATCGTGGTTAATTTTCCTTTTTTCTGTAACCGTCAGGGCAATGTTGTTGGTTTTAAAAGCGCCGCCGTGCGCCCTTACCAACAGATTGCTGTTTTCCAGCTTATCCAGGTCATTGCGGATCGTAACTTCACTTACTTCCAGCATTTCACTTAAATCATTCACATTTACTTCGCCCAACTCATCGAGCTTTTGTAATATCAGCGAACGGCGCTGCGCGGTCTTTTTCATGGTATCAAACCTTTGATTCTGTTATTGTTATTGCTTCAATGTCTTTTGAGTCCGAACCTCCGGCAGTTACGCCGGGCTGTAAAGGTAGCAACATCCGGGGAAATGCTTTTGTAAAAACCAGAACTAACCGTTTCAGCCGGCAGCAGGACCTTGTGCTTCATCCTGATGCGCGAAAGCCCGATGCACTTCAATGATCTTTTGAATGCGTTCAAGGATCAGCGCCATCATTTCTTTTGGAAAAGATGCTTCCACAATGATCAATTTCAAATCTGCGTCTTGTGTATTAAAAACCTGCATGTAGGTAACCTCAAACCGGCTTTTCCCAAACACCTGCAAGAGCCTGCTCAAAACATTGTGTGTGTCGCTGGCATAAACGGATATCCGGCTCGAAACGGCTAACTCATTTTCCATCTCAGCTATCTTTTAACTTTCACGATGAAAGAAACGCGCTTTGTTTCGTGAATAAATGAATGCGCTCCGTGGTTGTCTCGGCGTGTGTTACCGTTTTTTGGATATTCGTAAATCCCGTAAAAAGCGATTTCGTGCCCGTCGGGACAATCCGCCCTAATCTGCACCTGCGAAGTCAGCCGCTGAGCTCCGGACCAGTCGGCGCGGGCAAAGAAAAGCATGCGCCGGTTGTCCATGTCCACATAGGGATCCTCAGTATAAAGTTGCAGTCCAAAATCATGCAGCGAATCCAGGTCAGACTTCGTGAAAATGCTGATCCACTCACCGGGATTGGCGATCCCGTTGCCATTCCCTTTCCCGACCCATGTTTTCTTTTCCACTTCCAGCATTACAGGGCGATTGTCAGCAATTTCCAATTGCGCGAGTGTTTTTTCGGGTGAGTAAAAAGGCACTTCCAGCAAAAACGGATCTTTTTTGCCATTGTAGCTCACCATCAGTTTCAGCTTGGCGCGGTCCAGACCCACATTTCGTGAGCGAATCCGAAAGGCGGTTTTTTCGTGCAATGCGCCCTGGGCAATTTCTCCAATGGTGATGGCAGGGTCCATTACTTCTACTTCTTCATCCTGTGCGATCAGCTCGATGCGTATGGAATCCACGTCCGCCCCGCCTTTGTTGAACAATAACGGACTTAATGAAACAATGTCTCCAACACCCGGCATTTTTCGGTCGAGCGAGTAACTTGCTACGGTAATGTGACCCGGATCGCCGTTTTGGTACAATCCAATGTCATTATCTTCGCCGGTTCCCTGCCACTGGATTCGCCCTTTTTTGTCGCTTCGCACATTCGAGCGGGAGATTTTGCGGTTAGGAACATCCAGCCGGATCAATTCATAAACAGTGCTTGGCGTGTAAACACTGTCCGTCTCAATTTTCACAGAAAGGTTTGGCACGGATGGCCCGTCGGGCAGCCATTTTTTAGTTTGTACACCAAATCCTTCCTTCCGCACATCATTCAGCAAGGTAAAGCCGGGCACATTTCGATCGGTGGTAACATGGTAATTCCAAACAGAAAACTGTGGATATAGATCAATGTGGTGCCATTTCTCAGGTCGCGCGAGCGGCATTCGGAAATAATGCATGTGAAAATCAAACTGTCCTTTGATATTCACTGCATTATGAAAGCCCTTGAAATAACCAATCCCGTAATGCCAGCTTTCGTAGTTCAGTTCAAGGGTTTTGTACGCGTTGTCAATCTCCTGATCGTGCTGCCGCAAAAAATCCTTGCTGCCCAAATGCATGCGAATGGGCAAACCCACAAAATTGCGCCCCATTTCTTTGAACGGCGTGTAAATCTGCAAAGCTTTCGGACCGACCGTAAAAGAAGCGGAAGGGCAAAAAAACGATGCGCTCGATAGTAAATGCGGATATTTCGAAGCGACCAGCATGGACATAAACCCGCCCATGCTCAACCCGGAAACTGCCCGGCCTTCCCGATATGCCTTTGTGCGATAATGCGCATCGATATACTGCACAAATTCCGGGAAGTAATCGACAAACTGCCGGTCTTCCTTCACAGGTGCAATGTCATACGGCCGCGGATATTGGGCAGGCACGTAACCGTCCCATTTGGCAATGATAACATCATTTCCTGCTACATAGCTTGCAAAATTATCCAGCGAATCAGGCCCGCAACGCTCGTGAATACCGTTAAATTCATCATAATACCGGGCCTCGCCCGAGCGGGAAACCTCGCCCTCTGCGGGACCATTAAACCGGCCTGCATTGCCATGGAAATAATAAATAACAGGATACCGCCGCTCCGGATGCGCGTAATAATCAGGCGGCAGGATCAGGCGGAAATGCCTGTTTTCTTTGAACACAGCGCTGTAATGAATCTGATCTTCAATAATCGCCTTTTGTTGTGACGACTGCGCATATACGCTCGGCGACATTGTCAAGAATAGCATTACAAGCATTCCCACCTGTGCACGGTAATGTTTGTTTTTTGTATAAAAATCAAGAAATCTGTAAATCTGATTCATAATGCACGATTAGTCCTCGTTTCTCAGCATATCTGCCCGCGTGGAATGGATAAGGCGGTCTTATTTTTTGCCTTTGGAAATGAGCTCACCCAGTTCCATCCGGACTTTGTGCCATTGTTCCTGATCATAACTCCAAACATCCAGGTTACCAATTGATTTGTCCCCAAAAGGCTCTTTAATTAATTGATTGACCAGTGCGTCAGCGCGTTTGGAGTTGCCATCAAGCGTTGCCAGCAAGCGCAAGTACTCATAATCCTGCACGCCGTCACGCATGATTTTCAAACGGATGGACGCGCAGGGTTCGGATACATTAGGCACCATGCCGGGCTTGTAAATGACCGAGCCATTTCCATTGAATGTCCGGTAAGTGAATTCGGCATCGGCCTCCGAGGCTTCCTTATAAAAATCTTTCCAGGACTCGGGATCATACCAGCCCCGTTCCCAACCGGCACCAATGCCCCAACTGATCCAGGAGTAGGTTTTGTATTTCCAGCAAGCCCAGCTAATGGCGCGGTCGTTGATTAATGGCAAATCGATGAATGTTGAGCTTCCTACCCAGCTGTTCAGCTTTTGTTCGTAGAGCATCGGGCCGTAGAGCCAGTCTTTGATGCCCATTTGCTGGTAATGTTTTACTGTGTCAATGTTGTAGTTGATCGTATGTGCCGCCCAGTCTGTGATCGATTTGCCGATCACGTCCATTGCTTCCTTGGTATAACCGCCATCAACGCGAAACTTCGCCTCAGGATATTCCTTTTTGAACAAATTCCCGTAAAAAACCATCCGTGACCATGCCTCGGGAAAATAGGATTCATCCAAACCATTCAGATAAACCGTAAGCAGCGTTTTTTTGGGATTAACCATTGGGAGCAAATGCTGGCGCACTTGTCGAATGCTGCTAAGATATATGGCCTGATTGGCCGCATTGCGTTCCACCTCTGGTTTCCCAATGTCCGGCCAGCCAGCAGTGCCGTGCTTGCCATAGACGTCGAAGGGAAGCGCAAATGTTTCGAGCGGTTCGCCATAGCCGGGGCCGTCTGTGTAGCCATGGGCTTTGGTGAACGCTTGGCCGGTCAGGTATTTTTTTAGTCGCTGATCGAATTTGCCCCATTGAATTTCCACTTTACCGTTTTTAACCTTCATTTCAGGATCGTAAGTCGGATCCATCAGTGAAATGCGGTTTCTCTTAAATAGCTGATAAACGGCCAGTTCCTGCTTTTCGTCCATCCGGCTCAAGAAGCCTTCGTGTTGCAGGCTGGCTTTGAAAAGGTTTTCATTCGGGAGTTCAAAATCCCAGATCGTCAGGCTGATCGGAATTTGTTTTTTTACATTGCCGATCGTGGCTGTAATGACACTTTGGTATGTTCCGGGCTTTGCCTTTTGCGCATCCAGCGGAATGAATTGATCCACCCAGATAATCTGCGAACGCTGGTTGCTGATCCGGTTGTTGAAGTCGGGCAATGTGAATGGGTAAACCCACCGACCATGGATTTTGGCCGAGTCAGTCTGAAGGAATTTAAATGGGATCAATGCATCGGGATACCAGCCTGTCCCCAGTGTAGATTGCGGGTAACCTGTGCTCGGGCTTTCCACTTTCACCGACCATTCCAGAAAAAGCTCGGGTTTGATGGCCAGTTCAGCACTTCCATTTTTGAAAGGTGCCATTTCAAGTTGAATACCAGTCAGTTCCGAATCAGATTCATTGGTCAAAACGAGCTGAAAAGAGACATATTCCCCGCGTGCTCCGTGCAGGGAAACCTGCTTTCCGTCATATATCCAGTTTTTATCAAGCAGATTTCCTTCTCCTGTGTGATTGGAGGGGACATCCTTGAACCGGTGTTCGATGATTTCGTTGCTGACAGGATCCAGCCGGACCGATGAAGGCAATGCCCGCAGTCGCCATGGATCGGCGGCGTAAGTTTTATTCCCCATGTTGCACGCGGTCATTGCAATCAGACAGAGGATGAATTTTGTAAATCTTATCATAGTGAAGGTTAGTTCAGGAATGTTGTTTGTTGCTTATTGTCCAACCGGAAAGATCATCAGCTGGCTCAACGCTTCATCTTCGCCCATAACCATATATTTTCCATCGGCGGAGGCTGCCAGCGTGCTCAATTGAAAACCCCGCCACAGGATTCCCTGCTCGATGCCGGGCGCAACCATGGTGAATTCAGGATTGCCTAAATCCACAAAACCAGCGCCTTTTTCATCATAATAAAACAAATGCGAATAACCCGGCGCGCCGCCTGCAAGTCCGTACAATTTCCCATCGCGCCCGAAAGCCAATGCTTGCAAGCGGGCCATCATCATTGGCTTGCCCAGATTTTTAATCTTTTTGGAAGCAGGATCTAATACAAATAATTGACCGTCACCCGCATTGCCGCCATATAGCTTTCCATCGGGCGCTTTTGCCCAGGCTTCCACCTGTCCTAAAACCTCTCTGCCCCAAACGGCCGGAAGAGGCGTATCCAGAAAAGAAAAGCTCTTTTTAGCAGGATCAAAAGCAAACACCCGGTTACCTGCGGCGCTGCCGTAAATGATTCCGGCATTATCCTGAATGAGCGCTTTGCAGAGATAAACTTCCGGTCCCACGGCATATTCGTGCAGATTGTTCAGTTCTTTTTCTTTGGGCGCGACATCGTCGAATATCTGTGTTTTCCTGGTTGCAATGCTATAAGTAAAAAACCGCCCGCTCGGATAGCTGATTCCGTACAATTCAGTGCCTTCGCTGTTGCTAAGCAGTGCGAAAATGCTTTCTCCGGCAACCGGTATGCCCATATCTTTCACCTCGATTGTCCCGCCATTGCTAACATTGACTTGTAGCAAATGTCCGGGCTGCTGGTTTTTTGTGACATAGGCCATTGTTCCCGCATATAGAAGGTTACCCGCACCTTTGCAAAAGCCCGTCGCAATGCCTTTTTGACCCGGCACAATTTCCTGCAAATCCTTCGTCGTCAAGAGCTTTTTTTCTGAAATAGTAGCCACGAAAATGAAAGGTGATAATCCTTCCTTTGCCGTAGTTCCGCCAAGAACCCAATCACCCTGCACGTGGAGGGAAGTAATGGCATTGCGGTACATGGGCAGTCGTTTTTCGGCGCTGTTAGGCAGCGAAACTTCTATTGCAAATGCTTCTTTGGGGGTGAAAAAAGTATACTGGGCAAGGAGCGGACCTGAGCATGTCAGAAGTAAAACCGGTGACAGTATTTTTTTAGTCAGATTTTTCATTTCCTGATTTCTTTTTCGGGATTGAATTGGATCATAAACGGCCTGGTTGCATCGCCCTGGCCCGTTGGGTTGCGCCGGGCGGCAAAATAAAGGTTCCCATCCTTATCCCTGACGTCGCAGCCGGTTGCCTCGGTTACGGCGGTGATCGGGTATTCTTGCAGAATGGTCTTTTTCTCCGTAGCAGGGTCAAACTCTACTAAAACGGTTTTGTCTTTTACAACATAATTATCGTGACCGCCAATGATATAATACAACTTGCCATTCTTGCCAATGTTCAGGTTAGGCACGTAGGGTCCCCATGCTTCTGAATGGCCGGTTTCAATCACACCTCCCAGATCTTTGACCTTGCCAATCCCGTCTTTTTCGGGATAAAATGCGATCAATTTAGCGCCATAAGTGATCAGGTAAATGATGCCTCTGGCTTCATCCTTGGCAAATGCAGTGATTCCGGTGATGATTTTTGAGCCGGGCGTCCCGGGGAATGCGGGCAGGCTTTCACGTGCGAATACCAACGAATCGCTGCTTTTTTCATACTTCACCAGCCGCTGCCGCCAATCCACATAATAGCAGTTTCCCCACCAGTCGGTGAACAATACACGCGGCACGTGCGAGCTGGCCAGGCGGCCCAGATCGCGCATTTGGTTTTTGGCTGGGTTATACACTAAAAAATGCGCTTGCGGATAAGTGATCCCATAAAGCATCCCTGTTTTTGGATCAATGTCTACGTCCTTGATGCTTTCATATTGCATGCCGATTCCGAGGTTTTGCAGCCCAGTGTTGGCGTTCCATTTCATGAAAAAGCCACCAGCGTAGCCCTGCGGATGTTCCATGAGATATTCTTCCCGCGATTCGCCACCGTCTGTGGAGAAAAAGATGGAACCGTCTGGCGCGGCAACGATCTTGGAGTGTATTTTTCCCTGCCACTGATACGGTCGCAGATTGGCCATATCCCGGATGAAACCATTGAGTTTCATCACATTTTTTGCCGGATCAAACGTATACAGCCCGATGTTGTTCGCATGGTTCGTAACTCCGATGTGCACGGTGTTGGAAGCCGCATTATAGCCGATCGAACCCCACGTAGAATGCGCATCCGGGAAATCCGGATATTCAATGAAAACGACATTCTTCCCGGTAATGGCAGATTTCTGGGCTAGTGTGGTTTCGCTGGCGGCCAGCATTAAAAGGCCGGACAGCCAGCATGCCGCCATGTATAATAAGTGAGTAAAGCGAAAATTCATAAATGCTGTTTTGGATAAGCAGAACTTGTCTTTGCTAAATTAGAGAATTTTCAAAGAATAGATTAATAATGAAATAAATTTATTTTCATTTCATTATTATTTACTTTCATCGAGTTTAATATTAGTGGTTTTCGAAGTTGAAATTTTATGCATTGCTGGCTTCTTCGAAACCCATGAGCAAGGCGGCAATGATAGTAAGAACAATTCCGGCAATGATGACGGGATGAGGAATAGTCTGATACAATGCGAGTGACAACGTAACCGTAAGCACTGGTGCGAGCGCAGTGGTGATGGGCGCAATGATGATGGCTTTTCCATATCGAAATGCATATACCAGGCAGAGTGCGCCAAATGCATTCAGTGACTGCAAAATCGCTGACAAATAAGGTCCCTGAAATCCCCATTCAATAGGCTGAGTAAAATCAGTCATATATAATGCTGGCGGAATCAGCACAATGGACGAAACCATCATATAGAAATACAGACTTTCAGCAGACATAATATCATTGGCAAACCGCATAATGCACCCCTGAGCACCCCAGGCAAATAACGGGACCGCAGCAAGGAGCAGCCATGTATAGCCACTGGCCTGAACGGCGCCCACAGGCTGGTAAGACAGCATGAAAATGGAAATCAGTGCCAGCGCAATCCCGATCCAGCCTCTTTTGCTTGTTTTTTCATGCAGTAACCCCACGGCGAGCAGGATGGTAACCACCGGAGTCAGGGACAGGATAGGGAAAACCAGGTAGGCTGGCGCAATGCGCAATGTAAAGAAAAGCACCAGCTGGCCGCCGGCTCCCAATAGGCCCACCGCGCTGCCCCAAAGCACGGCTTTTTTGTTAAAATCCAGTTTCCAGTTTTTCAATTTTAATGCAGCCAGGGCAGCAGGAATCATGGTTAGCGCCCAGACCACATATCCAAGCGTAGGAGGGAAACCATTCTTTTCGGGAATTTCAATGACAGCGCCCCACACCCCGATGAACAGGACATGAATAATTACGTAAATCGGCCAGTGGTTTTTGGTTTTGCTCATGAAATCCTTGATTTCTTCTTTTTATAAAATGGGTGATTGTCTAAAAAATAAATGCTTCAATGTTAAGTAGCTGCAATTTTTATGTAAGTGTCAAACCATTGGATCATGCGCTCATTAAGATCGGCATTGTTATTTGGTTTCAGATCCGGCCGCCAGCCGTGGCCTTCTCCTTTGTATTGTACGAGCTTAGTTTCGACGCCCCGCTTTTTGAGGGCGACATACATTTCTTCGGCTTGGGAGAAAGGCACTTCGTTGTCGGTTTCGCCGTGCAGGATTAGCGTTGGCGTAGTTGCCCAAGCCACATTTCGCAGCGGGGAACATTGCCATAGCAGATCGAAGTGATCATAAGCCCGGCCACCGAATTCTGATTCCATCAATGAATGATATAATGATGTTCCTGCAAAACTGACCAGGTTACTGAGTCCGCCATCCGTCACGGCGGCTTTAAAACGTGAAGTTTGGGTAATGGTCCAATTGGTCATGTAGCCGCCATAGCTTTGGCCGGTCACGCCAAGTTGTTCAGCATTGAGCCACGGGTTTTTATTTAAGACAAAATCCACACCGGCCATTAGGTCCTGATAATCATTACCGCCCCAGTTTGCAAGCGTTCCGTTTGAAAATGCTTGACCGTAACCGTGGCTGCCTCTTGGATTAATATATACGACAGCGTACCCTGCCTGTGACAACAAATGCATGCGCTCGTCAAAATCGTGGCCGAACATATTGTGTGGCCCACCGTGGATCAAAAGGATAAGCGGATAATGCTTTGTTTGGTCAAAATCAACCGGCGGCATCAGCCATCCTTGCACGGAAGTGCCATCAAAGCTTTGAAACCAGAATGTTTCTGCCTTTTGCAATGTTTTGATTTCAAGCCAATCTGTATTTTCGTGGGTAAATTGCTCGACAATCGCGCCCTGATTTTTGGTTTTGAAAAGCTCGGCTGGATGGTCTGTGTCTGATTTCACAAACACCATATCCTCGCCGCGTGCGTCAAGTGAAAACTCAGAAATGCAGCCAGCGCCGCCCTGCACCACTTCGATTTCTTCTGTATCGATGCTCACCCGATAAATGGAAGTGTCGCCGCGATCGCCTGCGGTGAAATATATATAATTTCCCGAAGGATGCCAGCGGACGTGCTCGATCCTTCGATCCAAAGATTTTGTCAGGTAACGAAAGTTTTCGCCATGGGAAGATATCAGGGCAATGTGCGTGTCCTCAGCAGTGCTGTCATTGGTGCCGAAGGATCCCGCAACGGCCAGAAATGCAATGTGGTTTCCATCCGGCGACCACTTTGGCTGATAAGCCAAGCCTGCGTGTTCAGTGAGTTGGGTGATCATTTGCGTCTGGATATCTATTTTCCAGACATCGCTTTGCTGGATGTTATCCGGACGGGCGCTCCGGTTGCTAATGAACGCAATGTAGCGGCTATCCGGTGCCCACGTGATGGAATGCTCGTTACAAGCGCCCGGCGTGAGTATGACGGGTGGGCCTCCGGCTGCGGGCACGAGGTAAATATGCGTATAGGAATGATCGGCATACACTGGCCGTCCCCATCCGCCTTTGGATTTGTATAACAGATCATCAATGACCCGGATATCGTCATTTTCTGGGTTTGTATTCGAAATATCGGCGCTGATGTATGCGATATGGCGTGCATCCGGCGACCAGATGCAGTTCTTATCAGCGAGATGATTGAAAAAATAGGAAGAGTCGTCGCGCTGGGTCAGAAACCGGCTTGTTGCAGTTTGCAGCGTGTAAATGAGCAGCGCTCCGCTTTCATTTTCATACAGCAGCTCTTTGCCATCGGGCGACCAGGAATGCGCATTGCCCCGTCCTACAACCGTTCTTTTGGCGCTGTCGGCTGAAAAAAGGATCATCAAATCATAACGATCATTTTCAGCTATATCTGTGACGGAAACATGATATACGAGATCATCACTGGCAGGAGATAGCAGGGGTGTGCTTACTTTTCTGATTTTACACAAATCGTTTGTCACAAGTCCCTGGATTGGGGCCTTCATTTCCAATGAGATCATAAAAGTGGGTCTGGGAGCGATAGTATTATAAGATATACCTCATAAGAAGCATCTTACCTCGTAAAAATACGCTGATATTTCATTGCAATATATAAGCAAGAATAAATAAATTAAAAGAAAGGTTTAAAAATATTTTTTACTTTCGTTTTATGATGTTTACTTTGAGATGCCATCACATTACGATCAAAATAATCAAAAATACCGTCTTCTAATTACCGCCCTTATAATGCAGAAAATCGAAATCAGTGTGCTTAAAAGCGGTGGGGAAGCACACACCCAACGTGAAATTCTGTCCCAGCCAGCACTCTGGCAGCAGATATATGATTTAATTCAAAATGAAAGCGAAGAGATAGCGCTGTTTTTAAAACCGATCTTACAAAAGGACAACCTGAGCATTTTGCTAACAGGCGCAGGCACTTCGGGATTTATCGGTGAGGCAGCGCAGTCCGTTTTAAAACAAATATGGCGCAGACCTGTTCAGGCAGTTCCCACAACAGAAATTGTTACCCAGCCTAAATCCGTATTTGTGCGCTCGGTTCCGACGCTTTTAATCTCGTTTGCCCGTTCGGGAAACAGTCCGGAGAGCGTTGAAACGGTAAAACTGGCCGATGTTCACTGTGATGAGGTTTATCATTTGGTCATCACCTGCAACAGGGAGGGCGCACTGGCTACTATGGATACGGCGGCCGCTAACCGGATCTACCGCATTGTACTGCCTGAGGAAACAAATGATAAAAGCCTGGCGATGACCAGCAGTTTCACGTGCATGCTGCTTAGCGTGCTGCTGGTGGCGCGGATAGATTCGCTGGAAGGTGAATTTGATAAAATTCAGCACATGATAGATCAGGGAAACATCATCCTGGAACAAAAATTCTTACTTGAAACACTGGTAATGAAAGGTTTTGAACGGGTGGTGTTTTTGGGGGCCGGAGAATATCTGGGAATTGCCAAGGAATGTCATTTGAAATTGCTCGAATTGACAGATGGAAAGCTGGTTTGCATGTCGGATTCATTCTTGGGTTTCAGACATGGGCCAAGGGCATTTGTGAATGAGCATACTTTAATGGTGTACTTGTTTTCAAGAAATCCGCACATGATGCGTTATGAGCGGGATCTTGCAGAAGACATTGCGCGTGATACCAGGGCCATCCAGTCCCTGCAAATCGGTGGCGAGGCTGAACTGTCGCTGCCCAATAGCAGTAAAATAGCACTGCGGATAGATCCGAAGAACCAATATCAAATGATCGCGACTACGCTCGTAGGCCAGTTATTGGGCTATTTCAGCGCGATGCATTTGGGTATCGACCCCGATAGTCCGTCCATGTCCGGGTCGATCAGCAGAGTGGTACAGGGCGTGAATATTTATAGAGAATAAAACATGGAGGCTTAATATGATGAACCCTAAGTTATTGGTTGTAGGTGAGCTGAATGTCGATTTGATCTTGAATAAAATCCATGCTTTTCCTCAGGTGGGCAAGGAGACGATTGCGGATGAAATGGATATGTGCCTGGGCAGTTCTTCGGCCATTATGGCTGCCAACATTGCTGCCATGGGCGTGGATACGACCTTCTGCGGTGTGGTGGGGGACGACTATTTTGGTGACTTCATCTTGCGGGAGCTGGAACAAAAGTCGGTCAGCTGCAAGCATGTAACCAGACTTCCGGATCAGAAAACAGGGTGTACGCTGATTTTGAACTACGGACAGGATCGGGCTAATGTGACCTTCCAGGGTGCCATGAATGCGCTGACGATCAGTAATATACCTTTTGAAGCACCAGCGAACTATCAGCATCTGCATGTCTCGAGCCTGTTCCTTCAGAAGGGACTTTTAAACAACATTGAACAGATTTTAATGAATGCGCGCGCTGCCGGTATGACCACATCGCTGGATCTGCAATGGGACCCTACTGAGCAATGGGCTTTCGACTATGCCCGGTGCCTGCCGTATGTAGACGTTTTTATGCCCAACGAATCGGAACTGCTGGCGCTGACCAATACGGATTCGGTAAGCAGCGCCATCGAAAAAGTCAGGCCTTACCTGAATATGCTCGCTCTGAAAGTGGGCAGAAAGGGCAGTCTGGGCCTTTGCGGTGACCAGCAGTTAACAGTGCCCGCTTTTGAAGGGCCGCATTTTGTGGATGCCATCGGCGCGGGTGATTCTTTTAATGCAGGATTTATTCAAAAATACATTTCCGGTGCACCCCTGGAAGAATGTCTGCGGGAGGGCAACCTGATGGGCGCGTTGAACACCACCGCTGCGGGTGGCACAGGCGCATTCTGCAACTTCAACAAAATCAGTGAAAATATTAAAGACTTCTGGGGAATAGAATTAAGCCTGTCATGAAACTGAAAGAAAAACTACGCGAATTAACATTGCTGAAAAAGGGCTTGCTGGCTACCAATTATTACGATCTGGAAACATTGCATGGCGTATTGCAGGCGGCAGCGGATTTGAAACAGCCCGTAATCCTGCAATTAACCCAGAGTTCCATTGATTACATGGGCCTGAAAACGGCCGTAAACCTCGGCCGCAACGGACTGGAAGAATTTGGCGTGGAAGGCTGGATTCATCTCGACCACGGTGGGTCGGTTGAACTGGTGCAGCGCTGCCTGGATGCGGGTTTCGATTCGGTGATGATCGATGGCAGCGAGCTTCCTTTTGAGGAAAATGTCAGGCTTACCCGGGAAGTGGTTGAGCGGGCCAAAAAGTACGACGCACACGTGGAAGCAGAGCTGGGCTACGTTGCCAAACTAGGCCAATCGCATCAGACAACCGGCTTTACGCAACCGGACGAGGCAGCTGCTTTTGTGGAGGAAACGGGCGTTGATGCGCTTGCTGTGGCCATTGGAACGGCCCACGGATTTTATAAAGAAGAACCCAAGCTGGACATCAACCTTTTGCGCAGCATTGCCGGGCGAACTACGGCGACCCTGGTTTTGCACGGAAGCTCTGGCGTGCCGCACTTACAGGTGCAGCAGGCTATTTCAAACGGGATCTGTAAAGTGAACCTGGCAACTGAAATTAAAAACATATTTATGGCTTCCCTGAAAGCCGAACTGACTTACAATCAAGATATTGACCTAAGGAAGGTGTTTCCAAAGGCTACCTGCAAAATCACTGAGCTCGTCAAAACGAAGCTGGAAATGGTAGAGAATGTGATGGTGTGATAGCACAGGTCCAGTGCCATGATGATCATCACCAGGCCGCGCATGAAATCAATGCTCTCATTCCTTTTCATTCTTCCTACAAATTATGAAGTGATTTGATCCTATTCTCCCCATTTTTCGACGTCTTCCACCCACTGCTGCTTTTTCATGGTCAGGGATATCAGCAAGGCGGTTCCGCTAAATGCCAGCGCGTCGAATGTACTAGCCAGCAGATTTCCCCTGTTGGCTGTCAGCGGGTTGGATAATGTGCCGGGGACGTGGACGAGCCAGACCCAGATAAATATTTGCAGGGACAGTAGCAGGGCAATGATTCTGATTCGTATTCCCAGCATGATGGCAATGCCGCTGGCGGTCAGTGTAACGCCGGTTAGCGTAACCCAAAAATCACCGTTCGCGATCCATTTTGGCACAGTCCCGACCAGGAAGGGTGCGTAAATAATGTGGGAAATTCCGAAGCTTATCATCGTATACAGAAAAAACAAATTGCCATACGGCGCAATCTTTTCCAAAAATCCCAGCCTCTCAGCAGTATTTGTCCTGAATGAAGAGGCGACCACAAAAGCGCCTCCTGCAAGCGCCAGTTCTTTAAGCGGGGTCGTCCATAAACCCAAATGATACAATTTGTTGGGTTCGGAAAATAGTTCGTATGTGATATGGGTCCCCAGGAACAGCGCCATAAATACGCTTCCAAGGATCAGTGAAGCCTTCCGGCCTTTTCCCGCCACCAAAATGAGAATTCCTGTGGCAATCAGATACGCGCCGAAAACATAGGAAAACACATTCAACAACGGCAAACGCTTTTGGTAAACCGAGAAAAATACGTCCCTGAATGTGCCGAAATAGAGTTGCTGTATGCCATATACGATCAGTGCCGATGCATAAAATGCCCTGCCTGCTGCTATCAGTTTTTTCATTGTGATGGAATGCTTATTTGTCATAAGCAAATGTAGGATCCCGGACGCATTTGCATTTCTATATTCTGTACACAACCCAAATTATCGGTATCCGGTGTTGACCGAAAAATAACGTCGTTGGTCGAAATCCGCTCGTCGGGGTGCACTGACGGCGAACATTCAAAGTCTAAAACATTTATCTTGCCTCAAAAACAGAACAATGAGATCCACCAATGATACAGCATTCAATGCCCTGTTCTGGCTGCTGTATTTTTTGTACCAGTGGCTCGGACTGGCGTCGCTATACGGGGATTATGATGGCTATTTTATCAATGCCTGCATGGCGCTGCCCGTGTCACTGATTTTCTCGGTGGTGGCTGTCCATGTTTTCTTTCGACATTATTATCAAAAAGATCGGAAAGCCGCATTCTATCTCGGGGCAATTTTGGTTTCTCTTGCGTTGCTGCTGGCCAGGCGTTATGTCAATTACTATTTTATATACCCACGTTATTTTCCGCAGGCGCTGAATATGCCATTCATTTCCTGGGCGAAATTGCTGGTTGAATTTGTAAACCTGTACGCAATAACCGGTTTGTATGCCCTATACTATTTCATTCGATACTGGTATGAGGAAAGGCAGCGGGTGCAGGAATTATTGCAGCAGAATACACGCGCGGAACTGGATTTGCTGAAAGCCCAGGTTCAACCGCATTTCGTTTTTAATACATTGAATAATATATACGCTACGGCATTTAAAAGCAGTCCGGAAACGGCTGTTTTAATTGCACATTTATCCGGATTTCTGGATTACAATTTATATCATACGTCCAGGGATAAAGTGGCATTGACCGCCGAGATTGATTATATCAGACATTACATTGAACTTCAAAAAAACCGGTATGGCAAAAAAGTAGATTTGTCTGTCAATATTTTTGATGAGATAAATGATCTGCAAATAGCGCCGCTGCTGTTATTGCCGTTGGTCGAAAATTGTTTTAAGCATGGCGTAGGTGATTCTGTTGAAAAAAGTTGGGTCAGGATTGATGCGTCGCGGGAAGTGGAAAAGTTTTCAATTATGATTGAGAATAGCCGGGATGAAATTTCAGAACAAATAATACCAAATGTTGGTGGCATCGGTTTATTAAACGTCAGAAAAAGATTACAATTGATCTACCCCCGTCAGCATGAACTTAAAATTATTGAAGGGCCTAATTCTTACCTTGTCATATTAAAAATCCAAATCGAAAAGAATGATCAGGTGTTTAATCGTCGATGACGAAGAACCGGCAAGAGAACTGATTAAGTTGCACTTGTCAGATCTGGATGGTTTTGAAGTTGCTGCTTCTTTAAGTAATGCGCTGGATGCATTCACTTTCCTGCAAAAAAATTCAGTCGACATCGTTTTTCTGGACATCCGGATGCCCAGGATTTCAGGTTTGGAATTAGTAAGATCATTAAAATACACGCCAAGAATAATCCTGACGACCGCATACCGCGAATATGCCGCGGAAGCGTTCGAAATAGACGTTTTCGACTATCTGGTCAAGCCGATTACCCACGAAAGATTTATGAAGGCGATCGCCAAATATATGCATTACCAAAGCGGCCAGGCTGCAACAATGGATACGCAGAAAAATGACGATCACGCTTACATGTTTTTCAAAGTCGGCAGGGACCAGGTCAAAGTTTTCCTGAAAGATATTCTTTACATAGAAGGGCTGGCCGATTACATTAAAGTGCATACAAAAGACAAATCCTATATCGCTTCCGAAAAGCTTGGTTATATGGAAGAGAAATTGCCATTAAATTCTTTTGTAAGAATTCACAAATCATTCATTATCGCGCTGGATAAAATTTCCAGCTATAATGCTGATCAGGTAATTTTGAATAACAACAAAGCACTTCCTTTGGGACGACTTTTCAAGGCTGGATTTTTAACAATAGTTCAGATAAAAAAACAGAGTTAATCTACCACATTCATAGTGATGAACCGGTGTTGCGCTTTTACTTCTTCTATGTTAAAATCTTTGATTTCAGCGTCCTTTTTGTTGCGGATATATATCTTATATTTTCCCCTCTCCAAATTCGAAACGTCATAAGTGATTCCCGCTTTCTCACACTTTTTGTCTATGAAATTCTTTTGAATGACGACGCCTTCCTCATTCTTCATGATAACAACCATTCTTTCCAACCGGGCATTAGTAATATTGATCCTGAGTCTGCCGTCTTTTAAAGGGTAAATTACCGACTCGAAGGATTTGGCGCTTTTATTGTCAACGTCATCACTGGTTTTGGCATGTGCAGCCGATTGCAAGAAGAAATAACAGGCAAATACTTTTAAAATGGTTTTCATGGCTTTTTTTTGTTTTCATGGCTAATAGATAATGCTTAATTTTTCTTGTCGCGGTAACAATTTGCAAAACGCAATTCCGGATTACGCTTATTGGTAATACAAACTTATATGCAAATTGGATGATAAAAATCGTCCAATTTCTAGAAATTAGATGCTCCATTCATAAGGTGGAGCAATGCCTGCCTTCATCCATTTTCGCTTGCATTTGTTATACAAAACTAGCGAGCCTGCAACCCCAAAAATTGTACAAATCGGACTTTTCAGAGAAATGCAGGCATTGGCGAATCAAAAACTGTTCTTCAAATAAAATGCTCGCTTTAATAGTAAAGCGAGCATTTTATTTGAAGAACAGTATGGATTACAGCCAGCTTACTTCGGTATTTCATTCATGTTGTACCAGGCTTCCGTGCTCCATAAGTTGCTGCCGTTTTGGCTAGTGATGTTTTTTCTGTTCAAATGAATGTATACCATGTGCTTGGGCTTCATGCCCGTCAGCTGCAAGGAAACTTTCTTGCGGTCGGCTGAAACTTTTACCGCTTTTACTGCCAGGTTTTCTTCATCCAACTTAGGCCCGCCGTAATCTCCAGTGGGTTTAAACCACCATTGACGGATCTCATAATCGGCTGCGGTTTCCCCTACGCCTTCTTTCATTGGCTCAGTAAATTCAATTTCCAGACCGTCCGATTTTGCCCTTACAGCCAACATTTCAAATGCCATTTTGTTATTGAATGTCAGCTTTTGCAGTCCATAACCGAATTTTCCGGCGTGTCCCCAGTTACCCGTAGAACCCACACCGCCCAGGTAAAGCGAGCCGTCTGGCGACCAGGCCAGACGGTTGACGCCCGCTTCCAATCCTTGCGTAAACCGGAACACTGCGCCCTGGTAAGCACCATTCACTTTTTCGGCAAACACGCGCTTGATCCCGCCGTGCGTCACATCGCCGTGAATCATTTGATTTTGGTAAGGACCTACATTCAACCTTGCCGGCTGGCTTGGCGAATTGCCAATTTCATCCTGCGTAAGCCACACAACGGGCGGCTTTTCCTTCCTGTCCGCTGTTCCTTCAAAATCAACAGAACGTGAACCATACCAGGCGCCTTCCTGCAAGTGAATGATTTTGTTCGCAGGCAGCCAGTCGCCCTGGTTGTCGGCGATAAATATTTCATTATCAACGCCAAGCCCAATGCCATTCGGCGTGCGCAAACCGGATGCTACGAATGTAAACGAGCCGTCTTTCTTGGAGATTTTCACCACTTTGCCACGATCCGGGATTTGTGGTTTGGTGCTGGCGCCGCCGGGATTAATGGCCGTGGCGAGCGTTCCGTAGAAGTAACCGTCTTTGTAAACCAGCCCGAAAGCAAATTCATGGAAATTGGCTGAGACTTTCCAGCCATTGCAAATGGTCTGATACTCGTCAATGAGCTCGTCGTTGTTCAGGTCCACCAGCTTGGTGAGTTCTTGTTTTTGCATGATGTAAATTTCATCATCCACCACTTTCAGACCCAGCGGCTCGGCTAAGCCATAGGCAATGCGCTTTACCTTGATGTCATTCGGCGTCGCGGCTTTGCGGCCGTCCACAATGTAAACGGAACCCAGTGAATCCCAGGTGCTGACAACCATTCTGCCATCCGCCAGAAAATCCATTCCGCCCACTCTTGGCTGGAAATTGTCCGGTCGCGCCTGCGCCAATGTGAAGCTTGGATGCACGGCAACCAATGGCGATCTGTCGCCGGGAATGTTTTCTTTTTTAACATCAACGGGCGTTTGTCCGGTCCTTTTAATGTCTGCGCCTTTGTAGGTAAAAACGCTTGGGGGAACCACCACGAATTCCTTGCTGCCATAAGGCTGCCATTGCAAAGAAAGTCCTTTGCCAAAAGCGCCCTGATAATACTCCACCTTGAATGGATGTTTGCCCGGTTTCAGAATAATTTCCCCGTCCGTAGGCTGCAAAGCGTGATTAACACCATTGTCAATCACCAATTTATCATCAATAAAAAGCTTCCCGCCGTCGTCACAGACTAGTCGGAAAACAATGTTGGTAGTCTTCTTAATGTTGATATAACCGCTGGCGTAAATGGCGAAATTGTCTTTCAAATCACCAAAGTCCTGGTCGTCCAAATGCAATGCATTAATAGATCCGGATTTCACAGGTAACATTTCATCGTTGATTTCAGGAACACCGCCTATGCCGCTGGCAAACTGGTAAATGTTCACAGCAATGCCGGGCCTCGCCAGGCCGGGCCTCGCCAGGCCGGGCCGCGCCAGGCCGGGCTTCTCCGACGCCGTCGCAACTTTTGTGGGAACAATGGATTTGAGAATAATAGGGTAGGCCGGCTTTGGCATTAATTTGCTTGCCGCCTGCGCTCGTTCCTTGTCCGCATCCAGTTCCAAAATGTAGGAAACCATCGTTTCCGCATCTACCTTTTTCAAATCCGGGTGCGGCGACATGGCAATTTGTCCCCAGTTGCCTGCACCGCCCTTGATCACTTTGGTTACCAGCGCGTTCTTGTTTTTGTCATTGTTTTCGTAACGCTCAGCAATGGCCTTGTAAGCAGGGCCCACGGTTTTCACTTCCTGGTTATGGCAAGTGTTGCAATCACTTTTGGCAAAAAGTCCTGTCACCATATCGGCTTTGCTTTCTTGTAACGCGGTCTGTGGCTGCGCCGGTTTCTTGGTCAGGTTTACGGAAAAATTGGTTTTACCATTATTATTGAGGATCAACTTTCCATTCATCGCGATGAAGGATTGGTTTCCAGCCATTTCCTTGCTTTTAACGCCCAGGAATTTCCCATTTGTCTTGTAGTCGGTATCAACTGAAAGCGAATTCAAATGCAAATTCAGCGACAACAAAATGTCAGCAGGGGCATTCGAAACTGTAAAGACCCGCTCAAAACCAGCTTTGCCATTCCCGGCATCAAAAAATTCAGGCTTCTCTTCAACTGAAATCTTTTTACCCTGATAATCCAGCTCGTATTTCAATGTAACCTGATTGTCCAGGATCGTGTGGCCTTTGTAGCTGATCTCCGGCGTAACTTCCTTGCTATCGGCTGTAATGCGCCACGGATTTTGGTCCGGTTCTTCCATGTAAGTCGTTCCTTCCGAAACAGGCTGCGGGCCGTGCGAAGATGTGTAAACCGGCCCGCTGAAATTGATCTTGCCTGCCCAGGCTTTGTATAATGAAGCCGTTTTGGTGTTGTAGGCGAGCCAGAGATTGTCGTGCAATGCAATGCTGAGAATCCTTGGCCTGGCATCGAGCACCGAGCGTAAAACCCACGCTTCACGCGGTCGCTTAACGTCTGAAAAGCCAGGGCTGGTGCCTGGCTTTAAGTAAAAAGTGCTGGTCAGGCCGCGATAGGCCGGGCCGCGATAGGCCGGGCCGCGATAGGCCGGGCCGCGATAGGCCGGGCCGCGATAGGCTGAGCCAAGTACCGCAACGATTATTGCGGCACTCAGCACAGCCAGACGTGGCCCGGCCAGGCGTGGCCCGACCATACGTGGCCCGACCATAAACTTGCGAAATTTCATTTAAATATGTTTTAGTAACCTGGATTTTGCTTCAACTGCGGTGAAGAGTTCAATACATTCTGACCGATCGGGAAGATGTCCGTGTGGTTGTCGCCATCAGGCTTTTTATCCCACCAGGTTCCCGTGCTGAACACGCCCCAACGGATCAGGTCCGTTCTTCTTCTGCCTTCTGCGAGGAATTCACGCATCCATTCGTCCAGCATTTCCTGGTCGGTCAGCTGACTGCCGTCCGCCTTGTACAAACTCGGTGAGCCGGCTGGATAGTTGCGTTTGCGGACCGCATTCAGCAATGTGGCAGCCGCCGCTTTGTTGCCCGCCCTGTATTTGCATTCTGCCAATGCATAATAAATTTCGGCAAAACGAACCTCCGCATATGCCGACGAGATTTTGTTCGCATCGTCGCTTGGGTAATACGGATATTTCACCGGATAAAGACCCGAGTTGTTGTCTGCATTGTTCATGTTCGAAACCTTGTCGGCGATTTTTGTTCCCGGTTTTGCATCCAGAAATTTACCAACCTGATCACGCAGGAACAGGGGATAAGGGCCTTTGAAACCTCTTACTGTGTCCGCTTTTCCAGCCGGGTTCGTATAAGGCAGATAGCCGTACAGGAACATTCCATCGCGCTTGCTGTTGCCCAGGTTTTTGTATTTTTTCAAACGCAGATCATCCTTATATTTCTGGAACTTGATAAACGGCTTGCCCAATGCAAAGCTGTATTCGACACTATCCACATCGCGTCCCGGTTGCATGGCATATTTGGGGTTGGCATTGCCGAAATCGGTGAAGCCAAAATAGCTTGGCGCGAGGTTTGGAAGCATCCAGAAATACATGCCACCGTCATACTGCCAGTGCGTTTGCGCAAAGCTGCCGGGAAAACCGAAAATGGTTTCTTTCGATGTTGGATTGGTGTAGTCAAATGGTGCATCCCACCGGCTTTCAAGCGCATAAGCTCCATATTTCCCGTCGATAATGTCCTGGGCGAATGTTGCGCAATCTGCAAAACGATCCGTGCCGGTGTACACTTTTGCATTCAGGTAAAGCCTTACCAGCAGTGCAGCCGCGCCGCCTTGCGTCCAGCGTCCCGTTACATTATCACCCAATGTCGTGTTGGTCGAAAGTTTTGGAAGCGCGTCTTTCAATTCCTGCTCGATGAAAGCAAATGCCTCCTGCGGAGTAGCCTGCACACCACCTTCCGTTTGCCCTTTTACTTTGGTAACTATGACAATGTTTCTGTAAAAATCCAGCAAACGAATGTTCAGCCAGGCGCGAAGCACTTTCAATTCCGCGATCATCCCATCGAGCTCCTCGCGCGTCATATCGAATTTGGTAGGGTCCGTAATGCCTTCCAAATCTTCCAATGAGTTGGTAGCCAGCGTCACGCCTCCGTAAAGTGCGTTCCAGGCATCGCTTGTGTAGCCGTCCTGCGGCGTCCAGGTGTGGTAATGCACGCGCTGGAACTGGCCGCCGTCAAACCAGTCGCCCTGGCGGTTTGGCGTCATCATTTCATCGGAGCTGTTTTCTTGCAGCATGAACGTGCTGCCGCCCTGAATGCTCCAGTAGCTGTGTTCGAATGCCCGCAAAAAGTCCCTCGTCACGTCGTCCCGCGTTTGCAGGAAGTTTTCGGAGGTGATCCGGTCGTATAATTCTTCGTCCAGGTTGGTGCAGCCCGCCGTCACCGAGAGCAGTGCACAGGCAGCAAACCGGAGCATGTATTTTGAAATAGGATTGCTTTTCATTTTTGGCAATTTGGTATTTTCAGAAATTAGAAAGTAAGCTGTAAACCAAGCAGAAGCTGCGTGGTGGAAGGATAATAATCCAGCGTGCCATTGTTGTCACCATTGATGCGCACACCCGGATACAATCCGTTCACCTGGATCAGGTCAGGATCGCCGCCCGTGAATTTGGTGAATGTTGCCAGGTTTCTCGTGGTCGCATAGATCCGCGCCGACTGCATAAACTTGGATTTCA